>CAYYCV010000032.1:0-33885 GCA_964470405.1 uncultured Caryophanales bacterium
CGTGGGGGATCGCGCCTTTGTGTTCAAAGCGGTTGACAACAAAGCGGTGAAGGTCGAGGTGGAGACGGGCAAGGAAAACGATGAACAGGTGGAAATTTTGAGCGGGTTAAGCGATCAGGAGCCCATTATTTCCGAGGCGACGGATCGGATGATGGAAGGCAAAAAGGTGAAGGTTCAATGAGCGGGGCGCCGGGCAACGAGCCATCCATGATCCGCCTTGAGCAAGTTTCCAAAGTGTATCGCAACGGCTCGCTGGAGGTAGCGGCCCTTTCGCCGCTCGATTTGCGGATCGACCGCAATGAGTTTGTCGCCATTATGGGCCCGTCCGGGTCGGGCAAGTCCACGTTGATGAACATCCTTGGCTGCCTGGATGTCCCGTCCTCCGGGAAATACATTTTGGACGGTCAGGAAGTGCAATCGTTGACGGAGGAGCAGCTTTCGGCGGTTCGGAACCGAAAAATCGGCTTTGTCTTCCAGAGCTTCAATCTGCTGGCGCGGCAAAGCGTGCTGCATAACGTCGAGCTGCCCATGCTGTATGCGGGAGTTTCCAGGCCGAAGCGGCGCGAACGGGCGCGCGAGCTGCTGGATAAGGTCGGGTTGATCGAAAGGGTGGACCATCGGCCGAACGAGCTTTCCGGGGGACAGAGGCAGCGCGTGGCGATCGCCCGCGCTTTGAGCATGAATCCCGCCGTACTGCTGGCCGACGAGCCGACAGGCAACCTGGACGCCAAATCGTCGCTCGATATCATGAATTTGTTCGAGCGGATTTATCACGAAGGCGCCACGGTCATCCTCGTTACGCATGAGCCCGACATCGCCGAGCATGCCCGACGAATTTTGCGCTTCGGCGACGGCGTCGTGCTGGACGATATGCGGAAAGGGAGTGATCGGGGATGAGCATTTGGGAAAACGTGTGGATTGCCCTTGATAATCTGCGTCTGAACAAGATGCGCTCCTTTCTCACGATCATCGGCATCGTGGTCGGCGTCGGAGCCGTCGTTACCGTGGTCTCGATCGGGCAGGCCGGCAAATCGTCGGTGATTTCCAGCATATCCAAGTATGGGGATTCCTTTTTTGTCGTTTTGCCCAACCCGCAAAATGACAGCGGCCTGGAGGATATCTCCATCACCACCCGGGACCTGGACCAGGTGCGCAAGCTTTCGGGGGTGAAGGAAGCGGCCGGCGTTTTGTCTTTCCCGATGCAATCGAAATTGGGCAAGGAAACGTTGAACTTCACGATCACCGGAACCTCCTCCGAACTGACGAAGATGGAAAATATGAAGCTGGCCGCAGGCCGTTTTTTTACCAGCTCGGAAGAGAGGGCCCAGCGTAAAGTGGTAGTTGTGGAATCGAAATTTGCCGACGAGCAGTTCGGTTCTCCCCAGGCGGCGCTGCAGCGAAAAATCCCGCTGGACGGCAAGATCTACCAGATTGTCGGGGTGTTTGAAACGGAGAAGGGGCTTCTCAGCGGTCTGGGAGGCAACAACTATTCCGCTTACATGCCGCTGGAGGCGATTCCCGTATCTTACGGAAGCTCCAACGTTCGGCTGAACTACATCCAGCTTCAGAGCGGGTCGGACGATCCGCAGGAATTGAACGATGCGATCGATCGGGTGAAAAAGCTGCTCGCCAAACGGCACAACACCGACGTGAAGTCGTATATGTCGCAGACGGGAAAGGAAGCGCAGCAGCAGGTTGGCGCCGTTTTTAATATTTTGCAGACCATCATCGGCTCGATCGCGGGGATCTCCCTGTTTGTCGGCGGCATCGGCGTCATGAATATCATGCTGGTGTCCGTCACCGAGAGAACCCGGGAAATCGGGATTCGCAAAGCGATCGGAGCGACGCCGGGGGTGATCATGGCCCAATTTATCATCGAATCCGTGATCCTGTCTTTTATTGGCGGGTTGATCGGCACGATGCTGGGCTTGTTCGGCGCTTTTCTATTCGCCCAGATCACCAGTTGGCCGTTTCTCGTATCGTGGTGGGCGATTTTGCTCGCGTTCGGGTTCTCGGCGGCTGTCGGTATATTTTTCGGATTGTACCCGGCGAATAAAGCGGCCCGCATGCAGCCGATCGAATCGCTTCGCTACGAATAGCCCGGTGCGAATATTTAGTGCGAATCGTCTGGTGCGAATAGCCCGATGAAAAAACCGCGGAAAAGCCGCGCCGAAAGCCCGCGTCCCGGAAAGCCGCTTTCCGCTTCCAGGCGCGGCCGTCGGTTCGAATTCCGGCGGTTTTTTTGCGTCCCGAAAATTCAATCATATTTTGTTCCTTGCGCTCATATTCTGTGAATGAAGATGGGGACAAGGGAGAGAGTTTGATGAATAAAGCCAGGATTACCTATCGTTTCGATCACAGGGACGGCCGTTTCGTCGACGCGCCGCGATCCGGGGACAGAGACGATATCATCTCATTGGAGCCGGAGGATTTTGAAGTGGTGGAGGAACCCCGGGAACGCCCGGCGGATTCGATTCGGGATTCGTATTGGCTAAACCAATTTACGCGGGATTACGGCGCCTGGCAAAGCCCTTTCGATGCGGAAACGGAACGGCTGGAGCAACTGATCCGCGAGTCGGATTCCGCGCGCCGGCAACCGCCGCGAGCGTCGGCCTACGCGAAGGATCAGGCGGAGCCGCAGCCCGCCCGAAACGGGGCTTACGACGAGGCCGGCCGCCGGGCCGACGAACGGTATGAATGGGGGGAGGCGGGAGCGCGCTCGATTTATCGAAAGAAGGGGGGCTTTCCCTGGTTCAAAATGACTTCGTCGGTCACCGGGGCGATTGTTACGGGGGTGCTGTTCGGGTTTCTCGCGCTGTCCTGGTTCGGCGGCCACGGAGCCCAATCGGACACGGGAAGCTTGTATTCCGCGGGGCTGGCCGGAGCGGACGGAACCGCGCTGGAGGACGGCGGGGCTTCGGGCGCGGACAGCGCCGACGGAGCGCAGTCGCCCGCGAGCGCTCCCGCGGATGCGAGCGGCGCCGTGCCGGTCCATATTTCCGCACAAACGTATTATTTATTGCAAAATGGAGTGTTCAGCAACCAGGAGGGAGCGGATTCGGCCAAGTCGCAGTTGCGCCGGAAAGGTTTTGCGGCGGTCGCCGAAGGGGCGGACAACTATTCCGTTTATGCGGGCGTAACGGTGGATCGGAATGATGCGCTTTGGTTGAGCCATCGTCTGGAGGAAAGCCAGTTTGAAGTCTATATCAAGACATTGACTTTGCCGGAAATTCATCAGTTGCGGTGGAATGCCGGCGACGGGCAGGAGCTGGATCAATTCGTCGCCGGCGGCAGCGATTTGGTTGGAGCGATGGAAAGCATGACGATTCGATTGCTGGAAGACGAGCATCGAGCGTCGATTGACGCTTCCGCCATTGATTCGTTGAGAATGCAGCATCAAACCTGGCTCGATTTGGAGAACGCGCTGAGTAAAGGGGCTCCGCCCGAGAGCAGCCCCGCGCTGGATGACATGGTCAACGCGATGAACACGGCGATGATCTCGCTGGAGGAATACAACAAAAACCCGTCCGAGGCGGCTTTGTGGCAAACCCAGACGGAATTGATGGAATATGTGCTGGCGGAGCAGCATTTTCTCACGTCCCTCTCGCAGTAAGATGCGTCAAACGGCCGGTAAAAAGCGCAACCGTTCTCCCTGTCCGTGGGCTGAAATTCCCGCGATCGGAAATCCGGACTTCAGTGCGGCGCCGCCCGTTTTTCACCGCGCTTCTAAAGGTTTTCCCGGATCATGTATCGATCTATAATGGCGGCGCCCTGGGCGCGCGATACGTATTGGGTCGGAGCGAAGCGGTTTTCGTCAACCCCGTTGACCAGCCTCTCGTATTTCATCCGGTAAATAGGCTTGGCGGACCAGCGCTTGCTCGGCACATCCTCAAATGACGAGTCGATGAATAGGATGTCCCGGTTGGCCGGATGAATGATGCGGTCCAGCGAGACGACCATTTCCTCCCGCGTAAGATATTGATCGGGATGCAGGCTTTGGCTCGGGTATCCTTGCAGGTAGCCCAGTTTGACCGCATTGATGAGCGACGCATAAGCCCAGTGGCCTCGATCCAGATCGGTGAACGCCGGGTTGGGGTCGGCTTCATTTGCCGCCGTCTGATTTTCCATTTGTTCGGTGAAGTCGAACAGGCGGTCCAGAATGACCGTAAATTCGGCTCGGGTCAGCGGCTGCTCCGGCGCGAAGTTCGCTCCTTCCCCCTGCACGATGCCGCGGTTTTTTAAATCCACAATCGATTGTTCCGCCCAATGGCCGGCGATGTCGGCAAATCCAACGGGCATAAATTGCTCGATCCCTTTGGCGATGCCCGACGCAACGCGTGTTCTAAAATCGTCGTCGGCCAGCAGTTTTGCCTCCTCGGGATTGGACAGGAACGCGGTTTCCACCAGAATGCTCGGTATTTTGCCGTTGCGCACGACATACGTCGAGCTGGGAACCAGGCCCAGGTCGGCCGTGCCCGCGGCGGCGACGACTTGATCCAGCACCGACTGCGCCAATTGGCGGCTGGCCGGGGTCAGTTCGCCCATTTCCGGCGAAGCGGGATAGCGCCGTTGGGGGTAGCGGTTGTCATAGTAAAGCACCATCGTTCCATTGACTTTGGACGATGTGTTGGCATTCGCATGGATCGAGACGAACAAGTCCCCCGCGTATTGGATGGCCATGTCCACCCTTTGCTCCAAACTGACAAACAGGTCCGCGACGCGCGTCATTTCGACGCTGTACCCCTTATGTATCAGTTGCTGCCTTAATTTATCCGCGATGTCCAGGTTTACCCGCTTTTCGCTCAGCCCGTTGGCGCCGACCGCTCCCGGGTCCCAACCCCCGTGTCCGGCATCTATAATGATCTTCTCCGCCTCCGCCCGGCCGGGCCATAGCAGCAATACAAGCAGCACAATCAGGATCGACCGCCATTTGTTCATATTGCAAGCACCCCTCCCCTGCCTATTTTACAGGTCATTCGGGGTCGTGTAAGCCGGTAACATCTGCCAAACGGTGTTTTTCCCAGGCGCGTGAAACGGCTTTTCTTCGGATTGTATTGGTGTGCGTTAACCCGTATAATAGTCGTATGGTGTAAAAATGGCCCGAATTTGGTCGCGGATTTGGAGGAGAGGAATATGAGAAAGAACAACTGGATTTTGACCGTGTTTCTTTTCCTCGGTTTGATCGCCGGCACCATCGTTTCCCATCTGCTGGATTCGGTGCAATCCGTTGCTTTTCTGACCCGCTCCACTGCGATCTCCTGGCACCCCAAAGCGGATTTCAATTTTTTGAATTATGAATTTATGATTCAGGTTAAACTAAATTTGCTCCATTTGATCGGCTTGGCGGCTGCCGCTTGGGTCTACCGTAAAATCTGACCGCCCGCATCATTCAATTTTAGCTATGAAAGAGGGGAATTCATGGAATCGCACAATTTTACGTTGCGCGATGTTCCCGTTGAGGAGAGGCCGAGGGAACGAATGCAGCAATTTGGGGCGCGGGCTTTAAGCAATTCCGAACTGCTCGCCATTCTGCTTCGAACGGGCACCGTGTCCGAATCGGCGGTCGGGCTTGCGAATCGGGTGCTGATCGAATCCGGCGGTTTGAGATATTTGGTGGATATGAGCGTGGAGCAGTTGATGGGGTTCAAGGGGATCGGACAAGCCAAGGCGCTGCAGGTCAAGGCGGGGATTGAACTGGGCCAGCGGTTGGCCCGCAGCTCGATTCGGGAAACGGTGACGATCGGCTCGCCGGGCGATGCCGCCGATTATTTGATGGAGGATATGCGGTATTTGCAGCAGGAGCACTTCGTTTGTCTGTTTCTGAACAGCAAAAATCAGGTGATGGCCAAAGAAACGCTGTCCATCGGCAGCCTGAACGCTTCCATCGTTCACCCCAGAGAGGTGTTTCGCGCGGCGATCAAGAAAAGCAGCGCTTCCATTATTTGCTTGCACAACCATCCTAGCGGCGACCCGACACCCAGCCCGGAAGATATAGATATTACCGGCCGTCTGGTTCGGGCGGGGCAAATTATCGGCATCGACGTATTGGATCACATCATCATCGGCGACGGGAAATTTACCAGTTTGAAGGAGCAGCGGCTAATGTAATATAATAAAGGTTGCGGATGCAGGAGAAGGGAGAAAAACATACATGTTTGGAAGCTTTTCAAAAGACCTGGGCATCGATTTGGGAACAGCCAACACCTTGGTATATGTAAAAGGCAAAGGAATTGTAGTGAGAGAGCCTTCTGTTGTCGCTATTCGCACGGATACGAAAACGATTGAAGCCGTAGGCGAATCGGCCAAGCGGATGATCGGCCGCACCCCGGGAAACATCAGGGCGATCCGCCCGATGAAAGACGGCGTTATCGCCGACTTTGAAACGACCGCGGTCATGATCAAATATTTTATTCGGCAAGCGCAAAAGAAAAAATATTTTTTGCCCCATCGCCATAATGTGATGGTTTGCGTGCCTTCCGGCATTACGGCCGTGGAACAGCGGGCGGTCGAAGATGCGACCCGTCAGGCCGGAGCAAGAGAAGCGTTTACGATAGAGGAGCCTTTCGCCGCGGCCATCGGCGCGGACCTTCCGGTCTGGGAGCCGACGGGAAGCATGGTGGTGGACATTGGCGGCGGAACGACGGAGGTGGCCGTCATTTCTTTGGGCGGCATTGTCACCAGCCGGTCCGTCCGGGTTGCCGGAGACGAGATGGATCAATCCATCACGCAATATGTCAAGAAAGCTTATAATTTAATGATCGGGGAAAGAAGCGCGGAACTGATGAAAATGGACATCGGTTCGGCTTTGCCGTTGAACCCGAAGGAAACGATGGAAATTCGCGGCCGGGACATGGTGACCGGCTTGCCCAAAACGATAGAGGTATCGTCCGACGAAGTGTCCGAAGCGCTGTCCGACACGATCAGCAGCATCATTGAAGCGGTCAAGGTTACGCTGGAGAAATGTCCGCCCGAGCTGGCCGCCGACATTATGGACCGCGGAATTGTGCTCACGGGCGGGGGAGCGCTGCTCCGAAATCTGGACAAAATGCTTACGCGTGAAACCGGGATGCCCGTCATCGTGGCCGAGAACCCGCTTGACTGCGTTGCCGTCGGGACGGGCCGGGCTTTGGAAAACATCCATCTGTTCAGAGCCAAATCGACCGCAAACGGTCGTTCCAATCGCTGACGAGTACAGTCTGAAATGATGCGGTTCGAATGTTTTAGATTGGAAGGTGCGGCCTTTGTTTAAATTGTTGGGGAACAAGAGGCTATTCATTTTACTGGCAGCCTTCATTATTTTTATTGCGCTGATGGGATTGACGCTGGGCGACCGAAAAAATTTGACATGGCCAGAGAAATTTTCCAAGGATGTGGTCTCTTTTTCACAGGGTCTCATTTACAAGCCCGCTGCCTATATAGCGGGTTTCTTTCAAGATATGAAGACGCTGCATCAAACGCAGGAAGAGAACAAGGCCTTGAAGCGCGCGATGTCCCTCTATGTCAAAGACACCGCCCGGCTGAATTATCTGGAGGCGGAAAAGAAACGGTTGGAGGATGCGTTGGCCTTTACGCAAAGGCAGCGTCAATTGAATGATTACACCTGGCACATCGCCGAAGTGGTCTCGGAAAGCCCGGACCCGCTGAGCCGCACCGTGAATATCAACCTTGGTTCGCAGGATGGGATCAAGCTGAATATGGCCGTGGCTACGAGCGAAGGTCTGATTGGCCGGATTTCCGGCGTGGCCGAGTTTTACTCCACCGTGCAGTTGATTACGGACAGCGAGCATAACCTGTCCAGCACCAAGGCGATCGCGGCGACGGTGGCCGGAAAACCGGAATCCTTCGGCATGATTGAAAGCTATGACAGCACGACCGGCCAGTTGATCATGAATAAAATTCAGGATACCGATCCGCTTGCCGTGGGCGATACGGTGATTACCTCCGGATTTGGCCGGGTGTTTCCCAAAGGGGTTGAGATTGGCACTGTGGTGTCCAGAAAAGTGGGGGAGTTTGGCATTACCCACACGGCGAGGATTCGTCCGTCCGCCACCTTTTACCATTTGCATCACGTGTTTGTGATCGAAGAACCGGAACTTTGAGGTGAGTCATGCGTTATGTTTGGATTGGCTTGATCCTGTATCTGGCCATGCTGCTGGAAGGGGCGGCGATGCCCTGGCTCCTGCCCGACGCATGGAGCGAACAATTGCAAATGGTTCCCAATCTGGTTATGGTGGGGGTCGTTTTCACCGCCGTGTATTTGAATCGTTACGCCGCTCTCGCATACGGGCTGTTATTCGGTTTGCTGCAGGATATCGTGTACGGGGGGCATATGATGGGACCGCATTGTTTCAGCATGGGCCTGATCGGGTATGCCGCCGGTTTGATCGCCCGCAAAGCTCGCGCGGGCATTTGGCAAACGCTGTTTCTCGTCACGTTGTTCAGTTTGCTCTACGATATGGCGCTATATGAAACTTACACGCTGTTCAGGGTCATTGACATTCCGTTCCAATGGAATTTGACAAGATCTGTTTTGCCCGGCTTGGGCATCAATCTTGTCGTCGCGGCGATTTTCCATGCTTCGGCCCGCCGTCTGCTCGCGCGCTTTGCCGGCCGCAAGGAATCCGAGGAAACCCGAAGCTCGGCTTAGAAGCGCGATGGAAAAAGCGGCGGCGAAGCGAAAGGATCGTGCCGAAGCGGCGGCGGAGCGTTCGCCTGCGGCCGAGGCAAGACTGCACGGTGGACTGAAGGTTTCATTTGGAGGGGACATCGGATATGACCACAGCCAAGCGATGTGTTACGATAAAGGGTGTGAAAGAAGGGCTGATTTTCCTGCTTGACGACGCCTGCAGCTATGCGGAATTGGTCAAGGAACTGAGCTTCAAGCTGGAAAAAACACATCAAAAAATTTTAACGGGGCCAACCGTCCATGTCCAAATAAAAACGGGAAACCGGGAGATGACCGAGGAGCAGAAGGAAGAGATTCTCCAGTTGTTTCAGAAACACGACAATTTGCTGGTGCAGTCCGTCACTTCCGAGCGAAAGGAAGCCGAGCCTTCCAAGGGCGGTTTGAAGACGATGACGGGAATTATCCGGTCGGGGCAGAGCGTCCATTACGACGGGGACCTTTTTTTTCTGGGCGACGTGCATCCGGGCGGTGTCATTACCGCCGTCGGGGATATTTACATCATGGGCTCGCTGAAAGGGGTGGCGCATGCCGGAATCGACGGGAATTCGAATTCGATCATTGCGGCTTCGCACCTGAAGCCTACCCAGCTCCGCATCGCCGATGTGATCAGCAGACCGCCCGATGAATGGGGAATTGAAGAGGTTTTTATGGAGTTTGCTTATTTAAACGGGGATTCGATGGAAATCGACAAGATTGTCAACCTGCATCGCAGACGCCCGGCCAAAGAAGAATGATGAGGAGCGTGAAAAATTTGGGAGAGGCAATTGTGGTTACTTCTGGGAAGGGCGGTGTCGGAAAAACAACGACTTCGGCGAATGTGGGAACGGCGTTGGCCTTGTTGGGCAAAAAGGTTTGTCTGGTCGATACGGATATCGGCTTGCGGAATCTGGATGTCGTCATGGGCTTGGAAAATCGGATCATCTACGATCTGGTCAATGTGGTCGAAGGCAGTTGCCGATTGAAGCAGGCGTTGATCAAGGACAAAAGATTCGATGAGCTGTATTTGCTCCCGGCCGCTCAAACCAAGGATAAGCATGCGGTTTCTCCGGAAAGCGTCAGGGACATCGTGCTCGAATTGAAGCAGGACTTCGAATATGTGATTATCGATTGCCCCGCCGGGATCGAGCAGGGATTTAAAAATGCCGTGGCCGGGGCCGATCAGGCGATTGTCGTCACCACGCCGGAAAACGCGGCCGTGCGGGATGCCGATCGCATCATCGGATTGCTCGAATCGTACAAAATGGACAGACCGAAGCTGATCATCAACCGCATCCGGATCAACATGGTCAAGCAGGGCGAGATGTTGAGCATCGACGATATTTGCTCCGTTCTGGCCATCGACCTGCTGGGCATTGTGCCGGACGATGAGCACGTGATCAAAGCGGCGAACACGGGGGAGCCGACCGTGATGAATCCCGCCGCCCGCGCCGCGATCGCTTATCGCAATATTGCCCGCAGGATTACGGGAGACACGGTCCCTTTAATGCCGCTTGACATGAAGCAGGGGGCCTTTGCCAAAATAAAGAGGTTTTTTGGAATAGGATGATGATGCGTGCTGGATAAAGCCAAAAAAATGGAATGGACGATTGTCGCCATTCTGTTGTTTTTTATGGTGATCAGCTCATTTCTCATATATAGCGCCACGTTGAACCTGGCGGACATCCATAATCTGCATATTCGGAATGTGTTGAATTATGCGCTTGGCTTTGTGGTGTTTTTCGCGATGTCGATGTTGGATTATCGCCTATTGTTGAAGGGGTCCATTTACCTGTATGGCGTGGGCGTCGCTTTGCTGGTGGCCGTTTATTTTTTCGGCGCCGAGCTGAACGGAGCGAAAAGCTGGTTTCTGCTGCCGCTCGGTTTTTCTTTTCAACCGGCGGAGCTGATGAAGCTGTTGCTGATCCTCGTTTTGGCCTGGCGGCTTTCAAAATGCAAGGGCAGTCAGTTGGAAGTGACGAGGGATATTTTGCCGATCATCGGGTTGACGGCGCTGCCTTTTTTGCTGGTGCTGATTCAACCGGATTTGGGCAACGATATTATTTATGTGGTCATTATGCTCGGCATGGCCTGGATCGGGAACGTCAAGTACACGCATGTGCTGATCGGGCTTGTGGCGGCAGGCGTGCTGCTGTTTTCCTTTTTGTACCTTTACCATACGTTTCATGATCCGATTTACCACTATTTGGATGAAAAAGGCGTCGGGCATTGGGCCAAACGAATCGATACTTTTCTCGATCCGGAAAGCGTGTCCAAGGACGACGCTTATCAGGTGATGAAGTCCAAAATAGCGATCGGTTCCGGCGGGTTGAAGGGCGAAGGGTATCTCGGAGGGAATTCGGTCCACCGCGGGAGCATCCCGCTGGCTTTTTCCGATTCCATCTTCGTCGTGATCGGGGAAGAGTTCGGCTTTATCGGGGCTGCGGTGTTGCTGCTGGCCTATTTTTTGTTGATTTACCGGCTGATTTTAATTTCCATCCAGTGTACGGATTTCAGCGGCTCGCTTATCATTATCGGCATCGTTTCCATGTTTGTGTTTCAAATTTTCGAGAATATCGGCATGCTGGTCGGCGTGATGCCTTTGACGGGAATTACGCTTCCTTTTGTCAGTTACGGAGGGACGTCGGTGCTGATCAACATGATGTGCCTGGGGATGGCTTCCAGCATATTGGTGCATCAGGAAAAGCCGTCCGAGTACTAGGCGGCGGCCGGCTTTCATGCTCGGCGGAAAATACCTGCGAAAGTGCATCTATTTTTTCCGTTGACGGTGGATCGGGAAGGAATTGCTGCAAAAGTGCAGGTATTTTAGGCGTAGCCGCTCGTTGTCGGCGATTCGTCCTGAAATACCTGCATTTTTGCAGCAATTTTCCTTTTGCGTCGATGCCGATTGAAAATAGCTGCACTTTTGCAGGTATTGGCGCCCGAGCGTCTGCCATCCGAGCGCCGGGCGGCGGCCCCGATGGGCGGATGGCCGGGGGCGCCGATGGATGGGCATGGCCCGGCATCGGAAGAGCGCTCGAGCGGCCGCCATCCGAGCGCCGGGCGGTCCGCCGTGTGATCGGGTACACGCGCGACCCGGCCCCTCCGCGGATTTCTTCCAATCCGCGGGGACGATCGGGCGTTTCCCAACCGCCCGAATATTTGCGCGTGCGCGGGCATACATATAATGGTGAACAAGCTGTCGCAGCATGACATCGCTCCAATCGGCTTGGACGAGGGGGAGGAAGCATGAAGGTCAAGCAAAATGTTCGCCAGCGCAGACAGGAACGATTGAAATCGTTGATGGAACGGCAGGATTCGCCATCCTCCCTGTCTCGCCGTGAGGAATGGATGAATCGGAGCGAGCCGGCGTTCTCCGAACCCGGTCCAGGGCGGTATGCCGATGCGGGGGCGCAAGCGATCGATCCGCGGATGGAAGACCCGGAATACGTTTGGAAGCTGAAGCAGAAAACGTTGGGATGGGGCCTCGCCGATCCGGACGAAATCCGCAGCGCCCAATCGTCGTCCCGATGGAGGGAATGGTCGCAGCGGCCGACGCTCGGCCAATTCCGCTTCAAAATCGTGCTGTGCGTGTTTATTTATGCTGCGGTTTGGGGGCTGTTTCAAATCGATCAGCCGTGGGCCGCCAAGGCCCAGACTCAAATCGGCCTGATGTTTACGCAGGATTTTCAATTTGACCGTGCCGCCGTATGGTACAAAAGCCATTTTCAAGGATTTCCTTCGCTTATCCCCGTATTTCATCCCACTGAAAAGGGTTTGGCCAACCCGGAACAACCTTTATTTTATCCCCCGATCAAGGGTGCGATTTCCCGTGCCTTTCGCGCGGACGATTCAGGGATTTTGATCCAGACCCCGGACACGGAGGTCAAAGCCTTAACCGCGGGCAGGGTCACCTTTTCCGGATGGACGGAAGACAGCGGCTTGACCGTGGTGATTCGTCATGCCGATGAGTTGCAGTCGGTGTATGGAATGCTGCAAACCGCAGCGGTCCAGCCCAACGACTGGGTTGAAGGGGGGGACGTCATCGCCGGCATTTCGCCCGGAACGGCCGGAACGGAAAGTCAGTTGTTTTTTGCCGTCAAACGCCATGATCGGTTCGTCAATCCGGCGGAAGTGATTTCATTTGATTAATTGCTTCGGGATTTCTTTTCGCTTCCACCCTTTGTTTGTTCTGGTTATGATGTGTTCGGTCGCAACGGGCTATTTTTTGGAATTGATTACCCTTTTCGGCATCGTGCTGATTCATGAGCTCGGCCATGTCGCCGCGGCCAGAGGGTACGGCTGGAATGTGCGGGAAATTCAACTGCTTCCTTTTGGCGGCGTGGCGAGGATTGACAGCAGCGGCAGCGTGACGGCCTGGAAGGAGATAGTGGTGGCTCTGGCGGGCCCGTTGCAAAACGGACTGATGATCCTTTTGGCCAAAGGCATGCAGCAGCTTGGCTATTGGGGAGACGAATGGGGCAATTACTTCATTCTTTCGAACCTGATCATCGCGCTGTTCAACCTTCTGCCGATCTTGCCTTTGGATGGCGGGAAGGTGCTGCAGGCGCTGGTCAGCAGGTGCATGTCCTACCATCGGACGATTCTGTATTGCTCCGTCGTCAGTTTGTTTTTCAGCTTCGCATTTGCTTTGACTTCCGTTATGCGCTGGCATTCCTTCGGTCTGCAAATGAACCAGTTGATCATCGGCCTGTTTTTGCTGTATTCCAATTGGTACGGTTACCGCAATTTGCCGTATTACTTCTTCCGGTTTTTGATGGGCAAAAGCACGGAGCTCTCCCGAATGACGATGACCGGCGCGGATGTGCGAAGCATCGCCGTGCATGCGAATGATAAAATATCCCGGATCGCCCGTCTGATCCGCAGGGAAAAATACCATTTGATCTATGTGCTTGGCGAGGGCGGCACGATTCAGGGGACGATTACGGAGCATCGCTTGCTCCACGGTTATTTCATTGAAAAAAAAGCGGAGTGTGCAGTTTCCGATCTTTTCATGTAAACTAGACACGTGAGGTGAGACAATGAAACAAATCATCGTTCATTGTGCGGAAGACAACACCAAAGTGGCGCTTATGGAAAATCGGAAGCTCGTTGAATATTATGTTGAATCCTCTTCGGGACAATCGGTAGCCGGGAATATTTATGTCGGGCGGGTGGTGAACGTGCTGCCCGGCATGCAGGCGGCTTTTGTCGATATCGGCCTGAGCAAAAACGCCTTTCTGTATATCGACGATCTGCTGCCCGCCGGCCCTGAAAAGCAGCCGAAGGCGAAACCGCCTATTGACCGGTTGATTCGCGAAGGACAGGAGATCATGGTTCAGGTGATCAAGGAACCGTCGGGGACCAAAGGGGCGCGGGTCACAACGCACTATTCCTTGCCGGGCAGATGGGTCGTCTACATGCCGACGGCGCGGTATACGGGAATTTCCCGTAAAATCGCTGCGGCGGAGGAGCGGGAAAGGCTCCAGTCGCTGGCGGAGCAAATGCTTCGTTCGGGGGAAGGAATGGTTGTGAGAACGGCGGCGGAGGGGGAGTCCAGGGAGGCGATCGAACGGGATCTCGGTTTTCTGCGCAACCTGTGGTCCGGCATTCATGCCAGGATCGGAACGGGTCCAATCCCCGCATGTGTTTATCAGGATTTGGATATCATTCCCCGCTTGGTCCGCGATATTTTTAACGATGAAGTGGACGAGCTGGTGATCGACGATCAGGCGCAGGGGGAAGAAGTGATTCGTTTGTTGGAGCGGATTTCTCCGAAGCTGGCCGATCGGGTGAAAATTTACAGCGAAGCTTTGCCGCAGGATCTGTATAACGGCGTGCAGGAGGAATTGGAGAAAGCGTTTCGCTCGAAAATTTGGCTCCGAAGCGGGGGCTATTTGTTCCTTGACCAAACGGAAGCTCTCACGGTTTTTGATGTCAATACGGGTAAATTTATCGGGATGGACAGCTTGGAAAATACGGTGTTTCAAACCAATCTGGAGGCGGCCGAGGAAATTGCCAGGCTGATTCGGCTTCGGGATCTCGGCGGGATTATCATTGTCGATTTTATCGATATGGACGACGAACAGAACCGCAACCGCATCGCCAACTATATGCAAAACGCCATGGCGCGCGATCGAACCAAATCGATCGTTGTCGGCTGGACCAAGCTCGGATTGCTTGAAATCACGCGAAAGAAAATCAGGAATCGCATGGACAGCCTGTTTTTTGAATCATGCCCCGGGTGCGGCGGCACAGGCCGGGTATTCTCCCATGCCCATCCGATGAATTCGCACTTCATGCCGTCAAACGCCCATTTTTAAATAAGCATTGACTTACAAATAAGTCTGTGTTATCTTATAAGTAAGACGAAACGCGGCAGGAAGGTGTGAATGATGCAAGAGTTCATCACTTTGTCGTCCAAAGGACAAATTGTCATCCCGAAACAAATACGGGAAGGGGCCGGCTTGCAAGCAGGCGATCGGTTGCTGCTCGAATGGGAAGGCGATCGCATCACGTTGCGCAAGATGACGGCATACGAGGCCAAACCCGGTGCAAGTTTGGTCAAAGAGATGTTAGGCAAGTACAAAGCGATTCAGGAAACATCCGATGCTGAACAATCGATCCGAACATTGCGGGAGAACCTGTATGGAAAAATTGATGATAGACAGTGATATTTTCATCAACTGGTTGACGCAAGAAGAGGAAACGGCGACAGGGAGAAGCCTTTGGATTGCCCCGTCCGTGATTTTGGAAATGGGAGAAAATCAGCATCTGAAAAATTATACGAGCCTTTTGTCCTTGTTTGAAATCAGGTATGTATTGAGGCGCAAAAAAAGAATTGATTTTTCCGAGATTGAACAAGATTTGCATGCCATTCAACGGATCGTGCGTTGTTTGACGCCCGACAGCGAGGAATTAAAGGAAGCCAATCGGTTGCAAAGCGAACAAAGCCTGGATCCTTTTGACAGTATTTTATTGGCTCAGACGATAAAAATACAAGGCATTCTAATTTCACGCGACCAGCGTTTTTTGCAGATTGCCCGGGAATTTGTCGAGGGATTCACTCCCGAAGGTTACGTTGAGCGAAGCTTGTCTTGAACTTTTCAAGGGATGCGGAGGCCATATAAAGAGAGGCACGGGAAAAACATTCCGTGTCTTTTGTGTTTCTTGCCCGCTTTGGTCACGGCGCTGTCGGTCTGGGCGAAGGTCGCCCTGGACGGCATCACGGTGACATCCAACTCTGTGGTCATTCAGCTTGAAGAGGATGCGGACACGACGCATGAACAGCCGAATAGCGGAAACGACGACCCGCAAGCGCCGATATCCGGACAAGCTATGATGGTCATGATGTACAAAGCGCTGGCGTTGAAAGGATTCGCCCCGGAAGCAAGCGAATCCGATCTGTCTGCCTTCGAAGGCGACGGCCAAGTATCCGAATATGCGTCGCATGCGGTCGCTGCATTGATCGGGGAAGGCGTGATACAGGGCGACGGCCGTCGCATTCATCCGTTGAATCAGGCAACCCGCGCGGACACGGCCGTTATGCTTTACCTACCGGATTTTCGCGAAGTGACAAAGAAGTGACAAATCGGCAGAACAAGAACCGCCCCCGGCAGGAATCTGGAATGGCCATTGCTTAAGTGGAAGTCTGGATCCCGTATTATGCTGAACGTGTTGTGCGGCCTGGTCTTTAACGACAGGCCGCGTTTTTTCGTTGCTATTCGGTGGGATGCAGTTCAAAAAAATTGAGCGGCCCATCTAACTTGTTGTCGTTACTTTTTTATACTATTCCTAACGCCGTACTCCTTTACGATTCTGAACCTTCGCAGCCCTCGCGCGGGCCTCCTCGATTTCGAGTATGTGGTTTCGAGTATGGGTTGTATGATCAGTCCGTCGATATCGTCGTCTTGCATAGGACTCATGCAGACCTCCCCGATTTCGAGCTTGTGGTTGTGTGGCCCGGCGTTGGCCGGGTACGGCCCGGTGCGATTTGTACGACTTTTCATACAACATGCGTTCGATTCCCCCACGGTTTGTATCTATTTGTATGTTTTTTCCTCCATAATTCAAAAATTCACGATGGAAGAGTGCGTTTTTGTATGGTTTTTCATCTCAGTTCCGTTCAATGCCCTCCAACTTTACATTCATTTGTACGATTTTTCTGTGAAAATCCAAAGGCGGGCGTATCAGGCTTCGGCTTTTACGATCGTGGCAGACATCGGAAGTGAGCGATGCCCAATAAATGCATGCTGTCCATTTTCATGCTCCGGTTGTACCTTAAAAGACATGTCCGTTTTCGTTCAAAGGGTGTGGTGCGATACGGCGTTTTGCAATCATTGCATTATTTTGAGACTTGGAACAGGGTACCGGTGGATAGATCAACTTTCAGGAGATCACGGTCACAGTCTTGACCAAGCGGTTGAACGCGGCTCCGTTCGCCTGCGAACGTATGGATTCGCCCGCTGTATGAAAGCGTGACCGAACCTGGCTGACGAGGCCCGCGGACAGCGGAAGCACGATCGGTGAAAGCATGGTCGGTGAAAGCATGATCGGTGGAAGCACGATCGGTGGAAGCACGATCGGTGGAAGTACGGTCGGCGGAAACATGATCGTCGGAAGCGTGACCCGAATCCGATCCGACGGCGGGATCGTGCGGGATGCAGACGGATCTCCGTTTCTTTTGAATAGGGCGACAAACTTTAACTTGCGCTTGTCAACAACCAGGAGCGGCTTCTTCAGTTCCGGAGTTCCGGAGTTCCAGAGTTCCAGAGTTCCAGGTGAACATGAACCTTGACAAGATAAACGTTTGGTTTTATACTCAAAATGTAACGCAATATGAAATACAATTCCGCAATGCGGAAAGCAAAAGCGAAAGCAAAAGCGAAAGAGAAAGTAAAAGAGAAAGCGGAAGAAAAAGTGAAGGAGAAAGAGAAATGTAAAATTTAAAGGGGGTTCCGATCAAATTTTAACTTCTCGCCGCTTCAGAACATGATATTTGGAGGATGCACGAAGATGAAAAAAGTCGGTGAAAGATTAACGGAATTGTTGATCGAATACGGGGTGGATGTGGTTTTTGGAGTTCCCGGAGGACAGACGCTTCCGCTGTATGAAGGCATTCAAAAGGCAAACGGAAAAATCAGACATGCGCTGGTGCGAGACGAGCGAACCGCCGTTTTCGCCGCCGACGCTTATGCGCGGCAAACCGGAAAAACGGGCGTATGCGATGCGACGGTGGGACCGGGTGCGACAAACCTTCCCTCGGGATTGGCGGAAGCGTATGCCTCGTCCATTCCGCTGGTTGCGATCATCGCGGATATTCCCAGGGGATGGGAGCATCGCAAGGATAGAGGATCGGCCGCCCAAGGCATGCATCAACTGGAGATGTTCAGCAAAATCACCAAGTGGGTCGGGGTTGTCAATGTGCCCGAGGCGATCGACAGCGTGGTGGATACATGTTTCCGCATCGCTCAAACAGGCCGTCCTGGCCCGACGGTAATCTGCATTCCCGACGATGTATTTTCGGCCTCGTTGCCGGATGACGCCGTACAAGCCGTCGCCACAAGAAGACAGCACCATCCTTGGTATCGGAGCGCGGCCTATCGCCCGGATATACTCCGGGCCGCCCAACTGCTGGCGGAGTCCAAAAAGCCCGCCTTGTTCGTCGGCGGCGGCAGCCACCTTTCCCAAGCGTACGATCAGATCCAAAAGCTGGCCGAGCGGCTGCAATCCCCTGTGGCCACGACCATTACGGGCAAAGGGGCCATCGGCGAGCTGCATCCGCTTTTGATCGGCGTCGCCGGCTCGATGGGGAGAACGGAAGCCAACGATATGTTGAAGGAAGCGGATGCTCTTTTCATTATCGGGAATAAGATGGGGCAGGTCGCATCGTTGCAATGGGAGCTTCCCGCGAAACATTCCAAGGTCATCCAGTTGGATATCGATCCCGCCGAAATAGAAAAAAACGTCCCGGTGGATATCGCCTTGGTCGGCGATGCCGGAGCGACGCTCGACGCGCTGTTGGAAGAATTGGACAAGCTGACTCAAACGCGGACGGAATGGCAGGATGCGCGGTTGAAAGCTTGGACGGCTTGGAAAAAGGCGGTTCCCGAACATTTGGATGCCAATCCCGCCCATCAAATGGATGTGATGAGAGCGTTGAATTCGTACATCCGGCCGGACGACATTGTCGTATGCGACGCAAGCTTGTCTTCCTCATGGGCCGCCGCGCATGTCGTGATTCGACAGGCGGGCCGTCACTACATCGCGCCCAGAGGCCTGGCCGGGCTCGGATACGGAGCGCCGGCCGCCATTGGCGCGTCGATGGGGAATTTAAAGGAAAATCAAAAGGTGATATGCCTTTCGGGAGACGGGGCATGGGGGTATTCGATGGGAGAGGTGGAAACCATGCACCGGTTTCAACTGCCGATCCTGATGATCGTGATCAACAACAGAGTTTTGGGATGGGTCAAGCATGTGGAGAAGACGCGGTTTCGTGAACGATACATTTCAACCGATTTCGCGGAAGTGGATTATGCGAAAGCGGCCGAGGCGTTGGGAGCTCAAGCTTTTCGGGTTTCCAACGTGGAGGAATTTGCGAAGTGTCTGGATCAAGTGTGGGACATTCAAACGCCTGTGTTCATCGAAGTAAGCGTGACCCAATGGGATTCCCCCGTTCTGCGCAACAATTCCTCGGGAGGGGAGTTTTAACTCCCCGCCGGAAGGAGGAACGACAGTGGAAAGTAAATTGTTCATTAACGGCCGATGGCAGGCCGGACGCGAGTACGCGCCATTGTTTTCCCCGTATTCGGGCTCGAAAATCGCCGATGTTCCCGTCGCTTCCTTGTCCGAGGCGGACGAGGCCATCCGCTCCGCGGATATGGCGCGGCCCAGAATGAGAAGCTTGCCCGCGCATCGGCGCGCGCACATTCTGGAGAATGTGGCGCTGCTTCTGCAAGAGCAAAAGGAGGCCGCGGCAAAGTGGATCGCGCTGGAAGCGGCCAAGCCTTTGAAAGCGGCCGAAGCGGAAGTGGATCGGACCGTTCAAACCTACAAGCTGTCCGCCGAGGAAGCCAAAAGAATGCACGGCGAGACGTTGACGATGGACGCCGTCCCCGGGGGTGAAGGGCGGATGGCCTATACGATTCGCGAGCCGGTCGGCGTGGTCGCCGCGATTACGCCGTTCAACTTTCCGATGAACCTGGTGGCGCACAAGCTCGGTCCCGCCTTGGCGGCAGGCAATACGGCGGTGTTGAAGCCGGCGCAGCAAACGCCTATGTCCGCCTTGTTCATAGCGGAGCTGTTCCAGAAAGCCGGGCTTCCCGACGGGGCGCTGAATGTGGTCACGGGAAGCGGAAGCGTGGTCGGGGAAAAATTGGTCACAGACGACCGCATTCAAATCGTGACGTTTACCGGCAGCCCCGAGGTCGGCAAGCATATCCGCAAAAATGCGGGCCTGAAAAAGGTCATCCTGGAGCTTGGCTCGAATGCGGCCTTGATTATCGACGACGGGGCGGACATCCCGTCCATCGTTCAGCGTTGCGTGACGGCGGCCTTTTCCTACCAGGGGCAAATCTGTATTTCCCTACAGCGGATCTATGTGCATGAGACGCTGTACGATACCTTTTTAAACGAATTTGCGAAAGCGACGCGGCAATTAATCGTCGGCGATCCGCTGGATCGGACCACCGACGTTTCCAGCCTTATTTCCGACAGGGAGACGAACCGAATTCTGGATTGGATTGCCCAGGCGCAAAAAGCGGGCGCTCAAGTCAGGGAAGGGGGAGTGCTGCAGGACGGCATATTGAAGCCTACGATTTTGTCCGAAGTCGACCGCGATTTGTCCGTTTCGTGCCAGGAGGTTTTCGGTCCGGTGGTCGTCGTCAATCCGTTCAGCCGCATGGATGAGGCCATCGATGAAGTCAACCATTCGCGGTACGGGCTGCAGGCGGGCGTGTATACGCCCCGAATCCAAACGGCGATGGACTGTGTGGAAAGGCTGCAAGTGGGCGGCGTCATCATCAATGACGTTCCGCCCTTCCGCCGGGATCACATGCCGTACGGAGGGGTCAAGGACAGCGGGACGGGAAAGGAGGGCGTAAAATATGCCATGGAAGCGATGAGCGCGTTGAAATTGGCGGTTTATAGCCGCCTTTGATTGGAGAGAAATAGCATTGAACGGATCGAACTTGTCGCGTATAATACTTGTAAAACGCAATGAGAAAGGGGATTCCGCAATCCGATATGAGAGACCGTTCATTGATTCAATCCATTGAGAAGGCCGCCCTGATTTTAAAGCTGTTTACCGCAAAAGAACCGGTGCTGACGCTGCACGATATATCCAAAAAAACGTCTTACAATAAAACAACGGCCCTTCGTTTTTGCAGCACGCTGGAAAGCGTCGGTTATATCGAGAAGTTTCATATTGGTTCCACCCCGTACTATCGCCTGGGAATCGAGTTGTTCCATCTGGGAACCCGGGTACTGAACTCCATTGATATTATAGCGCGCGCCAAGCCGTTTCTGGAACAGATTACGGAGACGCTGGACGACAATTCCTATCTTTTCGTCGAAAGAAATCGGCAAGCTTACTGCGTTGCCACGGTAAAAGGCAATTACGCCCTGCAGGAAGTCACGACGAACATCGGAGACGTGTTGCCCTTGAACAGGGGCGGCGGCCCGCTTGCCATATTGGCGTCGATGCGGCAGGAAGAACGATCCGAAATTATAGACGGCTTTCAGATGAACGAGGAAGACAAGCTTCATTTCCTGGAGCGATTGAGCAGGGTTCGCTCGGCCGGTTTTTCCATCAGCCGCAACGAAGTGTATCCGGATACCGCCGCCATCGGCTCGCCGATCCTGAATCATGAAGGCCGTGTCGTCGGAGCCGTCAGCATCGGCGGATTTCTGAAACGTTTTTCTGATGAACGCATGCCCCACATCATCAAGACGGTTGTTTCTTCTGCGCAGGACTTGTCCAGAAGCTTAGGTTGGAACTCAAAATTCGAGGGGGACAAAACATGAAAAAATTTGTGTTCATACCGATTTTAATTTTAATTTTAACGATGACGGCCTGCTCGTCCACGACGAACAACGGGAAATCCGAAAATGCCGGGCAGCAGCAAACGGAACAGCCGGAGTCAACGGCCTCCGCCATACCGACTCCGGAGCCTAAAAAAGCGGACTTTCCCACCAAGCCGATCGACTGGATTATCCCGTATGCGCCGGGCGGAGCCAACGATGTAACCGCGCGTTTGCTGGCCCCGGCGGCCGAGAAATATTTGCCGAACAAACAGCCGATCAACATCGTGAACAAGCCCGGCGGCGGGGCGACCATCGGCATTACGTATATTAACAACGCCAAGCCCGACGGATATACGATCGGCACGGTCACGGCGGGCGGCATTGCGATTGAGCCCCATTTCGGCAAAGTGGATTACAAGGACGACAGCTTCCAACCGATCATGAAGTTTTACAGCGCTATCCATTTTATGCTGGTTCGATCCGATTCGCCGTGGAAAACGTTTGATGAGTGGCTGGACTACGCCAAGCAAAACCCGCATCAATTCAAGTATGGCGTCGTGTCGATTCAAGGAACGGATAATTTGGCGATGCAGGGTTTAAGCATGGAGGCGGGCATCGAGGCCGTTCCGGGCGTATACAATGGAGAAGCCGATGGCGTGCGGGCGATTCTGGGCGGCAATATTCAAGGCGTGTTCTTAAGCTCCCAAACGGCGGCGCCCCATATTGAGGAAGGAACGCTCCGTCCGCTGGTGAACATTACGCGCACCAAGCCTGAAAGCATGAAGGATATTCCCACTTTGGAAGACCTGGGTTACGAGGCGTACGGCGACTTCTTCAGCGGCATCGTGGCGCCGAAAGGATTGGCGGAAGACAAATTGCAAATTTTGCACGAAGCCTTGTTGAAAGCGCTTAATGAACCCGATATGGGAGACAAGCTGGCCCAGATGGGCGTCAACGTCGACTATGCGGGCCCGGAGGACTTTCAGAAGGACATTTCGGCAACGTACGAATTTAACGGCAAGGTGTTAAAAACAAGCGGGCTGCTCGGCAAATAATTCGAAGCGTTTTTCGTTCAGGCCCATATCGATCGGGCGGGAAGTTGTGCAGGATCCTGCCCGATCCAACATTTTCAAGGTGGTGAATTATGAGCAATCGGACAGCAAGCCGCATCTCGTTTGTTTTTTTTATCATCGTCGGCATTTTATTTGGGGCATCGGCCCTCCGCATGCCTTCGGTCGAAGGCGCGTCGCTGGGACCGCAGTTTTTTCCGCTGGCCATGTGCGCGTTGCTGATTCTCTTTTGCGTTTTGGGGCTGGCTCGCACCTTTCGCGGGGGAGAGGACGGGAGGATCAGCCTGCCCGACACCAAGCATATCATTTTTACCGTCGTTTTTACCGCGATTTTCATTATTTCCTGGAGTGTGTTCGGCGCTTTTTATTTGCAGTGCGCGATCTACCTCTTCCTGCTGTATACATGGTATCGCCCGTTTTGGAAACATGGGCTTTCTTCGCTGGCGCTTTCCGCCGGGATATCGGTGTCTTTTGCCCTTTTCGTTTATCTGGTGTTTGGCAAGATCATGCATATGAACTTTTGACATAAAGACCGTGCATTGGAGGAAGGTCCATGGAAGTTTTTGGTTATGATGTTTTGCAGCTTTTGACTTGGGAAAATCTGATTGTTATATTGATCGGAACTATGGTCGGCATGTTTATCGGGGCTTTGCCGGGCCTGGGCATTATGGTGGCGATCGTTCTGCTGTTTCCAATGACGTATTCCATGTCGCCGCTGGCGTCGATATTGCTGCTGCTGGCCGCTTATCAGGCGGCGGAATACGGCGGTTCCATTTCATCGATCATATTGGGCATCCCCGGTACGCCCGCCGCGGCGGCGACGATTCTGGACGGGAACGTCCTGGCCAGAAAAGGCTACGCGGGCAAAGCGATCGGATATTCCTTGACCTCGTCCACGATCGGCGGCCTATTCGGCGGCCTGGTTTTGATTTTTTTGGCCATCCCGCTGACGTCGCTCGCTCTCAAGTTGTCCGACCCGGAATTTTTTCTGATCGGGCTGCTGGGGTTGGTTGCGGTTGCCGCACTAAGCTCCAGAGATATGATCAAAAGCTCGATCTCCGTCATCATGGGGCTGCTGGCCGGAACGGTCGGAATGGACCTGTTTTCGGGGATTCCCCGCTTTACGGCCGATCGCATGGAACTGATGGAAGGCATCAACCTGATCGCGCTGGTCGTAGGGGTATTCGCGCTCTCGGAAATTTTCCTGCTGATCGGCGAAAATTTACACACGAAATTTCAGACGCATTCCAATGCGAGAAACGATCGGTTGAAGTTTTCCGAGTTTAATAAAACGTGGAAATCGACCGGCGTCGGCAGCTTGATCGGCAGCATCGTCGGCATTTTTCCGGGCCTGGGTTCGGGTCCCGCAAGCTGGTTTGCGTATAGCGCGGCCAAGAAAATGTCCAAAAACCCCGATTCGTTCGGCACCGGCAATCCCGACGGCATCACGGCCCCGGAGGCGGCGAACAACGCCGTTGTGGGCGGCGCGCTCCTGCCCTTGCTGACGCTGGGCATACCGGGCTCCCCCTCCATCGCGATCATCATGGGGGCTTTCCTGATCCACGGCATTCAGCCGGGGCCCGGCATCATGGCCAAGCACAGCGATCTGGTGTACAGCATTTTCATCGGTTTTTTGCTGACCACGTTGGCGATGTATTTTATCGGCAAATGGATGACCCCGCTGTTTGCGAAAATTTTAAGAATCTCCAACTATATCCTCATACCGATTCTGTTGCTTTTGTCCATTATCGGCGTGTTTGCCGCAAGAAGCGTGTTTTTCGACATCTGGATCGCGGTGGCCTTTGGCGTGATCGCGCTGTTTTTGAAATTGCTGGATTACTCTTTGCCGAGCTTCGTCCTGTCGTTTGTTTTAAGCCCGATCATCGAGGAAAGCTTGCGGCGCACCTTGACGATCTCGGACGGAAGCTACGCCATATTCATCACCCGCCCTTATTCGGCCGTGCTTTTGTTGATTACCGTCGCGATTATGCTGGCCCCGCTGTTCAAAAAATTCAAGGCGGCCCGAAGCGTCGCGTAATCGCATGTTTGGAGGGATTCGGATGATTATTGACGTTCACTCGCACCTCGTAACGAACCCTTTCTCCGATTCGGAAGTGGACGCGTTTCTGGAAGCGGCCGACCGTTACGGCATCGACGTTTCATGCGTCGCCTCGCTGGGCCCCGGCTGCTATTATCCCGTGCAATTGATTCATGAGCCGACCCAGGCGCAATGCTCCTCGTTCAATCGGGATTTGCATCGGATCATGAAGCGTTATCCGGACCGCGTTTGGGGCTGGGTTTATATTAACCCGGCGTACCCCGGGGCCGTGGAGGAAGTGCGGCGGGGCATAGAGGAGTACGGCATGATCGGGGTGAAGATGTGGACGGGCACCAAATGCAGCGATCCCCGCTTTTTTCCGGTCGTCGAGCAGGCGATTCGCTATCGCGTGCCTTTGCTTCAGCACGCCTGGGATAAAGCGACGGGCCGCTATCCGAATGAATCGGATTCGAGCGATATCGCGGAGTTGGCCGGCCTGTATCCCGAGTTGAACATCATCATGGCCCATAATGAACGGGCCGTCGGAACCGTCGCGCCCTATCCCAACGTGTATATGGATACGGCCAGCCCCATCCCCGAACTGGGCATGATCGAGAAAGCGGTCGGGATGATCGGGGCGGATCGGCTGGTGTACGGCTCGGATTGCATCGGGGTCGATTTGGCGGCGTCTTACGGCAAGATTGTCGGCTCCGAGTTGTCGGAGGATGACAAGCGCCGCATATTGGGCGGGAATATGCTTCGATTGCTCGGGAGGGAGAACCATGCATAGCCTCAAGCTCTTTGACGCCAATCTGTATATTGGAAGCTGGCCGTTTCACACGCTCCGCCACAATGACCGGAACGGGGTCCTGCGGCTGATGAAGAAGGCGGGGGTGAAGCAAGGCATGGTTTCCAGCCTGCAATCCGTGTTTTGCTTTTACAGGGATCTGAAGGAAATCAACGCCTGGCTGTTTCATGAAATCAAGGACGACCTGGATGTGTTCCATCCGTTTTATACGTTGAACCCGCTGGCGCCGGACGCGGCCGGCGAGGCGGAGCGTTTAAAGCTGGAGCGGCATATGGCCGGGGTTCGCCTGTATCCGTCGTACCATCAATATGCTTTGAACGGCGCCAAAACGCATGCTTTGTTGGACAGCATCGCCGATTGGCCGATCCCGGTGTACCTGGCTTACCGCTTCGAGGATGAGCGGGTGCATCATCCGAAGGCCGTCGTTCACCCTGTTCCGTTGGACGAACTGGCCGCCGCGATCAATCGGTATCCGCAAATGACATGGATTGTGGGCGGGATACGCATTTCGGAGGTGCAGGAGCTGTTTCGGATGACGGATCATCGGCGGGTCTACATTGAAATGTCCTTTATCCAGACGCCTTTTCTCGCCCTGGAAAAGCTGGTCGATATAGCGGGCGCGGACCGCGTCCTGTTCGGATCGGGGCTGCCTTATTGGTATCCCGAATGCTCGATTTTAAAATTGACGCACGCCAAGCTGCCGGAAGATGAACTGGCGTTGATCGCTTATCGAAACGCGGAAGCCATTTTGCGGCAGAAACATCAGTGAGGTGAAACGGATGAAAACCAATATCGTCTACATCGTGCTGGATGACGCCGGATATTCCGATCTGGGATGCTACGGCTCGGAAATTCAAACGCCGCGCATGGATGAACTGGCCGCGAACGGGCTGCGCTACAACGATTTCTGCGCGACGCCGCTCTGTTCCCCCACGCGCGCTTCGTTGCTGACAGGCCGCAACCACCACTCCGTCGGCGTCGGCTCGGTCACGCATCTGGATCTGGGTCCGAATTTCCCCAACACCAGGGGCAGAATCGATCCTTCCGCGGGCACGCTGGCCGAGATTTTGCGGCTGAACGGGTTCCAGACGTTCGCGGTGGGGAAATGGCATTTGGCTCCGGTGTATCAGTCCACGCCGGCGGGGCCTTTCGACCATTGGCCGCTGCGCAAAGGCTTCGACCGTTTTTACGGATTTATGGAAGGATCGACGGATCAGTACCGCCCGGAATTGATCCGCGACAATCATAAAATCGAATGCCCCCGCACGCCGGATTATCATCTGTCCGAGGATTTGGTCGATCGCTCCATCGAATATGCAGCGGAGACGGTTTCCGTCTACCCGGACAAGCCTTTTTTCCTGTACCTTTGTTTCGGCGCTCCGCACGCTCCCCATCAGGTGCGCAAGGAGTATATCGATCGGTATAAGGGGGTTTACGACAAAGGCTGGGATCACATTCGCGAACAGCGTTTTCTGAGGCAAAAGGCGATCGGGTTAATCCCCGAATCGACGGAATTGGTCCCCCGCAACGAAGGGGTCAAGGCGTGGGAGGAGTTGACGGAAAACGAGCGGGCGCTGTTTGTCCGGCTGCAGGAAACCTACGCCGGGTTTATGACGCATACGGACGAGCAAATCGGCCGTTTCATCGATCGTCTGCGCGAGATCGGCGAGTTGGACAACACCCTGATCGTGCTGCTCTCCGATAACGGGGCCAGCATGGAAGGCGGCGATACAGGCTCGATCAACCAGTCCACCATTTTCAATCCGATCAAGCATACGGTGGAAGAACAGCTCGCTTTTCTGGAGGACATCGGCGGGCCCGGGACAAGCCCCAACTATCCCAAAGGCTGGGCGCAGGCCGGCAACACCCCTTTCCGCAACTATAAACAGAACACCCATTTCGGGGGCGTGCGCGTGCCGTTCATCGTTCATTGGCCGCACGGGATCGAGGACACGGGGGGCATTCGCCGCCAGTTTCATCACGTGATCGATGTGACGCCGACGGTTCTGGAGCTGTTGGACATCGCGCCTCCCGAGCAAATCAACGGCGTTCCCCAGATGCCGATGCACGGCATCAGCATGGCGTACACTTTTGCGGACAAGGAGCGACCCACCAGGCGGACGACGCAATATTTTCTGATCAAGGGGCATCGGGCCATTTGGCATGAAGGCTGGAGAGCCGTTACCCTGCACAGGCCGAACATCCCGTTCGGGCAAGACCGGTGGGAGCTTTATCATATCGAGGAGGACTTCTCCGAAGCGAAAAACGTGGCGGAACAGTTCCCCGAAAAATTGGCCGAGCTGATCGAGAAATGGTGGGAAGAAGCGGGAAAGTATGGCGCCTTGCCTTTGAGCGAAAAAACCATCGATACCTTCGCGTATTCCAATCCGGACTCTCCGGCTCACCGCAACACCTTCGTTTTTTATCCCGAAATGGGCCATTTGGGCGCGGCGGCGTCGCCGAGAATTCAAAATCGCTCCTATATCATCGCCGTCCACCTGGACTCGTACGCCGCAACAGACCGGGGCGTGCTGGTTGCCATGGGCAATCACAACAGCGGTTACTCGCTGTATATCGCGGCCGGGCATCTGCATTATGAATACAACTATTTCGGGCGGATGTACGGGACCCGATCCGAATTTGCCATTCCCGAAGGGGATGTTGTGCTGCGTTTTCAGTTTAGCAAAACGGGACCGCATGCGGGGCAAGGCACGCTGTATATGAACGATGAGCCCGCGGGGCGGATCGCGCTGCCCGAAACGATTCCCCGCCGCATCTCCCATGAAGGGCTGGATATCGGCGTGGACTCGAAGTCGCCGGTCAGCCGGAATTATCCGGACGATCGCGGGTTTCCCTTCACGGGTCGAATTAAAAAAGTAACCTTCGACATAGCGGACGATTGACGGATGACCGGGAAAACAGAGGACGGGGGGCAAAGCGGATGAAGAACGGCAATCCGGAATACGCGGGGTCGGCGGAAGGCGGGCCCCAGGCGGCGGCGCAAACCGCCGGGCACGGAAAAGTATTTTACGGCAACAGTTCGGAGGTTCATCGCGTCGGCTATAAGGATTTTAACGAACAGATGAAGAATGCGGGCAGGAAGCAAAGCATGGAAGGATTTGAGCCGGATTATCTCGATTTTGTGGATTACATTCAGAAGGTGACGCACCGGATCTGGGAAGAGAAAGGGATCGGCACCATGTACCGCACGTTTCACAACGATGTGACGATGCATTCCGGGTCGGCGAGCATCCAGGGTCTCCGCGCGATGATTTCCAACAATCTGCAAACGCTGTATGCGTATCCGGACCGGCGGCTGATCGGCGAGAACGTGATTTGGTCGGGAGATGACAAGAACGGGTTTTATTCTTCGCACCGGATGTTGTCGACGGCGACCAACTTGGGCGAAAGCGGGTTTGGTCCGCCGACGTACAAAAAAATCGCATTTCGCACCATCGTGGATACCTTTGTGCACGCCAATCGAATTATAGAAGGCTGGCAAGCGAAAGACAACCTGCATATCGTGAGGCAGTTGGGATTCGATCCCCATGAAACGGCTCAAAGGCTGGCGCGGCAGGCGAAGCGATCCGCTTCCGGCCCGCCGCATTACGGCATACCGGAAACGATGCGGGGCCAACTGTTGCCGGAAGTGTACGAGCGCCGAAGCACCCGTTTTGAAATCGGCGACATGATCCTGCACATGTACAATACGATATGGGAATGGCGGCTGTTCCACCGGGTGAAGGATTTTTATGCCGATGCGGCCATCGTTCACTATATTGAGAATAAAGACTTGACCGGTTTCGATCAAATCCAGGGCATGCTGATCGGTTTGTTCGCGTCGTTCCCCAACGCCAAATTCATCGTTGAGCGGGTGACCTGCAATCAGAGGGAATCGGAGCGGGATTGGGATGTGGCCGTGAGGTGGCGGTTGCAGGGATTGCACGAAGGGATCGGCTTTTTCGGCCGGCCCAGTCATGGCGTGATCGAGGTCGCGGGGATTTCCAATCTCGTCGTGTGCAATGAAAAAATCGTGGAAGAATGGATCGTGTACGACGGTCTGGACGTATTGAAGCAGATTTATTCGCGAATGGACAATTTTGATTGATAATTCAACTTTGATGTGATAAACTATTTTAGTGCGTGTTGTTTGGAAACATGCCATAACCGCGCGAATCGGGTCGATAAGCGTCTCGGGAAGCTTTTTCCCGCGGCCACCTGCTCGGCGAGTCTCACATATTGAGGGAGGTGCAACGCATGTACGCAATTATTGAAACGGGCGGAAAGCAATACAAGGTTCAGGAAGGCGACGTATTGTATATTGAAAAACTGGATGCCGCAGACGGGGACAAGGTAACGTTTGACCGGGTTCTCGGCGTTTCCAAAGAGGATGGTTTCGTAGCCGGTTCGCCCACTGTGAACGGCGCTACCGTTTCCGCATCGGTGGAGAAAAGCGGCAAAGGCCGGAAGTTGATCGTATACAAATACAAAGCGAAGAAAAATTATCGCCGCAAGCAAGGCCATCGCCAACCGTATACGAAGGTTGTCATCGATAAAATCGAGGCGTAAGGAAACGGCCGATGATACAGGCAATCATTGAAAGAGACGGAAGCGATCGCAGCATCTGCGCTTTCCATGTGGAGGGGCACGCCCGATTTGCCCGGTCCGGCAAAGACATCGTCTGCGCGGGGGTTTCCGCCGTTACGGTGGGCACCGTGAACGCCGTTGAAGTCTTGCTCGGTTGCCGGATGAACAGCGAGATCAAGAAGGGTTGGCTTCACGCTTCGCTTCCCGACGTCGTTGACATGGCCGTTCGGGAGAAAGTCCAGCTTTTGCTGGAATCGATGGTCGTTATGCTGGAGTCGATCCAAAGCGCCTATGGCGAATATTTTCAAATACAGGAAAAATTAAAATAAAGGAGGTCGGTCAGCATGTTGAAGCTGGATCTTCAACTGTTTGCTTCGAAAAAGGGAGTAGGCTCGACGAAAAACGGCCGCGACAGCATTGCCAAACGTTTGGGCGCCAAACGCGCGGACGGCCAGGTGGTGAAGGCCGGGAATATACTGGTTCGCCAGCGCGGCACCAAAATTCATCCGGGCGCGAATGTGGGAATCGGTTCGGACGATACGTTGTTTGCCAAAGTGGAAGGAACCGTTCGTTTTGAACGCTGGGGCCGTGACCGCAAGAAAGTGAGCGTTTATCCGGTAGATGCGCCGGTTGCTGCTGCGGAAGCCTGACATGTTTGACACCAAACCCTGACGTATGGTCAGGGTTTTATTTTTTACGAATCGGAATGAAGGAAATGGTAGTATGAGCAAGTTTCACCGGTGGAATCCGTTGTATCTTTTGGCGGGGATCATGATCCTCTTGCCTTTGTATGCTTTGGTTTTCGTATTGGAAAACCGATGGTGGGAAATGGCGACGGCGGCTTGGATCGTGCTGTGGATATTCGTCTGGATTCGCGAAAGCCGCAAGCAAACCAATTTGAAGCTGCGGGATGCGAAAGATTTTTATCAGCAGCAGTTAATTCGGACGATGAATCATTACCGGCATGACTGGATGAATGAATTGCAGGTTTTATTTGGATATATCCGGTTGAAAAAATATGAGTATTTGCTGCCTTATACCGAGAAAATAAGAGAAAAGCTGGTGCTTGAAGGCGCTTCTTCCCGATTGGGGATCCCGGCTCTTGTCGCGTTCCTGATGACTTTTCGCAGCAGCAGCAACCATTTGCAGTTTCATGTGGCGATCGATGAAATGATGGATTTGTCGATGCTTCCGATCGATCCGGTTCTGATCACGGAACTGATTTCAGGATTTCTGGTTCGTTTTCAGCAAGCGGGAATGGACAAGGCGGGGGAGCCGGCGCAGTTGAATCTGAATCTGGAGGAGGACGGCCGCAACTTGATTCTGGGCTTTCGATACAGCGGTTTTTACCGGCCGGAGGAGCTGGACGACCGGTTGCGGCAGACGTTGAAAGAGGCGGATCGGGCCGGGATCGCCGTTTTGCAAAAAGACTATTCGGACAAGCAGGCGACTGTCACGGTTCGTTTGCCATTTCGCACAATATGAGGTGGATCGATGTTCGTAGATAAAGCGAAGGTTTATGTGAAAGGCGGCGACGGCGGGGATGGCATGATCGCTTTTCGCCGCGAAAAATATGTGCCCGACGGCGGCCCGGCCGGCGGCGACGGCGGCCGAGGCGGGGACGTCGTGTTCCGCGTGGACGAGGGGTTGCGCACGCTGATGGATTTTCGCTACCAAAAGCATTTTAAAGCGGATCGGGGCGAAAAAGGGCGGAGCAAGTCGCAGCACGGTGCGAATGCGGATCACATGGTGGTGAAGGTTCCTCCGGGCACGGTGGTGGTGGATGACGATACGCGGGAAATCATAGCGGATATGACCCGCCATGGGCAGGAGGCGGTGATTGCCCGTGGCGGGCGCGGCGGGCGCGGCAATATCCGCTTCGCGACCGCCAACAATCCGGCGCCGGAAGTGGCCGAGAACGGCGAGGAGGGACAGGAGCGGTGGATCGTCCTGGAACTGAAGGTCATGGCCGATATAGGGCTGATCGGGTTCCCGAGCGTGGGGAAATCGACGCTGCTTTCCGTCGTTTCCGCCGCCAAGCCGAAAATCGGCGCCTATCATTTTACAACCTTGACGCCAAACCTCGGCGTGGTGGACGTAGGGGACGGCCGCAGCTTCGTGATGGCCGATCTTCCCGGGTTAATCGAAGGGGCCCATCAGGGCGTCGGGCTGGGGCACGAGTTTTTGCGCCACATCGAAAGGACGCGGTTGATCATTCATGTGGTGGACATGTCCGGTTCGGAAGGGAGAGACCCTTTCGAGGATTGGTTGCAGATCAACCGTGAGCTGGTGCAGTACGACGCCGGTTTGGCGGCGCGGCCGCAGATCGTTGCCGCCAACAAAATGGAGCTGCCCGGGGCCGAAAACAACCTGGAGCAGTTCAGGAAAAAGCTGGAGCAGCATCGGGGCAACTTTTCCGGCGCGCCGGTTTTTCCGATCTCCGCGGTGACCCGGCTCGGCGTGCAGCAGCTTCTTTATCGCGCGGCCGATATGCTGGACGGAATGGAGCAAACGATCTCCGCGGAGGAAGCTTTGCCGGAGGAAGAGCGCAAAATCTACAAACTGGACGCGTCCGACGAAGGGATGGATTTCACCATCCGACGAGAGAATGAAGCGTTTGTGATCGACAGTCCGGGAATTGAAAGGCTGATCAAGCGAACCAATTTCAGCACGCGTGAAGGCGTGCTGCGATTCGCCCGCATTTTGCGCAAAATCGGAGTGGATCGCGAATTGAGGCAGCGCGGAGCCGAGGAAGGCCAGACGGTTCGGATCGGCGATTTTGAATTTGAATTTACGGAACAAATTTAACGAAGATCAACCTTTGCCGACGGCTTGGGCTTCGGCGCTGTCAGTTTCCATCGCCGAGGCAAACCGAGCTTCCGTCGTTGGACTTCTGAGCTTGGGCTTCGGAACCCAAAGGCTGTCTCCAAAAGTCGAAATGAGACTTTGGAGACGGCCTTTTTTTGGTGGGTTGAACAGCACGGAGCGCAGGCTTCCCGCTTGTGTATTCTAACGAATCACAGCGGCGTTATTTGCGGTTTTTTCCGGTTCCGTATACTGTAACGAACGTCAGAGACGCTATTCTCTTCGAATTGGAAGAAATAAGGGAAAACGAAGGGAATAGCGCTGCTGTGATTCGTTAAAATTTGAAACGCGCCTCTGTAGCGGAAATAACGATGCTGCGGTTCGTTAGAAAGGGCGATAGAATGCTTTTCGAAATGGGCGGCGAAAACTTTTCGGACGGGCGGCTATGCATAGCGCTTTCTGAAATGGGCGGCGGAAAAGCGTCTTCCGGTATGCACAACGGAAAGATGCTTCCGACATCTGGCGGAGAGATGCCCTCTGATATGCGCAGCACAAAGATGCTTTTTGGCATGTGCAGCACACACAGATTGCTTTCTGGCATGTGCAGCGCGAATGTTTTTTGATGTGCGCAACGGAAGGATGCCCTCCGAACAAACAGCGAGAAAGGAAGAAAACCGGCAAGTGAGTTGAACATTTGCCATTCGTGGTACTTTTTGAGCAGGAGTTCCCCTTTCTATCGCTGCCTAAATCGGGCGGGTGCTCAACCGGAATTTGTTTTTATATAACTGTGCAAGCCCAGGGGCGCTGTTAGGCATCTTTTTTGTTGTAATGCTTAAAAACGAACAATTAATTCAAATTAATTGAATAATGTTCGTGTTTTATAGGCCTCAAT
>CAYYCV010000033.1:0-33766 GCA_964470405.1 uncultured Caryophanales bacterium
TGATCAAGACGGGGATTGCCGCATGTTGTACAATATTGTGGCTGACGCTGCCGACGACTAAATACTTGAAGAACAAGTTGCAACACCTAACCATTACGATCAAATCGCACTGTTGTTCCGAAGCGTAGTCGACCAGCACCTTGGCCGGTTGCCCTTCCAGAAATTGCGTGTTGATCGGGACGCCGGAGGCAGTTAATTTTTCCTTGGCGATTTTCAGTATTTTTTCCGCTTCCCCGTAGAGTGACTCCTTGATTTCCACCGTGGCGGGAATGTACGCTTCGCCGATAAACAGCATCGGAATTTTTACGACGTATACTAACTCAATGCTGCTTTGCTGGCTTGATTTGGCCAAATCCACCGCTTTGTCCAACGCTTTGTTGGCCAGTTTCGAACCGTCGTAAGCGACCAAAATTTTGGAAAAAATCATCGTTATCAGCCTCCATTTTTTTACTATAGCTCTTCAACGATATCTCCGGCGAGCAGGGAGCCGGAAGATGCGCGTCCGGCCGCCGCGCGGTCTCCCGCTGCGCCGTGCAGGTACGCGCCCAGCGCCGCCGCTTGCGCCGCGCCGTGCCCTTGCGCCCGCAGGCCGCCGATCACGCCGGCCAGCACGTCGCCCGTGCCGCCCGTGGCCATCCCCGGATTGCCCGTCGTGTTCACGAACACGGCTCCATCCGGGGCGGCGACGACGGTGCGGGCGCCCTTCAGCACGAGCGTCACCCCGTGCTGAACGGCGTAGCGGCGCGCCAGCCCGATCCGGTCCCGCTGCACTTCGTGCGCGGGGACGGCGGCGAGGCGCGCCATTTCGCCCGGATGCGGCGTGAGGATCGCCGTCTCCCGGCTGCGCCCCCACTGGGCGAAGCCGCCGTCATCGGCGATCATGTTGAGCGCATCCGCGTCCAGTACGAGCGGGCATGCCGCATGCTCCCACAGGGAGCGCAGCCAGAGGCTGTCTCCCGGGAAGCGGCCCATGCCCGGGCCGATCACGGCGGCGGCTTTGCCGTCGAGCAGCTCGAGCAGCCGCTCGGGGCGGGTCGCGGCCCAGTCGCCGCGCCCGCCATCGGCGATGCCCTGCAGCATCGCCTCCGGCAGCCGGCCGAGCAGCGGCTGCCGCAGGGAAGCGGGCACGGCCCACGTGGCCAGCCCGCAGCCGCTCCGCAGCGCCGCCTTCGCGCACAGCAGGCCGGCGCCGCTCATCGCCGCGCTGCCGCCGATGACCAGCGCGTGCCCGTAGGTGCCCTTGTGCGAATCCGGCGGGCGGCGGGTGTGGAGCGCGACTTGCAGCCTGTCGCGCAGCTCCGTTTCGTCGAGCAGGTACGTGCGGATCCCGAATGAGTCGGCCAGCGCCGGAGGAATCCCGATCGGGCGAACCGCGATGTCTCCCGCGGCCGCCGCGCCGGGATAGACGGCCAGCCCGCGCTTCAGCGCGGCCAACGCAACCGTGCGCGCGGCCCGGATGCAGGGCTCGTTCACCTCGCCCGTATCCGCGTCGAGCCCGCTAGGGATATCGACCGCGAGGATGGGCAGCCCGCTGGCGTTGGCCTCGCGAATCATGGATGCGTACGGCTCGCGGGGCGCGCCCGTCGTCCCGGTCCCGAGCAAAGCGTCGATGATGCCGTCGTACCGCTCCCAACGGATCGGCTTCTCGCCGTAGACGAACGAAGGGATCGCCAGACGGGCGGCGATTTGGCTTTGGAATGCGGCGTCTTCGCCCAATTCTTGCTCGGGTGCGGCGTAGACTACGGTGACGCGGAAGCCGGCTTCCAGCAAATGCCGCGCCGCCACCAGCCCGTCTCCGCCGTTGTTGCCCTTGCCTGCAAGGATCAGCCAGCGTCTGCGCGCTGCGGTCCCGCCGTTGCGGCGATGGCCAACGAACCGATCCTGACGGATATCCGCGCCGTCGCCGTCATCATCGACGGCTTCCCGAGCCATCCGGATCGCTTCGTCCGCTACGCGGCTTCCGGCATTCTCCATCAGCACGCGGGCCGGGATGCCGATCGTGTCGATCATGTGGCGATCCATCCGCCGCATTTCCTCGGTCGTGACCAAAATCATGCCCATCGCTCCTCCCCGCAGGGTCTTTATCCTTCTATCATACCCTTTACGTCAGGCAAAACCAAGATGCCCGCTGGGCGGACTGCATTTGGTTTTCGCGTTCCTCGCCGCACCCTGCCTGCCACGTCCTCCTCACCGCGCTCTTCCTACCAAGCCCTTCCCCGCCGCCCTCAGTCCCGTGTTTCATACTCGTCTTCGGGCAGGCGGACCCAGCGCTTCAGGTAGCCTTCGTCGTGGAGGGCTTTGATCAGAATAATCAAAATCGGGGAGAGAATCAGACCGGAGACGCCGAAAATCGACAGCGACACGATCATGAACGACAGCATGGTGAAGGCCGACACCCCCAGCGAATCGCCGGTGATTTTCGGCTCCATGATCTGCCGGACCAGAATCACGATCCCGAGCAAAATCGTCAGCCACAACGCCAATTGCCCGTTGCCGACGACCAGCAGGTAGACGATCCAGGGGAGGAACACCGTGGATACGCCGAGCAGCGGGAGCAAGTCGAAGAACGCGCTCAGCAGGGAGATGGAGAACGCGTTCTTTACGCCAAGGATGAACAGGCCGAGCAGAATCAGGACGAAGGTGATGCTGATCAGCTTGAGCTGCGATTTGATATAGGTGGCGATGCCTTTCAACACGTGTTCGCGCAGGAAGAAGAACGCCGTCTTGAACGTGTTCGGCGTTTTCTCGCGGGCCATCTTTTTCCATAGCTCGATCTCCAGGCTGAGGAAATAAGCCAGCACGATGGCGATAAAGAAGTTGATGATAAAGGTGGAGAAGGAAGAAAGCCAACCGACCAGATGGGTGAACCCCCAGGTGAGGAACTGGGCGGCCCTTTTGGCGATCACGCCGGAATACTCCTGCGTCTTCTTGGCCAGATCGGGAATTTTTTCGGCGATGTTCGGCGGCAGGTTGTCCACCTGCTCCTGCAAATTTTGGGTTTGCAGCGTGATCTGGTGTTGCAGCGTCGCCGTATACCCCGGCAGCTTGCCCAGGAAACCGTTGATCTGCGTCACGAAGATGATGCCCGCCGCCGTCATCGCCCCGAGAATGATCAGCACGAACAGCAGGATCGAGATCGCCGTGGCGACCGATTTTTTGATTTTTCGGCGATGCAGAAACCGGGCCAGCGGTTCGATAATGGCAAAAATAATCAGGGCCAGAAAGATCGGCGCGGCAATTTTGTACAGCCAACTGAACGTCAGCATGATCAAATACACCGTCAGCACGATCAGAAAAATATCGAACGCCGTCTTCCAATATTTTTTGTAAAAAGAGATCATTCAAGGTTCCCCCGCTATTCATGATAGGCCTTTCGGCTTGTCGTCATTATAGCATATACATGTTCTTCCAAGGTAGCTTTTATCGATGGGAAACGGCCCGCTCGCGCGGCGAAGGACGACCTGTGAATAGAACATTTTGGAACAAAATAGAACATATAAGGTTTATAATCGAACCTAAATGTGCTAAAATAGCGAGAGAAAGACGATAAAGCAACCGAACAAGGGAGGAAGTAAACCGTGGAAATTCGCTATACCACAAATCCGGAGGATTTTAAAAGCTACACGACGGAGCGGCTTCGGAAGGAGTTTCTGATCGAGGATCTGTTTCAGGCCGGGGAAATCAAGCTGGTCTATTCCCACTATGACCGCGCCGTGATCGGAGGCATTGCTCCCGCGCAGACGGCCTTGGCTTTGGAGACGATCGACGCGCTGAAAACGGACTATTTCTTCGAGCGGCGGGAAGCGGGGCTGATCAACATCGGAGGCAGCGGCTCGGTTCGCGTCGGCGATACGGAATATGAACTGGAGCGGCTGGATGCGCTGTATATCGGAAAGGGCCATCGCAAAGTCGAATTTTCCAGCAAGGACCCGGGGCAACCCGCCAAGTTTTACTTTTTTTCCGCTTTGGCGCATGCCGAATATCCCGTGCAGAAGCTGTCGATCGGCGACGCGACCCCGAAGCAGCTCGGCACGCCGGCCGCTTCCAACGAGCGCACGCTGTATCAATACATTCACGCCGGCGGGCTGCAAAGCTGCCAGGTGATGATGGGCGTCACCATTTTGAAGCCGAACAACATGTGGAATACGATGCCTGCCCACTTGCACGATCGCAGGATGGAGGCGTATATTTATTTTGATTTGGAGGAAAACGATCGGGTGATTCATCTGATGGGACAGCCCGAGGAGACCCGCCACTTGGTCGTCCGCAACGAGCAGGCGATTCTTTCGCCGAGCTGGTCGATCCATTCCGGCGTCGGCACCGGGAACTATGCGTTTATCTGGGCGATGGCGGGCGAAAACTACACGTTCACCGACATGGACACGGTGGAAATGAAAGATTTGAAGTAGCAGGGGGAACCGGCATGTGGGCGTTAGAGCGACAAAGCAAAATCATCGATTTGCTGCAAAAATACGGATCGGTCAAAGTATCCGAGTTGAGCGGCCTGTTCAACGTCACGGAAAAAACAGTCAGAGAAGACCTGGAGAAAATGGCGCAAAAGGGATTGTTGACAAAAATCCACGGTGGGGCGCTGCTGGAAAACCAGGGGGAGGAAGGCTTGCTTCCTTTGACGATTCCCAACGTCAGGCATTTGGCCGAAAAGGCGGAAATCGCCGGCAAAGCGCTGGAGTGCATTGAGGAAAATGACATCGTGGCGCTTGATGCCGGCAGCACCACGCTGGAATTGGCGAAAGCGATGCCGAACCGCAGCCTGACCGTCATTACCAACGATCTGTACATTATCCGCGAGCTGTTGTCCAAACCGTTGATCCGCTTGGTCGTCCCCGGAGGGTATCAGCATCACAATCTGCTTGTCGGCGATCAAATGATCGATTTTGTGCAGAGGCTCAATGTTCGGAAGGTGTTTCTTTCGACGACCGCGATTCATCTGGAATTCGGGCTGTCGATCTTTACGGGCGATCTGGTCGGGCAGAAGAAGGCCTGGCTGCAATGCGCCAGCGCGGTCTATTGCCTTTGCGATCACAGCAAATTCGATAAAAGCGCGTTGATCACGTTTGCGCAGTTGACGGACGTGCACCGCATCATTACCGACGGCGGGCTTTCCGATGAAATGTACCGGAAATATACCGCGGCGGGCGTGGAAATTTGGAGAGGGTGAGACAGGACGATGTTTGATTTGAAAAATAAAATAGCTGTCGTTACGGGAGCGGGCAGAGGATTGGGTCAGGCGATCGCCGTCGGGCTGGCCGAAGCGGGAGCGGATGTGGCGGTCGTGACCAACCGGACGGGCCTGGCCGATACGGTGCGGCGGATCGAGGCGGCGGGCCGCGCCGCGCTGCCGATCACGGCCGACCTGGCCGATCCGTCCGCCGCGGCCGCGGTGGTGGAGCAAGCGGTTCGCCGCTTCGGGCGAATCGATATTCTCGTCAATAATTCGGGGATTATCCGCAGGGCTCTCGCCGAAGATCATTCGATCGAGGATTGGAATGACGTGATTCAGGTGAATTTGAACGCGGTGTTTCGCCTGTGCCAGTTGGCGGGCAGGCAGATGCTGCAGCAGGGTGCGGGGAAAATCATCAACATCGCTTCGATGCTGTCCTTCCAGGGCGGGATCACCGTGCCCGGCTATACGGCCAGCAAGCACGGCGTGGCGGGCCTGACCAAGGCGCTGGCCAACGAATGGGCCGCCAGGGGCGTTCAGGTCAACGCCATCGCGCCGGGCTATATGAGTACCGACAATACGGAGCAGTTGCGAAACAACCCGGAACGCAACCGGCAAATCCTGGAGCGCATTCCCGCCGGGCGTTGGGGCACGCCGGAGGATTTGGTCGGCCCCGCCGTCTTCCTCGCCTCCGCCGCTTCCGACTATATGAACGGCCACGTTCTTTGCGTGGACGGCGGTTGGATGAACCGGTAGGCGCTTGCGTTTGCGCCTCGGCGTCTTAGTTCACATGCACCGTTTATTCGTGTACTTTATCCGGCTTTCGCGGGCAACGCGTCAGCCGGATTTTTTTGCTGTGCGGAGCGCATAGCCTGGTTCGGCCTGATCGGCCGGCCGGTCCGGCACCCGGTTCAAGCATCCGGTTCGGCATTCGGTTCAAGCATTCGATTCGGCATTCGGTTCAGGCCCCCGGTTTAGGCATTCGGTTCAAGCATCGGTTCGAGCATCGGTTCGAGCATCGGTTCGAGCATCGGTTCAGGCATCCGGTCCGACATCCGGTCCGGCATCCGCGGCGAAGCCTTCGCCCAGCCAGGCGCCTTGCCGAACAAGCCGCCGCTGCAGTGCCGGAACGTCGATGTTCCGCGAGCCTTCGCCGACCTGAAGCGCCATCGCGGCGGCCGTTCCCGCCGCCTGTCCCATGGCGAAGCAGTTCGGCATCACCCGCAGCGACCCCTGTACGGCGCGGTCGGCCGATGCGGCGCGGCCCGGCACCCACAGGTTGTCGATGCCCCGCGGCAGCAGCGAACGGTACGGCACGCCGTGCGATTGCCCCGGCGGCAGGTGCGTGAAGCTCATGCTCCCCTTGCTCGTCGCCAGATGAATATCGATATAGTAAGCGTTGCGGGAGATGTCGTCCGGGAAGCTGCGCGCCTCCATGAAGTCGTCCGCCGTCAGCACGTAGTCGCCTTGAATCCGCCGCGTTTCGCGAATCCCCACCTGCTCGCCGCTGGCCACCATATGCGCCTCCTCGAATCCGGGCACATAGGTGCGGAAAAACCGCGCCTGGCGTTCGGCCAGCTTGCGGCCCTCGACGGCTCCGCGGGTCAGATCCTCCGCCTTCGTGCCGTCGATGCCGAAGACGTGGCCGAAGTTGACGCCGACCAGGTAATCGTTTACCCAGGCGAGGCCGGAGACCGACTTGCGCCCCCCGGGCAAGGCGCCCTCGGCGATCGCGCGCTCGACGGTTTTGTGCAGTTGGCCGGTATCCCCGGTTTCCCTCAGGTAGGAGAGGAATTTTCGACGGTCGACATTCGCGAGCAAATAGCACAGGCTGCCCGGCTGCAGTTCCCCTTGCTCGCCGCCCTTCTGGAACGGCGCGCCGGAGAGCGCGGCCAGATCCGCGTCCCCGGTCGCGTCGACGGCATATCGGCAGCGAATCAGGGAACGGCCGGATTTGTTCACGATGAAGAGGCCCTCGATCGTGCGCTTGTCCTCCGACAGCAAGACGTCGTAAATGAACGTATGGAATAACAGCGAAGCGCCGCTCTCGAGCGCCGCATCGTCATATACCCGCTTGAGCGTTTCCGGATCGATGGGCACCCAATCCAGCGCATGCTCGTAGGCTTTGCGGTACTCGGAGTTGCACGCTTGCTTCATTCGTTCCATCAGCTCCAGGCCCACCCCGCGGACGATCGTTTTTTCCTTGTCCGTGAAAGGGCAAAAGGCCGGAACGAGCGACACGGTTCCCATGCCGCCCAAAAATCCGCGCTGCTCCACAAGCAGCGTGTTCGCGCCGTTCGCGGCCGCGCTGATCGCCGCCGCGATCCCGGATGCTCCGCCGCCGGCGACGACGACATCAACCTCGCGGGAGACCGGAACCCGGCCTGCCGGCACGGTCACGTATCCGCCGTTGTCTCCATCCATTCTCACCGTATTTCCCCCTTCCCGCTGCCTTCCAGACAGCACCGGATCAGATCGTGGACGTCGGCCGTCGCCAGGCATTCCACCGTATCGGCGGCGCCGTAATAGATTTTCACTTCCCCGGAATCTTCAAGAATCATGCCGCCCGGGAAAATCACGTCGTTGCGGAAGCCGCCCTCTGTTTCGTATGAAGCTTCCGGCGCAAGCAAAGGCGATGCCGCCATTCCAACGATCTTCGCCGGGTTATCCGGATCAAGCAGCATGATGCCTGCGGTATAGCGCTTCTTCCAGGCGGGCTCCCAGCCGTTTTTGCCCCTGCCCGGATCGAGATCGACGGCGTGAAAGGTCGTCAGCCAGCCTTTCTCCGTCCGCACCGGCGGCGCGCCCGGACCGACCTTGTCGTTGGCAAACGGCACCTGCTCCACGGCCAGAACAAGCCGCGAATTTCCCCAAAACGCAAGATCCGGCGATTCGCTCATCCACATGTCGAAGCGGTCGCCGCCGCCCCGGCTGTACACCGGAAACGGCCGTTCGAGCCGGACGTAGTTGCCGCCGATCCGTTCCGGGAACAGCGCCATATTGCGGTTGTCCGGCACCGACAGGCCGAGCACCTCGAAGCGGTGGAAATCGTCCGTCACCGCGATGCCGCCGCGCAGACCATGCTGCGTATCCACCGCAAAGCAGATGTGGCAGCGGCCGTCGATCACGGTCAGCCGCGGATCGTACACGCGGATCACCTCTTTGTCGCGCCACGACCAGCAAGGCTCGGGCTGCACGTTCCAGGCGATGCCGTCATCGCTGAACGCAAGCCCCAGATTCGTCGTGTGGTGGGGCGCGATGGTTTCTCGGCCCGCGTCCCCATAGTCGTTGCGAAACACCATGACGTATTTTCCCTCATATTTCGCGACCCCGGCGTTGAACACCATCGCCGGTCCGTACGGCACATCCTTCGGGGCCAGCAGCGGATTGGCCGGGTGGCGGAGGATCACCGGACTGGAAACCAGGGGGCCGACCGGGTTCTTCGGTATCGTGTTCATCGTATTCCCTCCGTGTGTTATCCTTTGATGGAGCCCGCCGTCATCTGCATGAACGACTTGTTGGCCGCAAAGTAGACGAGCAGCATCGGCAGCATCGACAGGCAGGCTCCGGCCATCATGAGATGCGTCTGCATCGCGGCGGACGCGCCGTACCGCAAGTTCGCCAGTCCGACCGTCAGCGTTTGCAGCTTCGGATTCGTCATCGTGAAGACGAGCGGTAAAATGTACTCGTTCCAGGCGCCGCGAAACGCAAACAATCCGGCGACGCCGAGTCCGGGGCCCAGCAGCGGCAGCATGATCCGAAAGTACGTCCGGATGAACCCGGAGCCGTCGATCATCGCCGCTTCGTCCAAATCGCGCGGGATTGACTTGAAGAAACCGATCAGAATAAAAAATGTGCTGCTCGTATGGGCGCTGATCAGAATGAGGATCACGCCCCAGAGCGAGGTATTCAGGTGCAGGAACACCATCAGGTCGAACTGCGGTCGCAGCACGACCGCGCCGACGGAAATGAACATCGTGGAAGCCAAGATGCCCACGTAAAGCCCCTTGCCCGGGAAATTCCGGCGCTCCACGACGTAGGCCGCCATCGACGCCATAAGCAGCGTGCCGATTGTCGACACCAAGCTGATAAAGGTGCTGTTCCAGGTAAATCGCGCGAAGTTGGCCTGCTTCCAGGCCTGCGCGTAATTTTCAAACTCCCACGTCTGTGGCAGCAGGCTGCTTCCGACCAGCAGTTCCATATTCGTCTTGAGCGAACCGATGATCGTCATCAGTACGGGGAATAGCGTCAGAAAGGCCGTCAGCAGCAGGAACGCCCAGATCAGAATGCGTGCGGAAGATCCCGCAAGAAGCCTGGCCGGGGTTTTCTTGCCCTGTATTGCTTCATTCATCCCGTCTCGCCTCCTAATAAACCTTGTTCAATTTGTGGTTCATGTAGTAGTAAAGACCGGTAATCGCGCCGACGATGAGAAACGTCACAAACCCTACGGCGCTGCCGTAACCGATCTCCTGGACAACGGGAGAGCCGGTCGATACCGGGAAAAACAGTTTGTACAAATACAGGTACATGACATTGGTTTTGCCGATCGGCCCGCCTTCGGTCAGCACCATGATGCTGTCGTAGCCTTTCAGCGACGCAATGATCGCGAGCATGATGATGAGCTGCATCACCGGGCCCAGCATCGGCAGCGTAATGTGCCAAAACCGCTGCACAGGGCTTGCCCCGTCGATCGAAGCGCTCTCGTACAGTTCCTTCGGAATGCCCTGCAGACCGGCGAGGAAGAGCAGCATGTAATTGCCGATCGCACCCCATACCGCGACGAGAATGATGGTTAGCATCGCGTACTTCGGGCCGAGCCAATCGATCGGCTGGGCGATCAGATGCCCTTTCAGCAGGAGTTGGTTGACCATGCCGTTGTACGAATTGAAAATGATGTAAAACACGACGGAAATCACCGCTGTGCTGATCACAGTCGGCATAAAGTAGACCGCGCGCAGCAAATCACGGCCGCGCAGCTTGCCGTTCAGGATCACCGCCAGCAAGAGCGACAGCGGAAGCGTCATGATCAGCTTGCCGCCGGCGAATATGAATGTGTTCCCGACCGACTGCCAGAACTGTGCGTCCCGCGCGATCCGCCGGAAATTGTCGAGCCCGATGAACAGTTCCTCCCCGTAGCCGGCATAGTCGTAAAACATGTATCGCAGCAGCCAGACGAGCGGATAGACGCATAACGCGAGGGTGAAGATGACGCTTGGGAAAAGAAGCAAGGCATTTTCCATCAACCGTCCCGATTTGCTCATCTTTTTGTCTCCTTCCCGGCTTCGGGCGAAAAGAAGGGGCCTTCGTCAACCGCTCACAAAAGCCCCCGCCCTTTGACTTTTTTTAACCTATTAGAATTTATAAGTTTATCGTAAATTTGATTCTAATAGGTCACCGATAAACGCGCCTGTCCTTTCAGGACGGCGAAGCCGTTTATTCTTGCTTGCCCTGGAGTTTGACCGGATCGAATGAAGGATTGGCCGTTACTTGTACATCGCCCTTTTGTACCGCTTTATCCAACGCCTCATTGTACCGCTTGTTCAGGTCCTCGACGATGCTGTTTAGATCGCCGCCGGCCAGAATCCATTTGAAAAAAGCATCGGCATAATTCGGTCCTTCCGGCGTCACGTTCGGCGACACCGGCCACATTGAGTCATACTTGCCCGGGAGGAAGCCGTCCATGCCCGCGATGTCCGGATTGTTCGCCTTGGCGATGATGCCGGGAACGACCGCGATGCCGAAGCCTTGTTCGTGATAGGCGGTCAGGATATCGTCGCCGTACATATATTTGACGAATTCCCACGCCGCGTCCTTATGTTCGGAATTGTTGCTGATGCCGAGCCACGTGCCGGCCGACACAATCTCGGAGGTGCCGTTTCGCGTGCCGTCGATCGTCGGAGGCAGCGCGCCCGCCCAATGAATAGTCGTCGGGAACTGATCCTTGTAGACACCCGGCTCGGTCGCGAAGCACAGGTACATGCCGATCTTGCCTGCGGCGAATTGGGCGCGCAGCGGATCGATATCCAGCGTCTCGGCGCCCGGCAGGATACTTCCGTCTTCATACATTTGCTTGAAATATTCTATGGCTTGCGAATAGGGGCCAAAGTCGAACTTGCCGGTGTTGACGTCAAATCCGAGGCCCTGATAGCCGCTTAGCGACAAAATCTCCCGCATGGATCGATCGAAAGCGCTCTTCGGATTTTTGAAGTTCAGCGCGAATCCGTAAATGCCGTCCTTTTTGCCCGCCTCGGTAATTTTCTTCGCATCGTCCACCATCTCCTGGAGCGATACCGGCGGATCCTGGATGCCGGCCATAGCGAAGATGTCCTGATTGTAGACGAGCCGCAGCGTCAGGCCGGTGTTCGGGAGCGAATACAATTTGCCATCGAACTGGTTGACATGGTCGATGAACATCGAGCCGAATTTCTGCTTGATCTGGTCGTCCAGATGATCGTCGATCGGCGCCAGATAGCCTTTCTTGTAAAACGTCTCTGTGTTCCCGCTCTTCAGCCGCAGCACGTCCGGCGCTTCGTTGCTGGCGAAGGCGACGTCCACGCTCTGGTTGTAGTTCTCCGAAAGCACGGTCATCTGCACCTCGATGTTGTCCTCGTTCGTGGCATTGAATTGGTCGATCATCGCCTTGATGTACTCTTGATCGTGGCGGTCATCGGTCCAATACTGAATCGTCGTTTTCGGTGCCGGCGTCTGCGCGGTGTCCGACGTTGACGACTGCGTTCCGGTATCGTTGGCGGCCGTATCCGCGCCCTGCTTGGGCGAAGCGTTTCCGCACGCCGCGACGGCGATCGCGAGCATCCCGGCCATCCCGGCCGTAAGCATTTTCCTCCACATGTGCACGTCTCCTTTTCTTGTCGTATTGAATTGGTTCTCCTTCATTATAGAAGGGGGGGAGACAGAAGGGAGTGGGGTGAACCCACTCTCCAGGGATACGATTTCATGATCTTTATACGCGCTTACGTCGATTCCGGGTGGTACCCTTCGCGAAACTCCGAAGGCGTCATGCCGGTGGTTTTCTTGAACATCTCGCTGAAGTACCGCCGCTCTTCATAGCCGACGGCGGCCGCCACCTCCTGCACGGGCATGCCCCCGACAAGCAGCGCCTTGGCCTTGTGGATGCGCTCTTGCGTGGCATACTGGATGACGGTCAGGCCGGTCACCTTTTTGAACAAGCTGGAAAAATAGCTCGCGCTGAGGTGCACGTGCGCCGCGCAGTCGGCCAGGGTCAAATCCCGATCGAGATGGCTTTGGACATAGTCCATCGCTTTGTAGACGATCGCCTGCCCTTCGGATAGCGTATTGTTTCGCACCAGCTCGGCGCCGTCGCGGCACAGCGCGGCCAAATGCTGCTCGAGGGCGGCCAGCGCCAGCCCCGAGGCGCCGCGCATCGCTTTGTAGCGGTCGACGAGCGGCTGCGTCTCCGTGGCCGGAGCCAGCTCGTACAAGGCGCGAATCGCGGAGGAGGCAAGCTCGTCGTACAAGCTGAGCAAATAATCGGGGTGCGGCTTCGGTTCCATGCGCTGCAGCGCGGTGAAAACCTCCGTCAGGATGGCTGCCGCGCGGGCGGCGTTGCCCGAACGAAGCGAGAGAAGCAGCTCGTCCTTCCGCTCCAGCGCGAGCGGCGGCTGCCGGTCCGCCTGCGGCAGTTCATCGAAGCCGATCGCTCCGTTGCCGTCGGTGAACAGGTGGTGCGCGAGCGCCCGGTCCGCCTGCCGGTACGAATCCGGCAGCTCGCTGATGGTCTCGACGCGTCCACCGATGCCGATGGAGACGGTGAATTTCGTGTAACGCTCCATATGGCTGCAAATCTGTTCCGCGATCCGGGCCGTCGCCGTCGAAGCCGGATCGTTGAGCACGGCCGCGAATCGATGGTGCTGCGACCGGAACACGACGCAACGGGTATGTTCCCGGATCGTTTCCTCGACGATATTTTGCAAGGAAAAGCGCACGAGCTCCACATCGCGCACGGACAGGTCGGCAACCCGTTCCGCAAAGCCGTCGATCTCCAAAATCATGACGACAAAGCCGCGGGGCGCGAGATCCGCCTCGAGAAACTCCCACCGCTTGACCGCCTGCTCCGGCGTCGTACGGTAGGCCACTTGCAGGGCGAAATATTCCTGCCGCAGCAACGGCAGGCTTTCCCGCACCTTTTGCTCCATCGCCCGGGTATCGAGCAGTTGAGACCGTTCCTCCTCAACCAGCGCCTTGGCCTGCATGACGACGTCCACGATATCGCCTTCCGTGAACGGCTTGACGACGAAATTGAACACGCCGAGCTGCAGCGCTTCCTTGGCATACTCGAAATCGGTATAGCCGCTGATCAGGATGACCTTGCAGCCATGCTCCTCCAGGATCGCCCGCAGCATCGACAGCCCGTCCATTTTCGGCATGCGGATATCCGTAATCAGAATATCCGGCTGCACGCGGCGAACGAGTTCGAGGCCGTCCTCTCCGGTGGTCGCGGTCCCGGCGACCGCGATCCCGCGGGAATCCCAGCCGATGGAAGTGATCCCTTCCACCACGCTGCGGATATCGTCAACGATGCAGAGCGTGATCGGTTTCGTACCGCTCATCTCAAGACGCCTCCTTCATCGGCAGGGCGATGCGAACCGTCGTTCCCCGCCCCGGCTTGCTGTCAACGGTCAGGCTCGTCCGCTCTCCGCCATACAGTTGCAGCCGGCTGATCAGGTTGGCGAACGCATACCCTTGGCCCGCGGCTTGCCCGAACAAAGCCTGCACCTCCGCCTCATTCATGCCGCTCCCGTTGTCGCGAACTTCGATCGTCCATTGTCCGGCGGAGGCGTCCCCGTCGATCGCGATGTCGATGCGCCCGCCGCTGTCCAGGCTGCGGAAGCCATGCAGAATGCTGTTCTCCGCGAGCGGCTGCAAAATAATCCGGGGCACGGGCTGCTCCAAAAGCCGGGGATCGCCCACCTCAATATGATATTCGAACAGGTTCTCGTAACAGAGAGCCTGAAGTTCCAGGTATCCCCGTACGTGCTGAATTTCCTTGCCCAGCGTCGTGATCTCGTTGCCTTTGTTGAGCCCGAGCTGAAACAGCCGGGACAGGGATACGACCATCTGCTGCGACGCCTCTACTTGGCCAAGCTTCAGCTTCCAATAGATCGTGTTCAGTGTATTGTACAGAAAATGCGGATCCATCTGGGCGGACAGCGCCTTGATCTCGGACGCCCGCTTGTTTGCCTCCGCCGTCTTCACCTCGTCGATCAGCAGGACGATCTGGGCCAGCATCCGGTTGAAGCGGAAGCCGACCTGCGCCAGCTCGTCCTGGCTGCGGCTTTCGAAGCGCGCGGCGAGATCGTTGCCTTCCACGCGCCTCATGACATGGAGCAAGCCTTTCAACGGCTTCAGCAAATAGTACGTGAACGCCCCGGACACGAGCAAGGTGATGATCAGGCTGGCCGCGGTGATGGACAGGATCATCCATTTGACGTAGATCATGTCCTTCAGCACATGCGCTTTCGATTGGATGGACACAATCGTCCACCCGTTCGCATGCAGCTTGGCGTAGTTGAATAGATAATCCTCCCCGTTCAGCTTGTACGATTCATAGCCGGATGACGGGTTTTGGACGAGCTGCTTCGTGAGCGGGCTTGCCGTTACCTGCCGTGCGAGCGGATGGGCATCGGCGATGACGAGATCCGCATTGTCGTTCAACAAAAAACGGACCGAGTTGCCCGGTGCCTGCGGCTCGATCAGCTTGTGCAAGCCGTTTTCGCGGATATTGACGACGACGTAGACGTCCTTCACCGGGAAATTGCTGTCCGTAATCGGTTCCAATACAAGCGAAATGACCCGGTGCTTGCCCACGAAAAGCGTGTCTTCATGCCCTTCCATCCAGAAGTTCCGCTGCTCCGTGCTGATCCGCCGATACATCGGGGTGTCGAAAAAGGAAGCCGACCGGTTCCGGTTGAGCGTCAGCGGATAAAATTCTCCCATCGGCGTCGAGACATAGATCGAGTCGATCAGGGGCTCGGCAATCCGGGCTTGGGAAAACACATTGTCCAGGTTGGTCAGATGCGTGTAATAGCGGTCGTTATTGCCGCGGTAAACATCCTCCAGCATGTCCTGCAACGGTTGGCTGATCAAGAATGTCATCATGATCAGGCGCAGCTTGCTCAGCTTCTCGTCGAAAGTCTGCGTCGATTTCACGACGGTATTCTGCGTCAGCTTCAACGCATTGTTCTCGAGTATATCGGCGGTAATGGAGTAGGAAAAGCCGCCGGTAATGAGGATGGACAGCAACGCGACAGCCAGAAAGGCGGCCCGAAGCTTGTTGCGGAACGACAGATTTCCCAGGTCCGGCATGCGTGTCACATCCTGTCGATTAATAGTGATTATCTCGATTATGGCACAAAGCAGGCTGCCCGCCAATCCGTGGAATGGATTGGCGGGCGCCTGATCAGGCGATTGGGCCTGGAAGCTTCGGGTCCGTTCCTTGATGCTCGCCGACCGACGCTAGGTCGTAGACCGAACCAAAGCGTCGTCAAAAGATACGCCCGCCGTGGTGGTCCTGAATCCGATTTTCCCTGTTGTCAATTCCGTTGCGGGATTGGTCCATGTCGTCTTTAAGGCTCCGTTCACATAACCTTTTACGGTGTTGCCTACAACGTAAGCCTTGATCGTATACCACTGGTTCGCCTGGGATGCGAAAGGGGTGCTCGATACCAGGGTTAGCTGCCCATTCACGGCCTTGTGCAACTCCAGCTTTTGGTTCGATGAATTGATGCGATACATATAATAATTATTGGCGTCCTGTACCCGGAAGACAATGCCCGCATTGGCATCGGCGTAGGGCATTTTCACTTTGGCTTCATACGAATAATCCGTCCATGCTTCACCGGCGGTAATAAGCGCAACGGCCGTATTCGGTTGGGTCAACACCTTCGTGCCGTCTGTGGCCACACTCCAGGAACCGGATGATGCCGCCCACCCTGTCATGTTTCCGTCTTCAAAATTGTCGCTGAATCGGACGACGGGAGAAGCGATTGCATCGTCAAAATGGACGCCCGCCGAGGTGGTGCGGAATCCGATCCCTCCCGTTGTCAATTCCGTTGCCGGGTTGGTCCATTGCATTTTTAACGCGCCATCCACATAACAGGAAATCTGGTTCCCCTGTACAACCGCCTTCATCCGATACCACATCTTCTCCTGGGCCGCGAACGGAGTGCTGGCTGCAAGCGTCAGTTGTCCATTGACGGCTTTATACAACTCCAGCTTCTGATTCGATGAATTGATGCGATACATATAATAATTATTGGCGTCCTGTACCCGGAAGACAATGCCCGCATTGGCATCGGTGATGGGCATTTCCACTCCGGCTTCATACACGTAATCCGCCCATGAGCTGCCGGCATTCGCGACAATAAGGGAGGTGGTCGTCTGGCTGCCGCTGGACAGCACGGTATTCTCGCCGACTGTCGGCACGTTCCAGCCGCCGGAAACGGATGTCCATCCCGCCATGTTTCCGTCCTCGAAATTATCGCTCATCAGCGGGTTGGTATTGGCAAAATGAACGCCGGTTACATTGTTATTGATAACGGAAATTTTCATGTCGGTTAGGTTGGTTGCGAGCTTGCCTTTCACATAAACATCCGAGAACATGACGCCGTTCACCATCCCGCCATGGGCGACATTCCCGGAAAGTCTGGATTGATCGCCTCCCAACTGGCGAATATTAATGTTCTTTACGACAATGTTGCTTACATTGCCGGAAGTGCTCGTGGAAACGCCAAGCCAATAGTTTCCGAATTGTTTGATTTGGACTCGTTCGATATCGATATTCTCAAACGTAATATTTTGAGCGTAGCCTTCCTGCGGGAGCGTATTGTACTTGTAGCCGTGATCGACCAGCAATGCCCGGGAGCATTGAAACACATACGAATTGCGGAACGTCACTCCGACCTGCGCCTGGGCTACCCCCATGCCCACCTTGAAAGCCGCAGCTCTTGTCCATGCGAGGACGTCGTCGAAGACGACATTCTCCAAATGTTCAAGCGCTCCCGGCCACCCGCTGGACATCCCCGTTTGCAGCCAGGTTTTCGTCGAATACGTGTCGTCATCCGATACGGCCACCGCGTGTTTCACAAGCACGTGCTGGCTCTCGTTTATATCGATCACATCATCCTCGATTTTGTATAAGTCCTGGAATCCCTTCAGGTTTTTGATGGTCACATGGTCGGAACGGACCACCATGAACGACCAGAAACCGGCATCCCGCAATATGAGACCGTCAAACGTAAAATTGGAGGTTGCGAGCGGGACCAGCAGGTTATTCAGTAATCCCTCGTTTTTATGCGGCGCCGGCATGATTCGCTCCCGCATCGCGATGCCTTTTCCATCGATGGTGCCCCGCCCTTTTATGGTGATATTGCTGGAGCCCACGGCCGTGCGAATAAAAAACGTTCCGTCCTCATTTCGCGAATCCTTCCTGAAATCAATCACGTAATCTTCCCCCTTGCCCGTGCCGACAATGACGGCGCCGCCGGCCAGGTAAAAGGTCACGTTGCTTTTTAATGTCAGGTTTTTGCTCTTATAGACACCGGCCGGGACAAATACAGTGCCGCCGCCGGCTTGGTAGGCGTCATCGATCGCCTGCTGAATCGCATTCGATGCGATCGATGTCCCCGTGTTATCCGCGTTGTATGGCGACGCTGTCACATTATAAATCCCGGGACCCGCGGACGGGGGAATATTCGTCTCCAGAGGATCTGCCGCGATGACGATCTTCTTCTTCTGGTCATTGATTTTTACGATCACGTAGGTGGAGGAAGAGAGCTTAAAGGTTAGCTTGTTCCCGTTGACCGTCCCCTCGATGTTTTTGGCCATGGGGCTGATGGAAAACGATGTAATCGGCACATTGTTCGTCACCTCGATACTGACCGTGCCGGAAAACGAAAATTCGGCGTAGTCGTAGTCGTCCTTATAGCTGATGACCGGAATCGATTGGTTGTCCGCTTTCAACGAAAATACGCTGGATGCGGTATAGATGGATGGCATCGGGTAATTTTGAATCGTGGCCGAAGCGGCTTCCGCCGCACGGGGTGAAAATCCGGTGATCGTGGCGAAAATCGTCGCCAGCACCACCAACAGTTTAACTGCTTTTCTTGTCATGGTAAGCATAATTACCTCCTAAAAATGATTCGTCTGCCCGTCGATCGTAAGGCAGCTTCGTACGCCCGACTGTACCTTCGCTCGCGGCTCTGCGAAAGCGCTAACATTTGTTTCGACAACAAGCAACTCCTTTTTGGCGATCAAGCCCCCTCCATCTAAACTTTCACTGTCAAAATGTATTATAATCCCCGCCCCGGAAGAAAGGAGTGGGGCAGGCTCACTTTCCAGGGACACATTGTAACTGTTCTCCGCAAAACAGTAAGATCCATCAAATGAAAAAGGAAGATCCATCATTCTCGCCAAATCGGCAAGCGGTTTATAATAAGGCTTGCAAGCGAAATCATCATGGAGGAGGGGTAAAGTGAATCGGGAAAAACAGGTTGATATCGTCATTTACGGAGGAACGGCTGCGGGCATTGCGGCGGCTGTTCAAGCAAAAATAATGGGCAAAAGCGCGGTAGTGATCGAGCAAGGCCGACGAATCGGCGGCTTGACCAGCGGAGGACTGGGAGATACGGATGTGGGGATGAAGCAAGCGATCGGCGGTTTGGCCCTGGAGTTTTATCGGCGAGTCGCCCGGAAATATTCGCGAAACGAGGCTTGTTGGCTTTTTGAACCCAAAGTAGCGCTCGAAGTTTTGCAGGATTGGGTGGCGGAAAACAACATCGAAGTCGTTTACGGGGAAAGGCTTGAGCTAAAGGACGGAGTGACAAAGCAAGGATCAAAAATCATCTCCATACGCATGGAATCCGGAAACGTCTATAAAGGCCGGGTGTTTATTGACTCTACCTATGAAGGAGATCTGATGGCCAAAGCCGGCGTATCCTATTTTGTCGGCCGGGAGTCGAATTCAAAATACGGGGAAACATTAAACGGCATTCGTCCCGGCAATGAACTGCCCGACGGGATCGATCCTTATGCGGTTAAAGGGGTGCCCTCAAGCGGCTTACTTCCGCGCGTCCATTCGCACCCCGGCGGCAATATCGGCGATGGAGACACCAAGCTTCAAGCTTATAACTTTCGCATGTGTTTGACCAACAATCCGGACAACCGCCTGGAGATTGAAAAGCCCGAAGGATATAACGAGGCCGATTATGAAATTTTGTTTCGGGCCATCGAGCAAGGGCAAAGCTCGCGTTTCTTTAAATTGAATCGGGTAACCCCGGATAAGACGGATTCCAATAACAACAGCGGCATTTCCACGGATTACAACGGAATGAATCACAGCTATCCGGAGGCGGACTATCGTACGCGGGAACAAATTTGGAATGCCCATCGCCTCTACCAGCAAGGCTATGTCTGGACCCTTCAGAACCACCTGCGGGTGCCGGAGGAAATTCGGGCGGTCCACAAGCCGTGGGGCCTGCCGCTCGATGAATTTATCGAAAGCGGCCATTGGACTCCCCAGTTATACGTCAGGGAATCCCGCAGAATGATTGGCGATTATGTGGTGACGGAGCATGCGGTCAGACGGGAAGATCAGGTGCCGGATTCCATAGGAATGGGCTCCTTTGCCATGGACTCGCACCACACCCAATACTATGTAAACCGGGACGGGCATGTAAGCACAGAGGGCGGATTTTATGTAAAATTGACGGCGCCTTATCCGATAAGCTATCGGGCGATTGTGCCGAAACGGACGGAGTGCGCCAATCTCATCGTACCGGTATGCGTTTCCGCTACCCATGCAGCCTACGGCTCGATCCGGATGGAGCCCGTATTTATGATCCTGGGGCAATCGGCTGCGGCCGCAGCCGCACTGGCGCTTGATACGGACGGCATCGTCCAAAATGTAAAGGTGGAGCAACTGCAATCCATACTCGTTCAAGCCAATCAGGTTTTGTATGCAGACGTCTGATGCCCGCATCAATCGGGATTGAACCGGAATCCGAATTTGCGCCGGTATTCTCCCGGGGGATGCCCAAACCGCCCGCGAAACACTCGGCAGAAATGAGGGTAACTCGGGAAGCCCGTCTTCTCGGCAACCTGCTCCAGCGCAAGATGGCTGTAGAGCACCTGCTGCTGCGCAAGCTTTAGCCTAACGTCAATACAGTAGGCGAACAGCGATTGGCCGAAAGCGGCTTTGAACAGATAGGAGCAGCGAGAGACGCTTAATCCGACGGAGGCCGATATTTTTTCCAAACTGAGAGATTCATGGGCGTGATTTTCTATGAATAATTTAAGCTTGTATGCGATATCCGCCCCTTTGGCGCGCTGCCTGATCCGAATGACTTGCTCCAGCGTCAAACAAAGCGTTCTTAGAAGATAGTCCATGATCTCCTCTTGGTTCCGCATCACTTTTTTCTTTTCGCCGATCATATGCTTCCATAAGGTAATGACCGTATCGTCAAAGCCGATGTTCGTTTTGGTTGGAAAGCCTTTGCTTTTCCACCACGAGTCCAGCCATTCCCCGTTGCCGGCCAGAAAGTAGTCCCCGACGGGTTGAACCGCACCCGATTCCGCGGCGCTTCGGGGCTGAACGTTTAGTTCGTACGGCTGATCGGGAGCATATATGAGCAGGTCGCCGGGGATGATGGCCTCGTATTTTCCCGCCACCAGCGCGCGGCAGGTTCCTTCTGCCTGAAGCCGGAACAGGTAGAAGTTCAGCCCGTCTTTATACTTAACGGAGTGGGGCTTCGTGTGCGTGGAATAATTGGCGTAAATGACACAAGATCGGTGTGGAACGGACTCCGACATAGGCAAGGTCCCCCCTGAAATTAGCGATTCTTCTCCGATTATATCGTTTTCCGGAAGAAGTGGACAGGGAAAAAAGATCCGTTTCGCTCGTACTTTATAATGTAAAACAGGAGGAACTATGAAGCCAACATTTCGTTATTTGAACAAACCGGCTCTTGAGCCTGTACCGGGGTGCAGTTGGGCAGAAAAAATGGTTTTGAATCCGGCTATTATTAAAGATCCTCATTCCAATGAAATTCATATGCTTTTTCGGGCAACGGGTCCGTGGCCGCAAAAAAGAAGGGAAGGATGTCACGATCCCTATCCGATTTTTTTGGGTTATGCCAGAAGCCACGATGCGGGAGAAACATGGGATGCCGATTTTTCAAGGCCTGCTCTGGCTCCCGCGTTGGGGTATGAAGAGCCCGAACTGTATGTCGCGGATATTCGCGGAAAGAAAGTGCGGAATTATGCGAACGGCTGTGTCGAAGACCCGCGTATCTTTTATATAGAGGATGAGCTATACCTGACGGTGGCTTGCCGCCCGTTTCCCCCCGGCCCCTATTGGCTCGGCAGTCAACATCCTCCGGTGGAAACGCGTTTTGAATATGTTCCGGATTGGATATTTGAAGGAGATGATTCGGATCCGTTTATTCAAACCGCCCGATCCAATCATACGGTCAGCGTTCTCTACAAGCTGAATTTGGATGAGTTGAAGCAAGGGGATTATGAAAGCGCCTTTCAGTATGTGGGTCCGCTTACCGAGGGACATGTTAGCGATAATCGCGATGTGTTCTTGTTTCCCGAAAAAATGATGATTGCGGGTAAATGGCAATATCTCATGCTGCATCGGCCGATGAATGTCCTTCCCTTTGAAGGAGGAGAACAGGTGAATAAGCCTTCCATTTATTTGGCGGCAGCGGAATCGATCGCAGATTTTGCCCGATCCAAAGCGACCCATAAACTTCTGGCTTACCCCGTCTTTGATTGGGAAGAGAATCGTGTCGGCGCAAGCTGGCCGCCGGTATCCCTGGGGAATCAAGAATGGCTCGTATCTTATCACGCGAAGAAAAATGCACAGTTTGGATATACCCAATCCTTTATGATCGTTAGGGAGCAGGAAGACGATTTTCCGGTCGTGATCCACCGGTGCTCCGATCGTCTGATGTTTGCGGAGCGGGATTGGGAAATGCCGGAGGATTACCCTACGCCTTGTCTGTTTACGACCGGGGGCATTGTCATGGGTGAAGATTTAATCATGTCTTATGGCGCGGCAGACCAAAAGATTGGAATGGCCCGGGTGAACTTTCATGATTTATTGGCGTATATACGGAAATATGATAAGAACGGAAGGCTAACCTGATCAGCCGTAAAGGCTGCCGGTGTTTTTCGGGCGTTTCCGCCGACGATCTCCGCCTGCCGCGTGTTCCAAAGAAAGCACCTATCGCCTAAAGAAAGCCTCTATCCGCTTTTTTCAAATTGGATTATAAATGAATTAGACCGCATTGGCGGAATTTCCAAAAGCTAAGGAGGCATATGTAATGAAATGGTTTGCGTTCAGAGGGTGTTTTTTGCTTGTGGCCGCCCTCGCTTTATCTTCCGGAATCCTGCTTTTTTCCGGGCCGCAAGCGCACGCGTCCGTAGACCCCTCGCTCCCGGATTGGTCCGGCGCGGGGTATATGGGCGGGCAGCGTGGCCGCGGCGGGGGACAGCGGAAAGATGAAAACGCGCATCAACAACAGCGATTGGTCCGATTATAATGAGGCGAACGATTATTCTTACGATGCGTCCTACACGTCTTATGCCGATTACGACAAAATTACGCTGTACCGCAACGGCGCATTGGTGTGGGGGATCGAGCCTTGATACGAAATGGAGCGTCATCCCCTTCGAACATCGTTTCCTCCGAAAAATCATAAGGAAGACAAGGACAGCCGGCCAAGCCGGCTGTTTCTTTTTTGGCCCCGGCATCTTTGAATCATAATTTTCAGCCAGTTTGGGAAGCATTTTAACTGAGTTAATGATCACAGCACATCATCACAACAGAACTTATTCCCGGGGGAACCTATGATTTTAAATAATGAGCAGTTGAAGCAAGAGGCGCACCATCTGGCTTTAAACCATGATCCGTACATAATCCGCAAGCCGTCCAAACGCTTTTGGCGGGATGCCGAATCCCATATCGGAAGCTTGCGCGCCTTCATCGGCCAATTGCATCGCGATCGTTCCGCCTGCGCGCAGTCTGCCGAGGAATGGCTTTTGGATCACGCGGAATTTATCGAGGAACAGATCATTACGGCGAAGCATGAATTGTCCGAAAAATGGATCAATCGCATGCCGCACCTTAAAAAGACCGGGGAATCGAGAGTGTACTCGATCTGCGCGCATTATATCGAGCATACCGACGGAAATTTGAAAGAGGATTCCTTTCTTTCGTTTATTCGCTCCTATCAGGAAGTGTCGGTTCTGTCCATCGCGGAAGTGTGGGCGATTCCGATGATTCTGCGGATTGCGTTTATTCGCCGTCTGGCCGAAATGATGAAGACGGTCCGGGAACGGCGCGAGGTGTGCAATCTGGTTGAACGGGTGCTCGGAAGAATGGGGCCGTCGCAGCTTACCCCCGACAAACTGAAAGAGGCGCTGGAGCAGGAAGGGCAGGACCTGCCGCTGTCCGGCTCGCTGATCGTCCATCTGGTCAAGCATTTGCGGGAACGCGCCGAGGACACCGGCGTCGTGGGCGAATGGCTGATCTGCAAATTGGAGAACGGCCCGGAAAGCCTGGATCCGGTACTATCCTATGAGTATCAGCTTCAGGCGGCGTACGAAGTGTCGGTATCGAACCTGATCTTCAGCCTGCGCGGGCTGTCCCGGTGGGATTGGAACGAAACGTTCGAACAGATCAGCACGGTGGAACAAACGCTGCGCGGAGAATGTACCGGGGAGTACGGAAAGCTGGATTTTTCCAGCCGCGCCACGCTGCGGAAACGGGTGGAGCAGCTTGCGCGCCGCCTGCGCCTGCCGGAAAATCTGGTCGCGTCGCAGGCGGTGGAGTTGGCCGCGGCGGCTCGCGAGAAGGAACGCTCGAATGGCGGGGGCCGGGACGGTTTGCGGCCGCGGCAAATCTTTGCCGCTTATTATTTGTTGGAGCCCGACGGGATCAGGGGCCTGAGGGAAGCGCTGAAGGTGTGCGGCAAGCCGAGGCCGATGCCGGAAACCGGCGTGTTGCGGCGTGCGACCGGAGCGTATTTTAACCTGTTGGCCGTTTTCTTTGCGGTGGCCTGGATCGGCTTCGCGGTGTGGATCGGCTGGCCGGCATCCTTCTCGCCGTGGGCGTGGGCGGCGCTTTTGCCCGCTCTGCTGTTTCCCGCGGCGGAATGGGCCGTTACGGCGGCGCATTGGCTGATCGAAAGGGTAAGGCAGACGGTTCCGCTGCTGAGGTACGACTTCTCCAAGCGGGTTCCGCCCGAAGCGGCGACCCTGGTGGTCATCCCCGTGATCTGGTCCAGGGTGGAGGATGTGGAGGAATTAACCGATCGTCTGGAGCTGCATTATTTGGCAAATCGGGATTCGAACATTCATTTTGCGCTGCTGGGGGACCTGACGGATGCCGATCGGGAGAAGCTGCCGCAGGATGCCGGGCTTTCAGCCGCGGCCGTCGAACGGATCGAACGGCTCAACCGAACGTATCCGGAATCTCCTTTTCACCTGTTTCAGCGGAAAAGGCAGTGGAATCCGTCCGAGGGAGTGTGGATGGGCTGGGAAAGAAAGCGCGGGAAATTGGTGGAATTTGTGGAGCTGCTGAAAGGATGCGCGACGACGAGCTACGATGTGATCCAAGGGGATGCTTCGTTTCTGCGGAGGGTCCGCTATATCATTACGCTGGACGCGGATACGCAATTGCCTCTGGAGAGCGCCCAGAGAATGATCGCGACGCTGCATCTGCCCTATAACCGCCCGAGGTTGAACGAAGCGCGAACGAGGGTGGTGGAAGGCTACGGCGTGCTCCAGCCGCGGATCGGCATGACGCACGAAGCGGCTTCGAAATCGAGAGTGGCCGCGCTGTGGGCGGGTGACCCCGGCATCGACCCTTACGCGTACGCCGTCTCCGATCCGTACCAGGATGGGCTGGGGGAAGGAATTTTTACCGGGAAAGGGATTTTTGACGTCGATGCGTTTTACGAGGTGTTGTGCGACCGGATTCCCGAAAATCGGGTGTTGAGCCACGATTTGCTGGAGGGGGGCTTTTTGCGGGCAGGCCTGCTTTCGGACATTGAACTGGTCGATCATCATCCCGCGCGGTTCAGCATGCACCAGAAAAGACAGCATCGATGGGTTCGCGGGGATTGGCAGTTGCTGCTGTGGCTTTTGCCCAAGGTGCGCAACCGGCGGGGGAAGCTGCTACCTGTCGATCTGTCCGTGCTGACCCGCTGGCAGATCGTGGACAACCTGCGGCGCAGCCTGCTTCCGCCCGCCCTGTTCGCCATTTTCCTGCTGGCGCCTATCGCGCTTCCCGGTCCGTCGGCGCGATGGTTCGCGCTGGCGCTGGCGACGCTGTTCCTGCCCGTATTTCGCCATATCGCCGCGGTGCACACGTTCCTTCGGAATCCGAAAGGTTTGACGGCTACGGCGGGCCAGACGCTGATCGCCGTGTTGACCCTTCCGTTTCAGACCGTGTTGTTTCTGGATGCGGCCTGCCGGACGCTGTGCCGCTTGTTATGGACCAAGCGCCGCCTGCTCGAATGGGTCAGCTCGGCCGAGGCCGAACGCAGAAGCAGGCGCAGCGGGGCTCCGTCCCTGCTTGGCCTGCCGGGCGGATACGCGTTGACCGCGCTGTTCGCGGCGGCCGCGATCTGGAGCGGCAGTGCCGCGGTGCAGGCCATGGGGATCGGCTTGGGGGTTTTGTGGGCCTGCGCCCCGTTCGTCATTCGCTGGCTGGACCAACCGCTGCGGCAGGAGGTTCCCGTGTTTTCCGAAGAGGAAACGGCGGAGCTTCGAAGCTTGTCCGGCCAGATCTGGTCTTTTTATGAGGATTACGTGACGGAGGCGGACCACTGGCTGCCCCCCGACAATGTGCAGTTGGAGCCGTCCAACGGGGTGGCGCATCGCACGTCGCCGACCAATATCGGGCTGTATTTATCCTGCGTTTTGGCCGCCAGGGACTTTCAATTCATCGACACCCCCGGAATGATTCAACGGATGGAACGCACGATGGATACGCTGGACCGGTTGGACAAGTGGGAGGGACATCTTTACAACTGGTACGATACGGCGACGCTGGAGCCGCTGCCCCCGCTGTATGTGTCAACAGTCGATTCGGGCAATTTCGTCGGCTGTCTGATGACCGTTCGGGAGGGGCTGAAGGAGTGGCTTGGCGCGCGTGAAATGACGGGCGGCGGACAGGACCTGCAACATTCCGCAGGCCGCGCCGTCGCAGCTTTCGATGTCGCGTTTTCCGAGGAGATCACGATGGGGGAAGCGGGGAATTGGGCCGCGCGCGGCCGGCGGCTGGTCGCCCGGTTGAAAAAATGGATCGACGACACGAACTTTCGGCCGCTGTACGATCACCGATCGAGATTGTTTTCGCTCGGGTATCATACCAAGCTGGACAAACGGGATGAAATCCTGTATGACCTGATGGCGTCGGAGGCCAGGCAGACGAGCTTTATCGCAATCGCGCTCGGCCAGGTGTCCGTGTCCCATTGGCGGGCGCTGGGCCGGACGATGACCAGGGCGGGAAAGCGGCTGGCTCTGCTGTCGTGGTCCGGAACGATGTTCGAATATTTGATGCCGTGGCTGTACATGCGCACGTACCGGAATACGATATGGGACATGACGTATCGCGCGGTCGTCGGCAGGCAAATCGAGTACGCCCGGCAGCGGCAAGTGCCGTTCGGCATATCCGAATCCGGCTATTATGCTTTCGATTACAAAATGAACTACCAGTACAGGGCGTTCGGCGTTCCGGGCCTCGGGTTCAAGCGGGGGCTTGAGAACGACCTGGTCGTGACGCCGTATGCGACGATTTTGGCTCTGCATCTGGCGCGGGAGGAAGGGCTTCAAGCGTTGCGGCAATTCGAGCGGCTGGGCGGGCGGGGCAAGTACGGCTATTACGAAGCGATCGATTTCACGCGCGAGCGGCTGCCCGAAAACCGGGGGCACATGGTGATTCGGAGCTTTATGGCGCATCACCAGGGGATGAGCATGCTGGCGCTCTCCAACCTGCTGCTGCCGCAAAAAATGTACGAGCGGTTCCACCGCAACAAAGAGGTGCGGGCGGCGGAATTGCTGCTTCAGGAGCGGGTGCCCAAAAAACCCAAGCTGATCAAACATCCGGCGATGCATCGGGTGCACCTGCCCTATGCGAGTCCGGCGCAGGACGCGGCGGCGTTAAGGCAATACCCGCATGCCCACACCGAAACGCCGGAGGTATGCATCCTCTCGAACGGCGTCTTCGCCGCGGCGGTGACGAACAGCGGCAGCGGATGGTCCCGTTACGGGGGCCTGGCGGTGTCCAGGTGGCGCGAGGACCCCGTGGCGGACCCGTGGGGAAGCTACGCGTATATTCGGGATGTGACGAGGAACAAGGTGTGGTCCCCCACGTACCAGCCGTGCCGGGTGGAGCCGGAGGAGCAGCGCATTCAATTTTCGCTCGGCCGCGCGATGTTCGAACGGTTGGACGACGGCGTGCGGACCCGGTTGGAAATCTGCGTGTCGCCGGAATACAATGCGGAGGTGCGCCGTTTAACCTTGACCAACGGGACGAAGGAATCGAAGGTGCTGGAGGTCGCGACCTTTGTCGAGTTGGCCATGATCGATTCGCTGGCCGACGAGGCGCATCCGGCGTTCAGCAAGCTGTTCATTCAAACGGAATACGACGAAAAATCGGGATGCCTCACCGCCGTCAGAAGAGCCCGCGACCGGAAGGACGTTCCGCTGTGGGCGGCCCATTCGCTGATTGCGGAAGGGCATCCGCCCGGGAACGTGGAATACGAGACGGACCGGGCCGTCTTCATCGGGCGCGGACGCCGGCTGTCCGAGCCGCGGGGAATTTGCGCCCGGATGCGCGGCACGACAGGCTCCGTGGCCGATCCCGCGTTCGCGATGAAACGCCGGGTCGTCATGGAGCCGGGCGAACAAAAACAATTGTATATCATCACGGCCGCGGCGGAAACGAAGCAGGCGGCGGTTGACACCGTCCTCGGGCTCGTTTCCGATCAGGCGGTGGAGCGGGCCTTTCAAATGGCGTGGAACCACGGGCAAATCGAGCTTCGTTATTTGCGTTTGTCCAACCGGGAGGCGGCCGATTTTCAGACGTACGCCGGGCGGGTGCTGTATACGCCGCCGCTGTCGAAGGCGCGCGCAAGCCGCATACCGGCCAATACCAAAGGCCAGTCGGGCCTGTGGGCTTTCGGTTTGTCCGGGGACCGGCCGATCATTGTCGTGCGCATTCATGACCTCGATCATATGAAATTCGTTGTCAAGCTGTTGACGGGACACGAATATTTGCGCAGGCTCGGGCTTTTGTTCGACCTTGTTTTGCTCAACGAGTCGGAAGGCGGATACTATCAAAATTTGCAGGAATTGCTTCACCGGGCGGTGGGGCAAGAAGTGGACCGTTTCGATAAAGGGATGGCGGGGATTTACGTCATCGCCGACAACCAGTTGGCCGAGGAGGACCGAACGCTGCTCATGGCGGCGGCCCGCGTGGTGCTGCGGGCCGATGGGCCGAGTCTGGCGGCGCAATTGCGGTTTTCTCCGCGCCAAAACCGGACGGCCTGGCCGGAAGCGGGCGGCGGATCGGAGAAGAGCGCGCCGGGGCTGCGCGGGTTCGCAATCGCAATGGACGGGATGGAAACGCCGGCTTGGGCGAAGCCTGTCTGCGTTGGCGACGCCTCCGCGCAGAGCGGACGGGAGGATGCAGGCGGGGAAGCGACGCCGATTTGGACCGAGTCTGCCCGAACGGACGACTCCTCCGAACGGACGGGGCGCGAAAAGACAAAGGACTGGCTGTTTTTTAACGGTTGGGGCGGATTTTCCCCTGACGGCAAACAGTATCGTATCCTGATCAAAGACGGGAATTATTTGCCGGCTCCGTGGATCAACGTGCTGGCCAACCCTCAATTTGGCTGCCTTGTTTCCGAGCTGGGCACGGGGTATACGTGGTGGAGAAACAGCCGCGAATGCAAGCTGACGCCGTGGTCCAACGATCCCGTGCTCGATCCGCCCTCGGAAATTGCGTATTTGCGCGACGAGGAGAACGGGCGGGTATGGTCCGCCGCGCCGTCCGCCGCCCGAATCCAGCCGCCCTACGAGATCGCGCACGGTTGGGGCTTTACCCGGTTTGACCATGAGCGGCACGGGATTCGGCACGAAATGACCGTTTTTGTGCCGCTGCGCGATCCGGTGAAGGTCATGCGGCTGAAGCTGCGCAACGGAAGCCCGCAACGCAGGCAACTGTCCCTGACCTATTATGCGGAATGGGTGCTGGGCGTGCAGCGTTCGCCCGCCGCGCCGTATATCGTGACGGAATGGCTCGAATCGGCGAACGTGTTGACCGCGTGCAACAAGTATCAGGAAAATTTTCGGGAGGCTACGGCCTTTCTGGGGATATTTCCGCCGCCGGACCGCAATGGGGACGATTCCCAAGGGCTGTCCTGGACGGCCGACCGCAGCGAATTTATCGGGCGCAACGGAAACGCGGAGGATCCCGCCGCGATGGAGCGGGCCGGCTTATCCGGGCGGACGGGCGCGATGTACGACCCTTGCGGTGCTGTTCGGGCCCAAATTTCGTTGGAACCGGGCGAGGAGAAGACGGTCTATATTTTGCTGGGCTGCGAACAGTCCACAGAAGCGGTGACCGATCTGGCGCGGCGTTACGGTCAACCGGAAACGTGCGAACAGGCCCTGCGGGAGGTTCAGGACTTCTGGGAGCATACATTGTCGCAGACGACGGTCTCGACGCCGTCGCCGGAAACCGACGTCCTGTTGAACGGCTGGCTGCTGTACCAATCGCTGGCTTGCCGGATGTGGGCCCGGTCCGCTTTCTACCAGGCGGGGGGCGCGTACGGTTTTCGCGATCAGTTGCAGGATTCGCTGGCCTTGCTGCATACTTTGCCCGATTTGACGAGGAACCAAATTTTGCTGCATGCGTCGCACCAATACGAGGAAGGCGATGTTCAGCATTGGTGGCACGAGGAGATCGGCCGGGGCATCCGCACGCTGTTTTCCGACGATTTGCTGTGGCTGCCTTATACGATCTCACGGTATATCGAGCATACCGGGGATTGGACGATTTTGGATGAAACCGTTCCGTTCCTCTATAGCGAGCCGCTGCGCGAAAACGAGCATGAACGCTACGAGCCTGTGCGGCAATCTGCCGAGTCCGCAACGATATACGATCACGGCTTGCGGGCGATCGACAAGGCGCTGCGGCGCATGGGAGAACACGGCCTGCCGCTCATTGGCGTCGGAGATTGGAACGACGGGATGAATTTGATCGGGGCCGAAGGACGCGGCGAAAGCGTTTGGCTGGGGTGGTTTATGTGCGAGGTGTTGGAACGGTTCGCGGACATTTGCCGCAGGCGGGAAGACACCGGCAAAGAGGAGCATTTTCGGGCCATGCGAGGCAAATTGGCCGATTCGATCAATCGGCATGCCTGGGATGGGCAATGGTACCGCCGCGCTTTTACGGATTCGGGCGCGTGGCTCGGCTCCGTGCACAGCGAGGAGTGCCGGATCGATGCGATCGCCCAGTCGTGGTCCGTTTTGTCCGGCGCGGCCCCGAAGGAGCGGATGGTCGAAGCGATGCAGTCGTTCGAGCGCGAATTGGTGGATCGGGAGCTTTCCGTCATCCGTTTGCTGACTCCCGCCTTCGACAGCACCGAGCCGAATCCGGGTTATATTCAGGGATATCCGCCAGGCATTCGGGAAAATGGGGCACAGTACACGCACGGGGCCATCTGGAGCGTTGCGGCATGGTGCAAGCTGGGCAAAGGCGACAAGGCGTTTGAATTGTTCCGCATGCTGAACCCGGTGACGCATACCCGTACGGATCGCGAGGTCAGGCAGTATGCCGGAGAGCCTTATGTGATGGCCGCGGATGTCTACACGGCGGAGGCGCGCGAAGGGCATGCCGGGTGGACGTGGTACACCGGCGCGGCCAGTTGGATGTATCAGACGGGAATCGAATCGATTCTCGGCATTCGCCGCCGCGCGGATCGTCTGTGCATTTACCCGTGCATCCCTTCCCATTGGCCGGAGTTTACCGCAACGTACCGCTTCGGGCAAACGCGATATGTGATTCATGTTGCGAACCCTTCGGGCAAGTCCACGGGAATAAGTCAAGGCAAGATGGACGGCAAGGAGATTTTGATGGGGGAACCGGGCCGGGGGCAGGAAGGCGTCTGCATCGCGCTGTGCGACGACGGGCGGGATCATCGCCTCGAACTGACGCTATAGGCCGACGATGCGCGCTTGTGTTTGATCCGAATAGCAAAACGAGCCCAAATCAAGCCGAATGAGCTCAGATGAAGCCAAATGAGCCTAAATGAGGAAAAATGCGTCCAAATGAGTCCAAATGAGGCAAAATCAATCCAAGTCGGCAAGCGCCTCGGCCAATTCCTTGCCGTCCGCCACGTCGTTGATGCGCTCCGAGAACAGATCGATCATGTAGTTGAACATGGACACCGTTTCAATGAATGGTTCTTCGTCCGCGACTTTTCCGTTCGGTATGCAGTGCACATAGCGAAAGTAGATTTCATCGTCTTCCTTGATGCTGAAATGTCCGATCACCGCGCGGGAATTGACGGCCAGCAGCAGCTTTGCCACCTGCTCCTTGCGCTTCGGTTTCAAATCGCAAGGGATCGTGGTATACAATTGAAGCAATCGGATGTGCTCCAACTCGTCTTCGGAAATCGGAACAAAGCTGAAATTGACGTAGCGGTCCCGACCTTTATGGTCTTTCTTCAAGGCCGCAACCAGCACATGAAGCGGCATGATGTCCGATTTTTCAATCATATTCGTCTGCACTCCGGCGTTGTCCAGGTATCCCTGGAGAAGACCGAGTTCCGCCAAATGACGGGCATGCACCAATTCCGATATCATTTGAATCCTCCTCGTCGGTTATCTTTGTTTCATCGCTTCGATCAAAATTTCCCTTTGCTTGTCAAGATCGCCGTTATACTTGTACAATTCGGACAAATTGCAGCCTGTGGCGACAATGTAATTTTCCACGCGCTCGTACTGTTTTCTGATTTGCGGGTCTTCCTTCGGCTCGGGAAGATGCGAGATCATATCCAGGATCAGCTCGGCATCCTTTACCCGCTTTTTATGTTTTTCCTCGGAGGATTTATCCGCGTTGAATACGGCTTTGGTAATGCCCCAAGCGCCATTTTTGGCCGCCCGATCCCTGCCCATTTGCTTGATCTTGCGCCCGAAGCTCAGCGCCGATCCGGTGGCCGCGGCCGCGGCTTTCAACGGAATGCCTACCGTCGCTCCGGCGCCGCTGAGGGTGGCGATGTCGCCGGCGATGCTCATCAGCTCCAACCCGACTTCCGTCACGCCGCGATTGAGGCGTTTCTGGTTGATGTTTTTCATTTCGCGCGACAGCTCGTACTGTTCGATGTTCTCAAGCTCCGCCGCTTCCGCCTGGCTTAACGCGCCTTTGCCCAGCAGCGCTTCTTTCCTTGCCTTCAATTTCTTCTTGTCCGTTACTTTGGAGGTGAACAATCCGAACAGGTACGATTTTTTGTCGACGAATCCCTGTTTATCCAGTTCGTCTTTCGCTTCTTTTTTCACGTCGGCCATTTTTTTCTTGTTGTGATACGCTTCGAAAATATTGAACGCCTTCAAAATCAGCTTGGCGCCGCTGATGGCGATGCCGAGGCCCGGTATGGCCTGAGCCAATCCGCCTGTCCCCAGCTCCAAAATTTCCAGGATTTGCTTTATTGTTTTGCAGCTCGATTGCGCGGCCTGAAGCGCATTGCTGATGCTGGAAGCGATCGCCTTGGCTTTGTCTTTCGAGCTTTGCTCTTCCTCGCTGCTGATCAGTTCGTAGATGGTTTTTACCGATTTGAACGTGCTCTTGATCGCGGAAAGCGCGTCGCCGACGCTCCCCGACCAGCCGGAAACCGCATCCGATTTGCCGATGCCGTCCGAATTGCCTTCGGATTTGGCTGCGCCGTCGATGATTCCGGCGATGCCGGAAAAAGCTTTCTGGGTATTCTCTACCCCTTCGTAGAATACGCCGGCTTTCTTGCTGCCGCTGTTGGCTTCTTTCCAGGCTTTGCGCATCCCGGACAATCCGATAAAGCCCGAGAGCGTGCCCATCGTCGAACTGGCGATATCGACCTGGGCCTTGTCTATTTCGAGGCCCTTTTTCCTATTCTCGCTTTGTTGATCTTCCAGGTCCTTTAGCGGATCGATTTGCTTGTCCAGCACATCGGCTTTTCCGCCTGTTCCCGAAGATGCGGATTCCAGCGCTTCATTCAAAGTGTCGCCGCCGGCGGATTCAGCCTCGAATCCCGGCCCTGCGCTCCATTGGCCTTGTTGCCTTCTGAGGTCCAATTGCTGACCGGCGAGAGCTAATTTCCGGAAATTGCCGTCGCTCATGTACGCCGGCGCTTGGGCGGCCACGGCCGGGTTGACGGCGACCGGCTGCGCTTGAGGCGCCTGCACGGCGGGAGCCGGGTTGGCGGCGACCGGGAGCGCTTGAGGCGCCTGCACGGCGGGAGCCGGGTTGGCGGCGACCGGGAGCGCTTG
>CAYYCV010000034.1:0-14137 GCA_964470405.1 uncultured Caryophanales bacterium
TTCTAATAGTTAGAACACTATAAAGCTACTGGGAGTGTTAAGTATGGGGACAATGCAAACGGGTAATACAGCTTGGAAAGATCATGGAAATGGTACCGTCTCGTTGATTGCTTCTCAATGTAAACGCTGCAATCAAGTTAATTTTCCGCCGCTGGTACGATGTCCATCCTGTTGGAATCAAGATGCCGCGGTGAAAGAACTGTATGGGCCCGGCACCTTATACTCATTCAGCATCGTGCATTTGCGCAAACGGGGATTACCGGTGCCGTACGTTGCAGGTTACGTCGATTTCCCGGAAGGGATCCGCGCTTTCGGGATCATTGATATCCATCCGTCTCAGGCGGCCATTGACTTGCAGTTGAAACCGGGCATGTTCCGCATTCTGGACGAAGATGGGAAGGTATTGGAAGATAGGTACTGCTTTAAAGTAATTAAGGAGGAAGAATAATTATGTCGAAGGTGTATGTCGCAGGTATTGGAATCATTCCTTTTCGGAAGCGGAACGAATGGTCCTCGCACCGAATGGGGCAGGAAGCAGTCGTTGCCGGGGTGAAAGACAGCGGTCTGCAACCAACAGACATTCAGTCCGTCTACTGCGGGACCGCGATGGGCGGCATGTTGATGGGACAGCGGATCACGCGGGATATTGGCTTGAGCGGACTCCCTCTCGTCAATATGGACAACGCCTGTTCCAGCGGCTCGACGGCTCTTTATGAAGCCTGTCATGCTGTAAAGAACGGGCAGTACGATGTTGCGCTGGCAGTCGGCGTCGAAAAATTGAGCTTAATCGGTTCCGGCGCGATTCCCTTGAACGATGAAGATTTCGAAGTGCAACAAGGCCAAATCATGCCAGCCGTTTATGCTATGAGGGCCCAACGCTATTTACATGAATACGGAGGCCGGGTGGAGGATTTGGCTCTAGTCGCAGTCAAGAATCGACAAAATGCCGTATTTAACCCGGTCGCGCAGTTTCGGTCGCCTGTAACCATCGAGGAAGTCATCGCATCACGGCCGATTGCCGAACCGTTAACATTGCTCCAATCCTGTCCGAAAGCAGATGGAGCCGCTGCCGCCGTTATCGTGTCGGAGCGTTATCGCAATCATCGCAGCATCGAAATACGGGCTTCTCATTTAACCTCGGGTCGGTTCAGCGATGGGCATCGGGATATGACGATACCGGAAATTACGCTTCGCTCCGCTTCCGAAACATACGAAGAGGCCGGGATCGGTCCCGAAGACATTCACGTTGCCGAAGTACACGATGCCTTCTCCATTGCGGAAATTCAGTACTACGAGGCTCTGGGGTTTTGCGGCCGGGGAGAAGGCTTGTCGCTGCTCAAGTCAGGCGCAACCGGATTGCGCGGAAAAATTCCCGTTAATCCGAGCGGAGGCCTGCTTTGCAAAGGACATCCACTGGGCGCAACCGGAATTGCACAAATCGCGGAAATTGTTGAGCAACTTCGAGGCGATGCGGGATCTCGACAAATCGAGAACCCGAGAGTCGGCTTGGCTCATTGTACCGGAGGCGGGATATACGGACTGGATCACGGCGCTTGCGCAATTCATATTTTGGTGAAATGAGTGGATGATGATGTTAGAAGGCATTAAAGTTCTGGATTTAACTCAATTTCTTGCAGGGCCTTTTGCTACTCAGCTTTTAGGGGATCTTGGGGCGGAAATTATTAAAATCGAGTGGGGCGAAGGGGATTCGACAAGAGCCATGCCCCCTTATTTTCTTGATGAGGATAGCCTGTATTACCTCTCGGTAAATCGAAATAAACGATCTATTTGTATTAATTTAAAAACAGAGGCGGGACATGCCGTTTTTATGGATCTGGTCAAGCAGGCGGATATTGTCATCGATAACTTCCGCCCCGGTGTTATGAACCGTTTAGGCCTTGACGCAACCACGCTTCGTGCAATCAAACCGGACATTATACTCTGCAGTATTTCCGGATATGGCCTGGATGGACCAATGGCTGGCCGTCCCGCCTACGATATGGTTGTGCAAGCCGCAAGCGGAGGCATGAGTATGACGGGCGAACCCGGTCGGCGTCCGGTACGAGCCGGCATCCCGATCGCCGATCTGAATGCCGGACTGTACGCTGTCATTGGAATTATCGCAGAGCTGTTCAGCCGGGAACGCGGGAATCGATCTTTAAAGAAAATCGATGTGTCCATGTTGGATTCTCAAATCGCCATGTTATCCTATCAGGCAGCGTACGCCATGTTTTCTAATGTTGAACCGGGTCCACAGGGTCGCGGACACCGATCCATCCCCACCTATTCCGCATTTCAATGCTCCGACGGCACGGAAATTTTAATTTGCGCGAATACGGAGCAGATGTGGAAAAATTTATGTAAAGCATTAGATTTACCGCAATTGATTGAGAATCCGAAATTCCGGACAAATCAAGATCGACTTGCCCATGCCGATGAATTGCAACGCTTGCTGGAGGATCGCTTTCGCTCGTTGGACTTCACTTCGATCTTGGCCATGTTGGAGATGAACGGCGTTCCGGCTTCCAAGGTAAATGGGGTGCTGGAGGCGTTAAAGCTTGAACAGGTTGCTTCAAGAAATATGGTGCTGGAATTAACCCGACGTTCCGGCGAACGTTATTCGGTTGCAGGCGATCCGTTGAAACTGTCCGAGCGTCCAACAGCTCCAGCGCCCAAATTGGGGGAACATACGAATGAAGTACTTACGGAACTTGGTTTTACAGAGGCCGAAATTCAGGAGCTTTACGCAAAAAAGGCAATTTATTCACCCTGTTAAAAACTCTTGAAAAGTATTAAAGTATGATTGAAAGCAGGTGATGTTCGATCACCCCAATATGCATTAAGAAAGAAGGGGAAAAAATGACTAGTCGTAAAGAGCCTGAAACGGCAAAGATAGAAAAGCTGGATAAATCGGTCATTGTCCGAGGCCTCCAATTACTGGAGTACCTGTTGGAGCAATCTAAATCTTTAAGTATGCGGGATTTAGCTCAAGCATTCGATAGCCAGCCGAGCACGATGCACCGAACATTATCGATCCTTGAGAAGAGCGGTTATTTAGTACGTGACGGCGGCGGCGGATTAACGGCGGGATCAAAGCTTCTTCGTTTGGCTCTGCTCATCGTCGAGCGAGCGGATCCCGAAGGGCTATTGCACAAAAAGCTGGCCAAAGTCGTTGAACAAACGAATGAGACTTGCGTGTTATTTTTAGTTGAGCATTCTGCCTGTACGGAGGTGTTTGTCTCTAAAGTCGTTAATTCTCTTCATCCGCTTCAATACCGTATGCAGGAAGGAAACAGTCATGCCATTACAGTTGGCGCCAGCGGGTTGGCAGCGCTGGCCTTTATGCCGGGTTCCGTGCAGGAAACCTTGCTTGCCGGCCCACAGAAGCGTTACACCAACAACACCACGATGGATGCGGACGGCTTGCGCCATAAATTAGATCATATTCGCCAACTTGGGTACGCTCTTACATTTGGCGAGCATATTTCCGGCGCCGTGGGTATCGCCGTACCTGTATTCGACCATAGCGAGCAGGAACCCCAAGTCCTGGGAGACATTTGTTTAACTATCCCTACAGGTCGCTTTGACGAAACCAAAGTCGAACAATACGTCCGCGTTCTGAAGGATGCCTCCGTGGGGATCTCCAATCATTTTACAACGCTTAGAAAATATGGACACCGGATTATCAGGTAGTCGGAACATTTTGTTAAAACGAAAGGTGGAAGACAACATTATGAAAACGCATTCGGGATCACTGGCGATCATTGGGGCAGGCCCCGGAGGACTGGCTGTTGCCGCCGCTTTAAAAAAATTGGGACTGCGAGCAGATGTGTATGAGCAGGCACACCAATTTTCCAGGGTAGGCGCCGGAATCAACGTCAGCCCAAACGCATCCATTGTATTGAAAGGGTTAGGGTTGCTCGATACATTGCGCGCCATAAGCCATGAACCTCCAGCCTGGAGAAGTTGTCAATTCGATACAGGTGAAATTATTGGCGAATTCAGCTTTGGAAAAGAAGCTGAAACGACCTATGGGGCGCCTTTCCTGCAAATGCATCGGGCCGATCTGCATGGCGCCTTGGCCGACGCTGTTCCGCGCGAGTGGATTCATCTGGGCAAAAAATTAATTCACCTGGATTCAAAAGGGAGTAGAACCGCCTTGCATTTCGAGGATGGAAGCACGGTGTATGCGGATGCTGTTATTGCGGCTGATGGAATTCATTCGCACATTCGGGAAAGCATCAACGGTGCGGACAAACCGTCTTTCACGGGAAGAGTGGCCTACAGAACCGTCATTTCCAAGGAGCGAATTTCTGCAAATATTGCGCCTTTCGTGAAATGGTGGGGCCCGGATCGCCATATTGTGATTTATTATATTAACCGCCGGGAGGTTTACTTCGTAACCAGCGTTCCAGCCGGCGAATGGCGTCTGGAATCCTGGTCGGCTCGAGGTGATGTAGACGAACTTCGGACCGAATTCAAGAATTTTCATCCGGATGTTCAATCGGTGCTGCAAGCGTGCGACGAAGTCTACAAATGGGCTCTGTATGATCGAAATCCTGTAAAACCATGGTATCAAGACAACATCGTGCTAATGGGAGATGCTTGTCACCCGATGACGCCTTATATGGCGCAAGGGGCCGCAATGGCCTTGGAAGACGCCGTTGTTCTGGCAAGATGCATTCACCAATCCGAAGATTGGTCTGCGGCATTCCGTCTTTTTGAGGCGCTGCGTTTCGAACGTACCGGCAGAGTTCAGCTTGAATCGCGATCCAATAAGTTTATGCAGAACAAAGAGGATCCCGCATGGCTGTATTCCTACAATGCATGGGATATTCCGCTCTCTGTGCCCGGCCATGCTTCCGGCGATTAGCTTAAACGTCATCATCACGGCAAAACGCACATTTACTTGACAGGAGGTTAGATTCTTGGAATATTTCGCATGTCGTCTATCGGATTTAAAGGAAGGCAAATCACACGTCTTTGTAATAAACGAAGTAGAAGTTGCTATTGTACGGAATGAAAATCAAATTTACGCCTATGAAAATCGTTGCAGACATGCCGGAGGTCCGGTGGGCCTCGGGGATCTTTTCGGAAAAGTAAAGGTAGAGTTGAATAACAACAAAGAGGTTGTGCGCGAATACGTCGATACAGATGAAATGTGCCTGGTTTGTCCATGGCACGGTTACGAATACGATGTCAAGACAGGGGAGTGCGCTTCGCAAAAATCGTTGAAGATTAAAAAATTAAAAACGGTGATAAAGGATGATCACGTGTATATTGCTTGGTGACAAGTCGCAATAAAAAATGAGGCATAAAGGTGGTGATTAAGCATGCAAAGCCGGCAAACCAATCGCGAAGAAGCAATCAATCAAAAATGTGTCGAGCTTATTCAATTATGCTCGGAAGGCAGCCAAACAGGAGAGCAAATCGCGGATCATCATCTGCAAAATTTATTGGAAATGATTATAAAAATTTACGCTCAGAAGGTTTCCGCAACATGTTATAACTGGGAAAAAGGTCCTAACACATTGATGCCTATCAGTCAAGAAAATCAACTGTCTCAAACCGAAATTTCCATATTTGCCGATCGTTTGTTACAGGCTGCGGAATTAGAAATTTTTGAACTGCAAATTTGGAGAAGTATGGGGATTGGCTACTAGAAAAAAACGAGGTGGATCTATATGAGCTTGACACTTGCAAAAAACTTTTTGGATCACGCTAAACAAGAAGCAGAAAAATACGGATTCTATAATTTTCCCATCGTGGATTCAGACGCGCATTATTTCAACACGCCATTAAACCAAATTGCCAAATATGTGGATGAACCATGGCGTCATCGTCTAACCTACGCTACCAAAAGCGGTCAATTTTATTATGTTCCCAGAGATTTGGGAGATCGTATCATTGGTGGACGGACAAAAAGCAAGGATCATTTCGAAGAATACGCGATGCCTGAAAATGAAAAGTTGGATCGCCGCTTCTACCCTTTGCTAGACGCTATGTACAAAATGGGAATAGACTACAGCGTGGTATTCCCCACCGATTTACTGACGCTTGGACTTCATCCGCAGAGCGATTTGGAGGTAGCGATTGCAAACGGTTATGCCCGATGGATGACGGAAGAAATCTTACCGCATTCGGACACATTAAAACTCTTGCTTTATCTTCCTTTCTCTAATCCGGAAGCCTGCGTGAAGATTGTGGAAGAGTACGGACACAGAAAAGGCGTTGTTGGCTGCATGGTGACAAGCGTTCGATATAATCCTGTATATCATAACAGCTTTATGCGTTTGTACAGCATGCTGGAAGAAAGAGGGCTGCCGCTTGCTTTCCACACCGCATCGTTTTGGATGGAGAGAGCGTTCCAGCAATTAAATAGTTTCATGTCGGCACACGCTCTCGGTTTCCCCTTGTACAATATGATCCAGATGACCAATCTGGTGGTGAATGGCATTCCGGAGCGATTTCCTAAATTAAAAATGTTATTCATTGAATCAGGATTAACATGGATACCATTCGTCATGAGTCGATTGGACAACGATTATATGCAACGATCAGCCGAAGCTCCATTATTGAAGAGAAAACCGAGCGAATATATTAGAGATTTTTATTTCACTACACAGCCGCTGGATTCCTACGACAATCCGGATCACCTGGCTGCGATCTTCGATATGATCGACGGAGAGAACAAGCTGCTATTCGCAACCGACTATCCGCATCAAGATTTCGATACGCCAAACACAATTTATCAATTACCATTTCTCAGCGAGAAAGCTAAACGCAAAATTTTAGGCGAAAACGCGCTAAAGTTATGGAACATCGAAAACCCGATTTTACACGCCCGTGCAGAGGTCAACAAGTTTATGTAGACACAAATTCAAATCGGAGGAATGCAAAGTGACCCAGGAAAGCAGGATAGGTCGCAACTATGTTGGAGGCGAATGGATTGCTTCATCTGAAGGAAAGCTTATAGAATCCTATAACCCGGCGACAGGAGATCTGGTCGGTTATGCCCAGAAATCGACTAAACAGGAAACTTTGCATGCCATTGATCTCGTATACGATGCCTATCATTCCAATGATTGGGGCATAAATCCGAAGCAGCGGTATGAGGCGTTGCTGGCTTTAGCCGAAAAAGTGCAGGAAAATCGTGAAAGCATCAGTCGGTTAATAACGATAGAACAAGGCAAAACGATACAAGAATCCAGATTGGAAATAGCGGGTTGTATTGATACGCTTAAATATTTTGCTGGAGCCGCCAGGACGGTGTCCGGGAGATCCATTCAGTTGGAGCCAACCAATTTAGGCATGATCGTTAGGGAGCCTATCGGAGTGATCGGATTAATTACACCTTGGAACTGGCCTTTATTGCTCATGATCAGAGAACTGGCTCCCGCGTTGGCCGCAGGCAATGCGGTCATCATCAAACCGGCAAGTTTGACACCGCTCTGCTCTATTGAAATCATCAAATATATTGATGAAATTCCGTATTTCCCCAAGGGGATTGTAAGCATCATTACTGGGTCAGGAACAGAAGTCGGAGAAACGATCGGAAAGAGCAGCAAAATTGGCATGATAAGTTTCACCGGAGAAACATCGACAGGTCGCCGTATTATTGAAATGTCCACTGTAAACATTAAAAAGGTCGCACTGGAGCTGGGCGGTAAAACGCCCAATATCGTTTTTGATGACGCCGATCTGGAAAAAGCGATTCCCGTACTTGGTAAATCCATCTTCATTTCAGCCGGGCAAATTTGTATGGCAGGCTCGAGGTTGCTAGTCCAACAATCCATTGCGGAGAAAGTCATCTCCGAGCTAAAACGTTATGCGGAGAGCTTAAAAGTTGGAAACGGTCTGGATGAAGAAACAGATATGGGACCCGTCATTTCGGAATCACAGCTTCGATCGGTTGATCAGTTCGTGGAAACTGGCAGAAAACAAGGAAGAATAGTTACAGGCGGATATCGCCTTACCGGAAAAGATTACGATAAAGGATATTTTTATGCACCGACGATCATTACGGATTTACCGGGAAATTGCAAAATCATCAAGGAGGAAATCTTCGGTCCCGTGTTGGCTATTCAAACATTCTCTACGGAAGACGAAGCGCTTTCCATGGCGAATGATAGCGATTACGGGTTATCCGCCGGCGTTTGGACCCATGACCTGAATCGCGCGCTAAGAATGTCAAAAAGAATTCAGGCGGGCACGGTATGGATCAACACATGGAATAAAAATTTTCCAGAGGCGGAATTTGGCGGCTACAAGCAAAGTGGTTTGGGAAGGACGCGGGGGGTTGACGGATTGAACGAGTATTGCGAAACAAAGCATATTCATTTCGAAGGACAGTTTTAACGCTCTGGCGGTGTAATAATGTAAGCAGCGAACGATTAGAGAGGATGGGCATATGTGGGGGAAATCATTTCTCTCATAGCTACCGCGGCTTTTGCTTTAGCTAATGTTTTTACACGAAAGGCGGCAATGAATTCCCCAACGAGCACCTCATTGCATGGAGCTATCCTTTCAACCGTCATTACTTTGGCTTTGGGAGGTGCGATTTACGCCATTGCAGTGTTTGCAAGAGAGACGATCGCAATGAACATGAAGGGGCTACTATGCTTTGCAGCCGCAGGTGTTTTAAGCGTTTATTTGGGCCGGACATTTCTGTATCTTTCGATTGAGCATCTGGGTTCCATTGTGGGGGCTGTACTCAAGAATCTAGCTCCCTTCTTTACTGTATTCATTGCGGCTTTATTTATGGGAGAAGCGATCACGTTCTCTGTGATCGTTGGAGGCGGCTTCATCTTTCTTGGCTTATTTCTGGTATCCGGGAAAAATAAATCGGCATCAAGCACCGGTAATGTACGAGGCCTCCGGCGCCTAAAGAGTTGGATTCCCTCTGACAAGAAGAGAATTTTTAGCGCAGCGAACATCGGGATCGTTTACGGCATCATTTCCGCGCTTACTTATGCCGCAGGAAATTCTTTGCGAATATCCGGGATGATGGCGTTGCCCGATCCCTTTTTGGGAGCGGTCGTCGGCAGCATTGCCGGACTGTTCATCTTCTCCGTATTTTCAATGTTTAACAACCATTATCGGAACGCTGCGACTGCCACAATAAAAGAATTCAATATTTGGTTATTCCTGGCCGGTATTTCCATCTCTATCGGTCAAATTTTATTTTTGATTTCACTTATGTATACAGGTGTCGCTCGTGCTACGTTAATCATTTCCGTTCAAACCATTTTCACTCTCTTTTTATCAAATTGGATTTTCAAAACGAATGAGAAAATCAGCATCTATACTATCCTTGCTATTATTTTAGTCATGATCGGGGCGGGTACTATTATAGCTTATTAAATCCCCCCGGTCGGAACGGAGGTGTACCTGGCAAAATGTTTATCCCAATAAAAACAGGCCTTTATATCCATTACGACACACATGGAAGCGGTGATCCCATCGTATTTCTGCATCCTGCAGGATTGAACGGGGATTTTTGGAATCCGGAAATCCGGGCGCTCCAATGCAGTCACCAAGTCATTGCTATCGATTTTCGCGGGCATGGTTTAAGCTCCGTTCCTTCATCGCCATTTACATTAGAGGACTTGGCGAATGACGTGAATGAGGTTCTTCATTCCATCCATGCGCGTCCTGCCATTATTGTCGGTTTGTCCCTCGGCGGCATGGTTGGCCAACTCCTCGCGATTCATCATCCCGAAGCAGTCCGTGGACTGGTGCTTGTCGATACGTTGTTCGATGTCGCCCCCGCTGTAGCGGTTGCCATGGAAGCGCGATCGCGAAAAGTAATGAGTCAAGGTATGACCGCGATAATCAATGAGACGCTGGAGCGTTGGTTTAGTCCAGACTTCCTTCGTTTCGCCCCTGCCGAAGTTGCCGTCGTACGGAAGTTGCTTCAGGCCTGTGACCCGGTGGTTCATGCCTGGACGTGGCGAGCCATTATACATTTGGATCTGAAGGAATATTTGTCCAATATCGAAATACCGGTACTCGTCATGGTCGGTGAAAAGGATGTATCCACCCCTCCTTCAATCGCGCAGAAACTGGCCAAAAGAATTTATGCTGCAGAATATGATGTCATTCCCAAGGCGGGTCATATCGCTGTACGCGAGCAACCCGTTTGGTTCTTATCGCGCTTGATGCGCTTTGTGAACAGCTTTACTTAAGATTACTCTATGATCCTGTCTGCTTTTTCTTCTATTTTGTCGTCGATTTCCCGGGTTTACTGTGCTGACAGAGGCCGATGTCAATCTCAAATTTATTTTCCCCGCACCATTTCTGCTCGGGTTCTGCCGAAGATGACAGAAAACAGGCCGATCACAGGTTTACCAACCTTAAGCGGCCTGTTTTAATGCAACAAAGATCACGCCTTCCAACACCAACAAGCATCGACAATCCTGATAAAAATTTTGCCTCCGCCGTTAACGCAGTCTGGTTTTTTTCTTATTCTTATTGCGCAGTTTTCCCAGCCGCTGGCTCAACACCTCCAGCCGCCGGATCAATTGCTCCTGCCATTCCGTATCGTCAAATTGCTTGGCCACCATCAGGAGATCAAGCGACATATCAATCTGATTCTGCACCACAACCAGCGGTTCTTCATTCTCGTGATTGACGCAGTTTTCGAACAGCTTGCTGCTGTCCCTCGTTTCCACATATTCCTGAAAATCGACTTCAACCGCTCCATCGCCATGAGCATATTCGGCCAAAATCTCATATTCGTTTTCAATGAGATGATGGACCTCAATGCGATGGCAAACCGGACAAAACAGAAGTGGCACATTATGAATTTGTGTTCTCAGGTGTTTTAGCGTTCCTTTCGTTCCGATCATACTTGCACCGCAACAAAAACTCATGGCTATTCCTCCTTTGGTTGACGGGATCGACTGAAGCAAACATTAGTATATATAAATTATTCTCGCTGGCATGCGAAAATCCCTTCTTTTTTCTTCGTTCAACCTTAAGAAATTGCGGGCAAATCCCACTTTCCCAATTCGCGCAAAAGGCGATGTGATATAATATAAAAAGCGCTTCGGCGCAGGGCTTGCACTTCCAAAGCCCGGCGCGAGACGCGGAAAACAAAACGAAAGAGAGTCCTAACCATGCCAAAAAACAGGGAGATTCCCCCGGGGGAAAAAAATATCGTTTTAGTCGGTTTTATGGGGGTCGGAAAAACAACGGTCGGGCAACTGCTGGCAAGCGAACTTTCCCGGGATTTCGTCGATATCGATCTCGAAATTGAAAAACAATTCGGCATGCCCATTCCCGCCGTCTTTCAACGATGGGGTGAAAAAAAATTCCGCGAGGCTGAAAAAAACATCATCCGCCATTTCTGCACCCATACTCGATTCAACATTCTCTCTCTGGGCGGCGGCGCGTTCATGCAGGAAGACGTCCGGACCCTTTGCCTGTCAACGTGCATCGTGCTATTTCTCGATTTGTCATTCGACGCCTGGAAAGACAGGTACGAATTGATCGTGGACAGCAGGCCGGTGTTGCAGGGAAAATCGTGGGAGGAAATCGAAGCGCTGTTCAAAAAACGCCATGATATTTATTCATACAGCCACTCAACCATCCAAACGGACGGTTTAACCCCGGAAGAAATTGCGGCGGGTATCATCTCCGCGTTAAACCTGAACCGGGAAAAGGACGGCGCTTCGAACGGCTCGTAGCGAACAGGGACTTTATCCGATCGACGCTACGGCCGCCCTCAAGCCAAGGAGATACGTTTCAAGCCCGAATCCGCAAATTTGGCCCTTTACGACTTCGGCGAGCACGGAATGGCGCCTGAATTCCTCTCTGGCATGAACATTGGACATGTGAATCTCCACCACAGGCACCTTAAGCATGGCAAGGGCATCCCGCAGGCCGTAGCTGTAATGGGTCCACGCGCCGGCATTGATGACGACCGCATCCTTGCTCTCATTGTAGGCTTGATGAATTTTCTCGCACATCTCGCCTTCGTGGTTGGTCTGATAACATTCCAATTCAACGCCCAATTCCTTCGCCAGCTCGTTCAATCGCCCGTTGATCTCGTCGAGCGTCACCGTGCCATACTGCGCCGGATCCCGCTTCCCGAACATGTTCAGATTGATTCCATGCAGTACAAGTATCTTTTTCATCGTCGGCCTCCGCCAGCTTCTTCTCGTCCCAGGCAATGTTTGCCATGTCGATATATTACTTTATCACATTTCCCCATGCTTATCAATTTCCTTCCCGCTTCGGAACCACAGCGAAACGGACGCATGCGAAAAGCATGCGCCCGTTGCAAAACCGCACCGGAGGCAGCCCGGAATGGGCGAACCGACCGGCGCTCCAATTCTCCTAGTCTTCGGCGTACGTTTGCTTGTATTTTTCCGCGGACCAGAGTTGATCCAGCTCGGAAGCATCGGAAATTTCCACCTTGAGCATCCAACCTTCCCCATACGGAGATTCGTTGACCTTTTCCGGCGCATCCGTTAACACGCTGTTGACCTCCACCACTTTTCCGCTGACCGGAGCGTACAGCTCCGACACCGTTTTGACCGACTCCACGCTGCCAAACGGCTGTCCGACTTCCAGGGCGGCTCCCGCCTCCGGCAATTCGACGAATACAATGTCCCCCAATTCGCTTTGGGCAAAGTCGGTGATCCCGATGGTGACCAAATTTCCTTCCGCTTTGGTCCATTCATGCTCCTCGCTGTACTTCAGCTCTGACGGTACGTTCATTGACAATCCTCCATTTATTTTCCCAATATTTTTTCGAGCCGCTGCTCCACCATTTTCAGACCTCTCTCCCCCGCCTGAAAATGCCGCAGTTGTCCCTGGTCGTCAAACAGATAGTAAGCCGGGACGTATTCGTTTTGAAAAGCGTCGGTAATCGCGTGGCTGTTGTCGATCATAATCGGGTGCTTCAAATCGTATTGGGCCGCCGTTTCCTTCACCGTTTGAATATCCGTATCTTTCTCCGAACGCGGCATATGCACACCGATCACTTTTAAATTATACTGCTTTTCGTACTTTTCGCGCCATTCATTAATTTGCGGCAGGCTTTCCTTGCACATATGGCAGCTCACCGCCCAAAAATGAACCAGCACCGGACGGCCCTTCAACTCCTGCCGGTCCGCCTCTCCATTCATCCATTCCGTGACGCCTTCAAATTCAGGCAGTTCCGAGCGTATTCGCATCGGCATGATCATCACTCCCATAAAATAAAATCCCCCCCTATCTGCGCATTGCAGGCAGGAAGGGGGTTTGCCATCCTCGATTATTTCGCCACCAGATGCTTGTCGCCGGGTTTCCAGTTGGCGGGACACAACCCGCCGGATTGCAGCGCCTGCAGAACGCGAACCGTTTCGTCCACGCTGCGTCCCACATCGTTATGGTTCACAACCTGATATTTCAGCTCGCCTTCGGGATCGATGATGAACAACCCGCGGAGGGCGACGCCTTCTTCTTCAATCAGCACCCCGTAATCGGCGGCCACTTTCTTCGTTATATCGGAAGCCAAGGGGAAATTGATTTTGCCGAGGCCATTGGAGTCTCTTGGCGTGCGGATCCATGCCCGATGCGAATGAATACTGTCTATGCTGACTCCCAGAATCTCACAATCGAGATCTTCAAAAATATCCGCGGAATCGCTTAACGCGGTAATCTCGGTCGGGCAAACAAACGTAAAGTCAAGCGGGTAAAAGAACAGGATCAGCCATTTCCCTTTGTAATCGGATAACGACGCTTTCCCAAATCCTTCTCCGTTGCCCAACGCGGTTTCCATTGTGAAATCCGGAGCTTTTCTTGCAACCAATCTTTCAGCCATTTCAACTGCCTCCTTCACCATCTGGTTTGCGGTATGTTTTCCCTGCTTACGATGGTATCATTGGAAAAATCGAAAGTCAATGGCTGAAATAAATTTCAATTAATAATGATTATAATTTAAATCCCCATATATTCAAGCGCTGTTTCAGCCTTCCATGGCCGAGACAATCCGATCTCCCATCTCGCTCGTGCCGATCGCTTTCGACGGATCGACGGCGATATCCGCGGTCCGATGGCCCTGGTCCAAAACGGTTTTGACCGCCCGCTCGATCGAGGCGGCCGCTTCCTCAAACCCGAAGGTCAGACGAAACATCAGCGCTACCGA
>CAYYCV010000034.1:14147-26055 GCA_964470405.1 uncultured Caryophanales bacterium
ACCGATAAAATCGTGGCAATCGGATTGGAGATGCCTTTGCCGGCGATGTCCGGGGCCGAACCGTGAACCGGTTCGAACAGGCCGAAGCTTCCTTCGCCAAGCGAAGCGGACGACAGCATGCCGATCGATCCGGTCAACATGGCGGCTTCGTCGCTGAGGATATCGCCGAACATGTTTTCCGTGACGATCACGTCGAAGCTGGAAGGTCGGCGAAGAAGCTGCATGGCGCAATTATCCACCAGAATGTGCTCGAGTTCCACATCGGGATATTCGGGCGCGATCCGATTGACCACCTCGCGCCACAGCCTGGACGTTTCCAGCACGTTGGCCTTGTCGACGGAAGCCAACTTCTTCCGCCGCTTGCGGGCGATTTCGAAGCCCTGCCTTGCGATGCGCTCAATCTCCTTGACACTGTAGACGCAAGTGTCCACCGCTTCCTGCCCTTTTTCCCCATCCCGGCGGAATTTATCGCCAAAGTAAATCCCTCCGGTCAGCTCCCGGACAACGATGAGATCGGTTCCTTCCAACACTTCCGGTTTCAGGCTGGATGCTTCCTTCAAGCAATCGAACACAACGGCCGGGCGGATATTGGAGAACAACCCCAATGCTTTGCGGATGCCCAGCAAGCCGGTTTCCGGCCGAAGCTCGCCCGGATTGTTATCCCATTTCGGCCCGCCTACGGCCCCCAACAGCACCGCATCCGCCTTCTTGCAAATCTGAAGGGTTTCGTCGGGCAGCGGCGTGCCTTTCCGATCAATCGCGATGCCGCCGAACAGCGCATGCTCCGTCTCGAACCGGTAATCGAACAATTCCCCGCTTTTTTTCATCACCTTCTCCGCTTCGGCCACCACTTCCGGTCCGATGCCATCTCCCGCTATTACCGCAATCTTTTTCACTTCCGTCAACGATCTTCACTCCTTCTCTCGTCCCTTTTTTTGCGAACGGCCTTATCGCGAACAAAAACCGCCCTCTGTCCTTCGGCAAAAGAGCGGTTCAAAAACCAAAACGTCGGACCGATGCGCCGCCGATTTCCCGATGCCGCAGCCCGGCTCGGAAAGAAGCCCGCGGACCAAGGCGACCGCCGTCGTTTCTCCAACCGATGCCCGGCCCCCGCGTCGCTTCGTTCACCGCACCGCTAGATCAGCGATCTGATTCATTATTTTTTGATCCAGTGCATCATATCGCGAAGCCCGGCGCCGACTTGCTCCAGCGGATGCTCGGCTTCCCGGCGGCGAATCGCGGTGAAGAAAGCCCGATTGGACTGATTTTCCAATATGAAGTTTTTGGCGAACGTGCCGTTTTGAATTTCCAGCAGCACTTTCTTCATTTCTTTCTTCGTTTCGTCGTTGATGATGCGCGGACCGGTCACATAATCGCCGTACTCGGCCGTATCGCTGATCGAGTACCGCATCCGCGACAATCCGCCCTCGTACATTAAATCGACAATCAGCTTCAATTCATGCAGGCATTCGAAGTAGGCGATTTCCGGCTGATAACCGGCTTCCATCAACGTTTCAAAGCCCGCTTTCACCAAATGGCTCACACCGCCGCACAATACGGCTTGCTCGCCGAACAGGTCCGTCTCCGTCTCTTCGCGGAACGTCGTTTCCAGTACGCCCGCGCGGGTGCTGCCGATCCCTTTGGCATACGCCAGTCCGATCTCGTGCGCGTTTCCCGACGCATCCTGCTCCACGGCGATCAACGAAGGAACGCCGAAGCCTTCGACATACGTGCGGCGCACCAAATGTCCGGGCGATTTGGGAGCGATCATCAGCACATCCATATCCGCGGTAGGCACAATTTGGCCGAAATTGATATTAAACCCGTGTGAAAACATGAGTGCCGCGCCCTTTTTCAGATTCGGCTTGATTTCTTCCCTGTACGCTTTCGCCTGCGTTTCGTCAGGGAGCAAAATTTGCACGACGTCCGCTTGGCCGGCCGCTTCGCTTACCGAATACACTTCGAATCCGTCGTTTTTCGCGGAATCCCACGATTTTCCCTGACGCAGTCCGATAATGACTTTCAATCCGCTGTCGCGAAGGTTTTGCGCTTGGGCGTGTCCCTGGCTCCCATATCCGATAATCGCGATCGTTTTCCCCTTGAGGATCGAGAGATCAGCATCTTTTTCATAGTACATTTTCACAGCCATTGCATAAGTCCTCCTTTAAAATGATGAATTATATTGATTTGGCTAATCCTCTGATCATAGCAGTAGCTCCGGTTCTCGTCAATTCCCGAATCCCGTACGGCTTCAGCAATTCCACCATCGCGTCGATTTTGTCCGAATCCCCGACCGCCTGCACGATCAGCGTCGATGGCCCGATGTCCACCACAGCCGCGCGGAAGGTTTCCACCACCCCGAGCACTTCCGGGCGCATGGACGGCTCGGCGGACACCTGAATCAAGGCCAGTTCCCGGCCAACCATCGGATGGGAGCTGAGATCGACCACTTTGATGACGTCAATCAGCTTGTAGAGCTGCTTGGATACCTGTTCGAGCGTTTTTTCATCGGCCGTGGTCACGATGATCATGCGCGAAAGGCCTTCTTCCTCCGAGCGGCCGACCGTGATGCTGTCGATATTGAATCCCCTGCGGCCGAACAAACCGGACACCCGCTGCAAAACGCCGGGTTGATTATTGACCAATACGGAAATGGTATGCTTTTTCATCTTCATTCTGCATCCCCCATGATCATATCGCTAATCGTGCTGCCCTGAGTGACCATCGGGAAGACATTTTCTCCCCTCGGCACCTGAAAGTCGATCAATACCGGACCGGGCGTTTCCAGCGCTTCATTCCAGGCCTTATGGGCTTCGCTCTTCGTCTTCGCCCGGAGCCCTTTCACACCGTACGCTTCCGCCAGCTTCACAAAATCCGGGCTTCCCGACAAATCGATATGGCTGTAGCGATTTTCGTAAATCAGTTCCTGCCACTGGCGAACCATGCCAAGCACCTGGTTGTTGATGATGACGATCTTCACCGGAATTTGGTGAATCTTGCACACGGCCAGTTCCTGGGCGCACATCTGCATGCCGCCGTCGCCGTTGATGGAAATGACCAGCTTGTCGGGATGCGCCATTTGCACGCCGATCGCGGAAGGAAATCCGAAGCCCATCGTGCCCAGCCCGCCCGACGTAATCATGGAGCGGGGGTTCTTGAATTTGTAAAATTGCGCCACCCACATCTGATGCTGCCCGACATCGGTCGTCACGAACGCTTCCCCGTTCGTCGTCTCGCTCAACATTTCAATGACGTATTGAGGCTTCAGCTCGCTGTCGGAATCTTTGTATCTCAGCGGGAATTTCAACTGGTTCTCCTTGATCCCGGCAATCCAGGCTTCCGTATCCGCCGGCCGGGCTTTCTGGTTGGCCAGCTCCAGCACGTGCTTGACATCGCCGACGCAAGGAATGTCGGTCGGCACGTTTTTGCCGATTTCCGCGGGATCCACGTCGATATGGGCGATTTTGGCCTTGGGCGCAAACCCGTTCAGCTTCATCGTAACGCGATCGTCGAAGCGGGCGCCGATGCTGATCAGCAAGTCGCAATTTTGCAGCGCCTGGTTCGCCGTGTAGGTTCCATGCATACCCGGCATGCCCATCCACAGCTCATGCCCGCTGGGGAACCCGCCCAGACCGAGCAGGGTGGTCGTGACCGGAATGCGCGTCGTTTCCACAAACTCCAGCAGTTCTTTGTGCGCGTCCGCGTACACGACCCCGCCGCCCGCCAAAATGACGGGCCGCTTCGCGCTGTCGATCGCCTTAAGCAAACGCTCCACCTGCAATTTATTCGGCGACACCGTCGGGTTATACCCGCGGATCGATACCTTCTCGGGATAATGGAAAGCGGTTTTCTGGGCCGACACGTCCTTCGGTATATCGACCAGCACCGGCCCTTTTCTGCCGGTGGAAGCGATGTGGAACGCCTCGTGAATCACCTTCGGCAAATCCTCCACCTTCCGCACCAGGTAGCTGTGTTTGGTAATGGGCAGCGTGATCCCGGTGATGTCCGCTTCCTGAAACGCGTCGGTGCCGATCGCGGTTGTGGCCACGTTGCCCGTAATGATGACCAGCGGCACCGAATCCATGTAAGCCGTGGCGATTCCCGTGACCAGGTTGGTCGCCCCCGGGCCGGACGTGGCGATGCACACCCCGACTTTGCCGCTCGATCTGGCGTAGCCGTCCGCGGCGTGAATCGCGCCTTGCTCATGCCGCGTCAGCAGATGGTGAAAGTCGGGATTCCCGTGCATCGCGTCATATATAAACAACACGGCTCCGCCAGGATATCCGAAGACACATTCGACACCTTCCAACAACAAGCTCCGCAGCAAAATTTCCGAGCCGTTAATCACATCGTGCTTTAACAGCCTTTCCCGCTGTTCTTCCTTCAACACACCCGCCGATACACTTTTAATGCTCATCAGAGTGAACCTCCTTTCAAAAATTCGGGCCTGACCTCGATGTCCTGCCAACCAAAAAACCCCTCTCATCCCAACCGCTGCGACAGCGATTGAAGGGACGAAAGGGGTTATATCCTTCGTGGTACCACCCTGATTTGACGCGCATCTCACAACGCGCATCCTTGGCAAGTCTTGGAGATCATCCATAACGCATGACGACATCCGCCAACTCCGGCACGATAACGTGTGCCCAACCGATTTCCCCTAATAACCATGCCCAATTGTGTGAATCACGGCACGCTTTTCAGGAAAACAGCTCCGAGGTGAGCTCGCCTATAAGGGGTTTAGGCAAAGGTTGCAGCTAATCCTTTGCTCTCTGTTCTAAAGGGCCCTTATCGCTTCGTCCTCTTCATAGCCGATCTGATATTACATAAATTTATCATGAATTAATTTAGGTTTAATTATACACCAGCCTTCGTAATAGTCAATACCACTCGCAAAAATTTTCTGCAATTGATCCAATCGTCCATAAACGCCCAAACTTATTTAACAATCTGGAGTTTCACCACACGTGACGTTCATAATTTCTTCGTAAAACTTATCTGTTTTCACTAAAATATCATCAAAATAATTGGGGCTAATCTTATAACCGTCTATAAAGTTTTCCGATTTATACAGAGCGGCAAATAGCTCATTCTCAAATGGATAAAGTACTAATGCATCAAATCGAGCATCAAATGGAAACGTGCTGTGTCCGTCTTTTAATGAACTTGTCATTTCTGATGAGTAAAAAGAAATGTCGTCAGTAAACTTGATTACAACATAATGGTTTAAGAATATATAATCCTCTGGAACTTTAAATTCGGGATTTTGATAAACTGGATTTTGAAACTGACTTTTTAACATATTTTCATCATATATTGTTTTTTTTTCGCGTTTTTCCATTCGAGATAACAGGTCAGGTCTTTCAGGGTCAAAAACGGCCGATACATAGTCAAAATAAAAGTTCATGTATCCACCGGTTGAGGTTCCACTTGACCCGTATACTGAAAATGTTTTAACAAACTGATCTCTTATTTCACTATCTGAATTTATAATATCCCACAAATTTTTCAAAGTATCGCTTGAAGGTTGGCTTTCCATTTCTTCAATGCCACTTTTTTCACCTATCTGTTCAATTTGTTCTCTCATTGCTTCGATGCTCTTATGATTAGCACTTACCATGTTTTGTATCTTTCCGATTTCTTCCCCATAATCCGATGATCGATGGCACGAAGTAAGTAGAATTAGTAAGGAAAGAAATGTAATCATCAAAGTCACTAATTTCACTTGTCAACCTCCTATAAAATCATATCACTGGAGTCGATTTTACAAACCCTGTTTGTGGCTTGCAGAGCATTCCCTTATTTCTATTTTGATTCCATGCATTGTTTTAATACCCCGTTGTTCTAAATTTTACACTCTTCCTGGATATATCGGGATAAAGGCTGAAGACAAAAAAGGGAAGCTCCGCTAAAAAACGAAGCTTTCCCTCTGAGGTTTTTTCTTAATCCTATTTCAAGCTTGAAAGCATTGCCCTCGTTTATGTTTAGCTGCATTCGCTTATTATGCGTTGATTTTTTGCTTGGCTACGCCGGCCAGATCGGAGAACGATTTCAGATCGTTCACGGCCAGCTCCGCCAGCATTTTGCGGTTGATTTCCACGCCCGCCAGCTTCAGACCGTGCATCAGCTTGCTGTAAGACAACCCGTTGATTCTGGCTGCGGCGTTGATCCGGACAATCCACAATTTGCGGAAATCGCGCTTGCGCCGACGGCGGTCGCGGTAAGCGTACAACAGCGATTTCATCACCTGCGCGTTTGCCGTTTTAAAAATTCTGTGCTTTGAACCGAAATAGCCTTTCGCCAGCTTCAATACTTTTTTATGACGACGGCGAGTGACGAACCCGCCCTTGACTCTTGCCATAATGTTCTACCTCCTCGATTTTTTGAAAAACCCGGGTCTCATCCTTATTTCACATAAGTGATGATCTGTGCGATCCGCTTGGCGTCGCCTTTGCTCATGATGGCGGACTTCCCGAGATTTCTTTTGCGGCCGGGCGATTTGCTTTCCAGAATGTGTCTTTTATAGGCTTTGAATCTTCTGATTTTCCCTGTTCCCGTCTTGGTGAAGCGCTTGGCCGCACCGCGGTGAGTCTTCATTTTCGGCATGATCAAATCCTCCTACATTTTTTGTGAATCCGCGTATGTGTGAATTCGCGTATCGTTATTTATGATTTCGGCGTCAGAATCATAATCATGCTGCGTCCTTCGAGCTTCGGCTTGCGTTCGACGCTGGAGAATTCCTCCACTTCCCGGGCCACCCGCTCCAGGACCTTCTGGCCGATATCTGAATGCGTAATCTCGCGCCCGCGAAACCGGACGGAACATTTCACCTTATCCTCATCCTTCAAAAATTTCACGACATTGCGCAGCTTGGTCTGGTAGTCGTGTTCCTCGATGGTCGCGCTGAAGCGAACTTCCTTGATTTCGACCACCTTTTGATTTTTGCGGGCTTCCTTTTCCTTCTTTTGCATCTCATAACGGTACTTTCCGTAGTCCATAATACGGCATACCGGCGGCTTCGCCGTTGGAGCCACATTAACCAGATCAAGGTTGGCATCTATCGCCAACTGCAACGCCTCGCGAGTCGGTTTGATTCCGATCTGCTCGCCGTCCGGACCGACAAGCCGCACTTCTCTAACCCTGATATTCTCGTTAATTAAATGTTCCTTACTGATAATTTGCCACCCCCATTTTTTCTCATGTCCCGAAGCTACTCGTCCATTCAAGCATGGATTCGGTGCCCTGAAATACAAAAAAAGCGCGAGCAGACTTTGCCCACACCGCATCGATCAAATCAATCTTCGACATCAGGATCATAACCAGCCGACGCGAGTCGATCAGGTGAGAAGCGGGCGCCTCTACTTCAGGAAATGCATTAACAATAATCAACTATACCATTCATTGCGGGATGCTGTCAATCCCCATGTTGTCCATACTTCTGTGCTGCGGAAAACGCGGCGTTGTGGAAAACGCGCATCCTGCGCTCATTTATTCTGGAATCGGTTTTCTCCCGGCGAAGCCATCGTCCAAACGGTGGTAGAAACGGATGCGGTCTTCCCCCTGCTTCCAGCAAAGCAAAATGTCCTCCCCGTTCATCCGCGCGGGAAAATCAATCAAACCCAGCTCGATATCCTTCAATTCCGCCCCTTTTTTATGCATGCTCTGGATCACCGTTCTGGCCTCGATCTGCAAAAACTCAATGTCGCATTCCAGCTTGAAAAACGGGTCTTCCTCCCCCATCGCCCGGGCCGCGCCATGTGCCGATTTCATCCTGTGCAGTTGGTTCGCGCTCCGATCAAACCGCCGCTTGATTTGCTGGAGGGACTCCAATTCCTCCGCAACCAAAGGCAGAAGATCGTTCGCCTCCTGCAGGGAAAAATATTTTCGTTCCATCGTTCGGTCCCCCCTTCCCCCCAGTGTACTAGAAATCGCGATCCGCATCAATCGATTCGCGCCGGCGGCAACAATTGGCACGCACAGGCCATCGTTGATGCGTACCAGCAACAGCAATGGATCCTCTCAGGCGTATGGTTGATGCGTACCAGCCGCAGCAGTTGGCGTCTGCCCGCGACTCCATTGACATCCGTCGGCGTCATCAGTTGATGCGCACCAATAATTTGCCGTCGGGCGACCGGGCCAATTTGACTTTGCACTGCGGGCAAATCAATTCCTCCTCCCGCAGCCAAACGCGTCGGCGGCAATTCGGGCACTCCTCGGGGCGGGGCCTGCGCCAGCCTCCGGCTTTACGTCCGCTTCCGGGTCCCCGCCCGGCGGCGGCTCCACCGCCGAACATTCGGCGCAGGTCGCGAACGACGCTCCATACGAACCAAATAAAAACCATGATGAAAATCAGCAGCAGCAATTTCAACAACAGCATGTCATCGGCCTCCTTCATCCAGTTTCAGTATAGTATGCCCGACCGCAATATACAAAACGGCAGCCGAAATATGTTAGAATAAACTGAAATGGATGTAAAAAGGGAAGGTGCAGATATGATCGTAACCACCACGGAACATATCATCGGCTACGAGGTGACCGAAGTGTTGGGAACCACGTTCGGCGTAGTCGTGAGGGCGCGCGGAATCGGCGGAGACATCGTCGCTTCGCTCAAAGGGCTGGTAGGCGGCGAAATCAAGCAATATACGCAAATGCTGGAGGATGCGCGCAGGCAAGCGCTGGATCGAATGGTGCAAAACGGGCACGCCATGGGAGCGGATGCCATCGTCATGATGCGTTTTGACAGCGGCGACATCGGCAAAAACATGAACGAGGTCATCGCTTACGGAACAGCCGTTAAAGCCCGCAAGCTGCCATGAGTTGGATGATCGCCTGGATTTCCTTGCAGGTTGCCGCATTTTTGATTCTCCTGCTTCTCGGCATCCTCTATTTTGACAGGCGCTACAAAAAGCGGAAGCCGCGCCGTAACGGCACGCTCGATGCCTCCCCGGAGAGGACGTCCGAGGTGTTCATCGATCCGAAAAACGGGATCAAATACCGCGTTTATTACCATCGGGACACCGGGGAACGGGAGTACATCGAGGAGGAATAGCCGACCCGGCACGGACACGCCCGCAGGTGCGGAACACTTGCCGAGTGCAGGTACGCTGCCGCCGGGTCGTGCGGACGGCAAGGCGCCCGCGCACGGCAAGACGCCCGGACAGGGGAGGGCGCCCGCACTCGGGCAGGGGAATCGGGCCGTGCGTTCGATAATTCCTCTGCACTCGAGTAGAGGAACCGGGCCACGCGCTCGATAATTCCTCTGCACCCTGCTGAGGGGATGCTCGGCCGTGCGTTTGGCAATTCTCCTGTACCCCGGCTGCCGCCGGGTCGCGTGGGCGGCAAGACGCCCGCGCATGGCAAAACGCCTGCACTCCGGCAGGGGACTCGGCCGCGCATTCGGCAATTCCCCTGCACTCAAGTGAGGGGACTCAGTCGCACCGCGCAGGCAGCGAAATACCTGCAAATGTGCAGGTATTTCAACCCCCAACCGCACGGCACAAGAGAATACCTGCAAAAGTGCAGGTATTCAAGGCCGATCGCCCTTTATTTGGAGGCTGAGCATGAAATACCTGCATTTTTGCAGGTATTCTCCTCCATCGCTTACGATCGGCTGCAAATAGATGCACTTTTGCAGGTATTTCGCCGCAGGTGCGGAACCACCTGCCGAGTGCAGGTCGCTGCCGCCGGATCGCGTGGGCGGCAAGACGCCCGCACTCGAGCAGGAAAAATCGGGCCATGCGCTCGATAATTCCCCTGCACCCTGCTGAGGGGATGCCCGGCCGTGCGTTTGGCAATTCTCTCGCACCCAAATTGGGGGACTCGACCACGCATTCGGCAACAATTCCCCTGCACTCAAGTGAGGGGACTCAGTCGCACCGCGCAGGCAGCGAAATACCTGCAAATGTGCAGGTATTGCATCAAAATCGGAGCCATTTGGCCGACGCGCGCCAAAGCAGCCATACGCCACAGCAACATGAAGTGGCGCCAACCACGGACCGGAAGGCGGAGATCCGCGTTGTCCAACCTGAAAGCGTACATGCAATTTGTCAAACCCTATTGGAAGCTGATTATCACGACGATTCTGATCGGCATCGTCAAATTCGGCATTCCTCTGGCCTTGCCGCTGATCATCAAATATGTCATCGACAATTTGCTGCTGGACACGAGCCTGACCGTCGCGCAGAAGCTCACCCAACTCGGTTGGATGCTCGCCATCGCGTTCGCCGTTTTCACCCTTCTTCGCGGGCCGATCGAATATTTCAGGCAATATTTTGCCCAACTGGTGACCAACCGCATTCTGTACGACATTCGCAAGCGGATCTACGAGCATATCCAGAAGCTCTCCATCCGTTTCTACCAAAACCACAAGTCCGGCGAAGTGATATCCCGCTTTATTTCCGATGTGGAACAGACGAAGAACATCGTGGAAGTCGGCATGATGAACATTTGGCTCGATCTCGTTACTCTGGCGATCGCGCTCGGCATTATGTTTTTTCTGAACCCCGCGCTGACCTTGGTGTCGATCGCTATTTTCCCGCTGTACGGGCTGGCCGTCAAAATCTTGTACAAGCGCCTGAAAACGCTGACCAAAGATCGTTCGCAAGCGCTCGCTGAAATACAAGGCTATCTCCATGAACGAATACAGGGGATTCCGGTCATTCGCAGCTTTACGCTGGAAAAATACGAAAGCGGACGTTTCGACGGCAAAAATTCCAATTTTCTGCGCAAGGCAATCGCCCACACCCGTTGGAACGCGATCACCTTCTCCGTCATCAATACGCTGACCGATCTGGCGCCGCTGATGATTATCGGCTACGGCGGATATCAGGTGATCCAGGGGCATTTGTCGGTGGGCGCTTTCGCGGCTTTTTTCGGCTATCTGGAAAGACTCTACAGCCCGCTGCGGCGTCTGGTCAATTCCTCCACCGTCCTGACCCAGGCGTCCGCCTCATTGGAACGGGTATTGGAGTTTATGAACCAGCCGTACGATATCGTCGATCGGCCGGACGCTCGCGAAATCAGGCACGTTTCCGGAAAAATCGAATTCCGCGCGGTATCTTTTCGCTATCATGACAACGGAGCGTGGGTGCTGAAGGGGATTAACCTGACGATCCAACCGGGGGAAACCGTTGCCCTGGTCGGCATGAGCGGGGGCGGAAAATCTTCGCTCGTCAGTCTGATCCCGCGTTTCTACGATATTCAGGAAGGGCACATCCTGATCGACGGGCAGGACATTCGGGAGATCACCGTGAAAAGCTTGCGCGAGCAGATCGGCATGGTGCTGCAAGACAACATCCTGTTCAGCGGGACGATACGCGAAAATATACACATGGGCCGGCCGGACGCAACCGAAAAGGAGATTCGGGAGGCCGCCGAAGCCGCCAACGCCCACGAATTCATTCAGCATCTGGCGAACGGCTACGATACGGAAATCGGCGAGCGGGGCGTCAAGCTGTCCGGGGGGCAAAAGCAGCGAATTGCCATCGCCCGGGTGTTTCTCAAAAATCCGCAAATTTTGATTCTGGACGAAGCCACCTCGGCGCTGGACCTGGAGTCCGAAGCGCTGATTCAGAATTCGCTGGAACGCTTGGTCAAAAACCGGACAACGCTGATTGTGGCGCATCGCTTGTCCACGATTACCCGCGCCGATCAGATCGTCCTGATCGAGGACGGGCAAATTCGGGAATCCGGCACCCATCCCGAACTGATGAATCGGAACGGGATCTACGCCCGGCTGTTCAATTTGCAAAACTTGACCGGCGAACTCAAGGAAAAAAATCCGCCATTGCATTCTTAGCCCCTTCGTCAAAACATATCGAACCAAACCTCGCTCGTCCAAAAAGGAAGCTGGCGGTTTCCGCCTCCTTTGCCGCAAAGCGCCCGACGATGGGAAGCCCTTCGCACAAAG
>CAYYCV010000034.1:26155-33438 GCA_964470405.1 uncultured Caryophanales bacterium
GAAACGCAAAAAGCCTCCCGGGCCCACCGGCATCCTTTTCAGGATACCCGTTTGCCCGGAAGGCGCGAAACCGGTTTTTCCAGCTTAAATCACTACAGCACCCATTTTAAGCCGCTGAAAGCGATCCGCGATCATCCGTGATCATAGGCCGTGAATTACGGATTGATCGTGATATTGAAATTCGGGGTGTCGTTCTTGATGTTGACGGCATTGTTGCTCAGTTGCAAATGGTTGAAGGTAACCGAACCGACCGCCGGCCCTTGACCCGGTTCGGGCATTTCGTTCGCCCAAATTCCAAACCCGGATTTGGCGTCAAACGCGTCGCCGCTCTTCTGAGCGCCGGAGATCGAAATGTTGGTAAAGATCGTGTCCGTGACGGGATTTTGAGCAACGCCTCCGGAGTAATTCGTCTGGAACATGATGCCGGAGTAAGTCGGGTCAATGATATCCACGTCGCTGACGCGAATGCCCTGGAACACTTTGGAGGCCGAGAAGACCCAGATCGCCGGGAACGTTTGAGCGCCCCAGAAATGTCCGCCCGCGCGCACGATCGAGATATTCTCGAAATCCGTCGTCGGCGAAGCGCCAAAACCGTTCATCGGATAGCCGAAGTCCAAAGAACTGATCGTGATGCCGGAATAGCACAAGGTATCGGCGATATAAATGTTCCTGAACGTGTTGCCGTATCCGCCGTAGACAGCCAGACCGGCGGCGCGCCAAGGCAGGATGGCGGTCAGATTTTCGTAAACGTTGTCTTTCTCGTCCGCTCCGCCGGCGTCAATAGCCGAGAACAATGCAAAGCTGTCGTCGCCGGTTGATCGGGCTTCAATGTTGCTGACCAGATTGTTGGTGCTGCCGTTCGTCATGTTGATGCCGTCGGCGAAGGTGTCGCGTATGCGGGAATTTTTGATCGTCATGTAGTCCGTGTTCGCTCCCCAGTACATGCAAACCTGATGCTCCACCCAAATGTTGTCGATCGTGATATGGGATACGTTGGAGAAGTCGAAGACTTTGCCCGGACCGTCAATGCGGGTCACGTAGTTCCCAAAGTAAGCAAAGTTGGCAAATGTCGAACCGTTGGCCGAGGCTTCCGCCCTGAATCCGATATCGGTGTTATCCTGACCCGAAGGAGCGATGAACCGCGTGTACCACGGCCCGGCGCCAATCACCTTCACGGCCTTGCCGTACACCTGGAATTTGCTCGATGTCGCATAATTTCCCGCAGGCAGGTACACGCCCACCAGATTGCCGGTGGTATCCATGCGAACTTGGTCAAGTGCATTTTGCACATCCTGGTGCGTAAAGCCCGCAGGGGTTACATACTTGGAAGGATCGGGGTTGGCGATAGGTGAAACTTGCTCCAGATTGATAAAGTCGATGGCGTATGTTGACGTATTGGAAGCGTCTTTTTGCAGTTTGATCGTGCTTCCCGCCGGAATGGTCGAATCGAACATGATGTTGGCCTCGTCGTAAATATGCCGCGGCGAACCGGAACCCGGGTTATTGTTCGGGCTTGTTTCGTTGCCGTACAACCAGGCATATTTGGATGTGAGCGTAATCGCCTTGGTAAACACTCCATCGACGTAAATGTTCAAAGTGGAGGTGGTTCCGCCGCCGCCCGCCGCATCCGGAATCGAGAAGCGGGTGACCAGGGTGTTGGTATCCGCTTTGGTGGTGAACTGCACATAGCTGCCGGTGGAATTCAGCGTGACCGCTTTTCTGCCGGAAGCTTCGCCGGCCAAATCACCGATGGTCCTGTTGGGACCGACGATGGCAGCGCCGCCGCCAATTACGCCGTCCTCGGCCTCATACATGTCGTAGGGCATGTTCGCGCCGCGGCCAACGAAAAAGGGCTGTGTGGAAATGTTGTTTGCCTGTTTCACCGAAAGCTCATTGGCATCGACGGCCAATTGAACCTTGACGTTGTATTTGCCGTTTGCGGCCGTCCAGGTTCCCAGATTGACCGGACCCGCCGTTGCCCCGCCGGCAATCACGCCGTTGACCGAGCCGGTCAGCGTCTTGATCACCGCTTGGGTCGTTGCATCGGTAATCGTCAGTGTAATCCCATGGCTGCCGCCGGCGGATGCAATCGTGCCCTGGTTCTTTACGGATACGGAAAAGCTGACTGTGTTGCCTGCCGCCGGATTGCCCGGCGTCCAGCTCACCGACGAGGCGATCAGGTCGGAACTCGGGACAGGATTGACGACAAGTGAAGACGGGTTGGTGTAGCCGTTGTTCGTTTCGTTTTGCTCCACCACCGCGTTGGATTCATCCACCTTGGCGGATAGCGCATACGTCCCCGCATCCTTGGCCCCGATGTTCAGCGACACGTTGGTCGAACTTCCCGCCGCCAAAGCGCCGACCGAAGCGGATCCCACCGGCGTGGACCCCAGATAAAAGTCAACGTTTGTCGAGCCCGATGCGGCACTCCCCGCATTTTTCACCGTGGCGTTGACCGTAATGGCATCCGTCTCCACCGGCGAACCCGGCGTCCACGACATCCCCGTAATGATCAGGTCGGGGTTCGGCGCCGGCGTGCCGATGATTTGGAACTCGGCCACTTGCCCGCCCGTGGAGCCGCTGTTCGCGGTTATCTTGAGCTGCACCGCGCTGACCGTGGCCGTCACGGGAATCGTCACCAGATTGCCCGAACTCGGGTTGAAGGTATACGTCGTCGAACTGACCAGATTGCTGAAATTGGTCGTGTCCTGGTTATGACCCAGCACCTGGAGGGTCTGCGTGCGCGTCGCCCAGATGCTGTCCGGGTTCAACTTCAGCACCACCGCCGTGATGTTGGCGTTGGCCCCCAGGTCCACGGTCAGCGTGTTCGGGTACGAGTTGGCGTTGCCTTCCCAGTACGTCGTCACGCTGTTGTCATTCGCATTGTCCGCCACAAACGTGAAAATCGACGAGGAGGCGACAATCGATTTGCCGATCGCCAAATTCGATCCGGGCGGCGGTGTCGGTGTGGCTGTCGGTGTGGCTGTCGGTGTCGGCGTTGGTGTTGGTGTTGGCGTAGCGGTCGGTGTGGGGGTCGGCGTCGGTGTCGGCGTGGCCGTTGGTGTCGGCGTCGGCGTAGCTGTCGGCGTTGGCGTTGGCGTCGAGCCCGTGCTGGTCACCTGAATGCGGTCCAAATTGACGTTGCCCGAATCGGACGCGTCATACTTGTAGGTGATCGTATTGTTTCCGGCGTTCAACGCCACGATCTCCTCTTGAGTGGACCAGGTATCCCAATTGGCCAGGTTCGCCAATGTGGTTTGCTTCACCTTCGTTCCGTTCACATACAGGCTGACCGTTTTGGCGCTGCCGCTGGCGTTGCCGTAGGTCAGCGTGACCTTGTAATTCCCGGCGGCGGACGCCTGGACCGTGAATTGCGTCGTGGCTCCCTGGACCCAGTAGCCGTCGACAAACCCCGATCCGCTGTAGCCGGTATGGTCCGTGTTCACCTTGGCTCCGCCGGACAAGGCCGCGGATTCCGCTTCATACGTTCCGGCCGGAGGCGGCGTCACCGCGCCGTACACTTCCAGCTCGGACAATTGCGCGGCCGGCCAGCCCGTGTTGGCGGTGAAGGTCACCTTCACATACCGCGCGTTCACGGCGGAGAACGGAATCGTCACCGTGTTGGCGTTGTTCGGGTCAAACACATAATTGGCGGAACCGACGATGTCGGTAAAGCTCGTTCCGTTGGTGCTGCCCGCCACCGACAACGTTTGGGTCCGGGCGCCCCAGGATTGGGAGTCGGGCAGCTTCAGCACGACCTGATCGATGCTGCTCGTGCTGCCCAGATCGATCCGAACCCATTGCGGGAAGGCGCTGTTCACGCTCTCCCAGTAGCTTGACGCACTGCCGTCATTCACGTTGCTTTCGACGTACACGTCGGCGTGGCCGCTGGCGGTGACCGACTTATGCAGCGCCAGGTTGGCGCCGTCCGCCTGGACAGACCCGGGCACACCGACAGGCGAAAACAGGGCTGCGCCCAACATGGCGATGACGCAGCAGATCGATAGCATTCTTTTTTTCATTACACTTCGTCCTTCTTCCCCTTCAATTTTTGAAAGCGTTTTCAATCAATGGCTACCTATTTGACTTATGCATTGGATTTACTGACATTCGACATCGTGGAAGCTCCGAATTTTCGTTTTCCGCTTCACCTCCTTGTGGAAAACTCCGTGCGCGTTCACCCCCTTGTCCTTATTTTCCCATTATAGAGGAGGGACACCCGGAGATTAAGACGCGTTTCTACGCTAGAAATGTGCGTTTTTATTCTTTTTGCCGGCCTATCGTAAAAAGGGGAAGGGCTTCGAAAAGCCCCTCCCCGCAAACCTGCGCGAATGCTTAATGAATAGTCAGATTAAAGCCGCTTTGAACGTAATACAGACTGGGATAAGCGATATTGCTGGTCGTCAAGTTGTTGAACGTGGCGGAGCCGTTGCCGGTATAGGTGAAGATCGCCGCGCCCTGGTGCGGTCCCGAGAACCGCGAGGTGGTGACCCCGTCGAGACCCGTGCCGTTAATGGTCACGTTGTTAAATACGATATTTTCGAACCCGCCGCCGTATCCAAACTGAATCGCATCGCGCTGCGCGTTGATGATATCGATATTGGTAAACGTGACGTTCTTGATCGCGTCGTTGGAAGCCTCCAGATCAATCGCGCCGCGTTCGCCGTTGTAAAGATCCTGGCTGGTGCCGCTGTTGATAATCGTCGTATCCGAGAATACAATGCCGGTATTGTTCTGGAAATGATATCCGGGGAATACGGTGTTCATCCGGATGCCGGAGCCGCCAACGGTGTCGATGATCAAGTTGTGGTCGGCCTTGTGTCCGCTTCCTCCGAAAAAGGCAATGCCGCCCGCCCGCCAGTTATTTTCAATCGTGTTGTACGAGAAGGTGTTGTTGACACCCGCAGGCGCGCCATTGGTATTGCTCGTCCACACCGCAAGGCCGTCGTCGCCGTTGTTCCGCACGCTGCTGTTGCGCACGGTCGAATTGCTGGTTCCCTGCGAGAAGTTGATGCCATCGGCCAGGTTGTTCCGGATGCGGCTGTTTTCCACAACCAGCCCGTCCGCATGGATGGCCGGGGTATGTCCATAGTCCCCTACCCACATGCCGCATTCGAAGTGCTCCACCCAAACATCGTGGATTTTCGAATTGGTTCCGAAGTTGTCCATGAACCCTTTATAGATGGCATTTTGACCATACCGCGACCGCAAATTCGAATTCATATAGACGTTGCTGAAATCAAGCTTGCCCGTGATGCGGAGCGAGATGCCGCCGCCCGCCGCATTGGAGTTGGTAAACTGAAGGTTCGTATACCAGAAGCCCGCGCCCGTGACGGTGAGGTTATTGATCATATTGCTGATGGAACCGATCTGCCACATGTTCCCGAGATGGAACGTTCCTTCCGGAATATACAGCGCCTTGCCGGAGGAAACCGCGGCCGCTACGGCCGCATTGAAGCCTGCAAGGTCGTCCTGTCCGTCGTTTGCCACCGCGCCGTAATCGGTGACGGAAACCGAATTGGCCGGACGGGAAATCGGAGAGGGAAGCGGCTCGATTTCAATGAAGTCGACGCCGTATTCCAGACCATCTCCATTGTTTTTCTGAATGCGAATCGTGTCGCCGGGCTGAAGGGGCGTATCCAGCTTCCAATGCACCTCGTCAAATCGGAAAAGCGGGCGTCCGCCGCCGGGAGCATCCGCAGGCATATCGCCCGAGAAATACTGCCAGCTATAATAGGATGTCAGCGGTACGGTTTTGGCTTTGGCGCCATTGACGTAAACGTCGAGCGAGCCGTTCAATCCCATGCCGTTCGACGAGTCGGGCATCGTAAATCGCATGGTTACGCCGGCGCCGCCTTCGCCCTGTCTGACGGTCCATTGGAGATTGGAGCCGTTTGAGGGAAGCGCCACATAACGCTGGCCGGAAGCTTCCGAAGCGATCAGAGACTGATCGAATGTCGGCGCGGTTTTCAGAACGGCGCCGCCGCCGCGGGCGGCATCATCGGTGTCGTACCGGAAGTACGGCACGCTCGCGCCGCGCAACGCATACACAGTCAAATTGGTTGTGTTTGCGTTGTTCGCCTGCTTGGTCGCCACTTCGTTGGCATCGGCCGCAACGGTGACGGTGACGGTATAGTTGCCGTTGACCGCTGTCCACGTTCCCGGAATGGAGACGTTGGCGGATGCTCCTGCGGCCAAAGCGCCGTTATAGGATCCGTTAAACGTTTTAATCGTGGAGCCGCCGGAATTTTTTAGCACAACGGCAATCGCGTGAGAACCGCCTGCGGAAGCAATGGTTCCCTGGTTTTTAAGGTTTACGGTGAAGGACACCGTATTGTTGGCCACCGGATTGCTCGGCGTCCATGATGCCGTTCCGACCAGGTCGGAACTCGAAACGGGGTTGACGACAAGTGAAGACGGGTCGGTGTAGCCGTTGTTCGTTTCGTTTTGCTCCACCACCGCGTTGGATTCATCCACCTTGGCGGATAGCGCATACGTCCCCGCATCCTTGGCCCCGATGTTCAGCGACACGTTGGTCGAACTTCCCGCCGCCAAAGCGCCGACCGAAGCGGATCCCACCGGCGTGGACCCCAGATAAAAGTCAACGTTTGTCGAGCCCGATGCGGCACTCCCCGCATTTTTCACCGTGGCGTTGACCGTAATGGCATCCGTCTCCACCGGCGAACCCGGCGTCCACGACATCCCCGTAATGATCAGGTCGGGGTTCGGCGCCGGCGTGCCGATGATTTGGAACTCGGCCACTTGCCCGCCCGTGGAGCCGCTGTTCGCGGTTATCTTGAGCTGCACCGCGCTGACCGTGGCCGTCACGGGAATCGTCACCAGATTGCCCGAACTCGGGTTGAAGGTATACGTCGTCGAACTGACCAGATTGCTGAAATTGGTCGTGTCCTGGTTATGACCCAGCACCTGGAGGGTCTGCGTGCGCGTCGCCCAGATGCTGTCCGGGTTCAACTTCAGCACCACCGCCGTGATGTTGGCGTTGGCCCCCAGGTCCACGGTCAGCGTGTTCGGGTACGAGTTGGCGTTGCCTTCCCAGTACGTCGTCACGCTGTTGTCATTCGCATTGTCCGCCACAAACGTGAAAATCGACGAGGAGGCGACAATCGATTTGCCGATCGCCAAATTCGATCCGGGCGGCGGTGTCGGTGTGGCTGTCGGTGTGGCTGTCGGTGTCGGCGTTGGTGTTGGTGTTGGCGTAGCGGTCGGTGTGGGGGTCGGCGTCGGTGTCGGCGTGGCCGTTGGTGTCGGCGTCGGCGTAGCTG
>CAYYCV010000035.1:0-31115 GCA_964470405.1 uncultured Caryophanales bacterium
ATGTAATATAAACTAACATGAAATTAACATAAATAATTAAATAAAGGTGGGTGAGCAGCGTGAAACAATGGATCAAAGCGATCGGCACCGGAAGAAAAGGCTCGCGTGATTTGACCAAAGAGGAGGCCGAAAAGGCGGCGCACGCTCTTGCCTGCGGCGAAGCGACGGAGGCCCAGGCCGCCGCTTTGCTGATGGGGCTCAGGATGAAGGGGGAGACGGATGACGAGCTTTTGTCCTTTATCGAAGCGTACCGCCGGCATTTGCAGCCTTTTGCCGCGTTTCATCAATCAGTCAACTGCGCGGGGCCTTACGACGGGCGGGATTATTTTCCCGTGACCATTCCTGTCAGCCTGCTGCTGGCTTCCGTGGGGGTCCCCCATGTGCTGCATGGAAGCGACTCGCTCCCTCCGAAGCGGGGAACCTCCATGAAGGATTTGCTGGCTTCGCTCGGGGTTCGTGTGGATTTGACGGCTGCGCAATTTGCACGGATCATGGCTTCCCTTCATATCGGTTTTATCGCGACCGATCGCGCCTGTCCCGCTTTGGAACAATTGCGGCCGGTCCGCGAGCAACTGGGCATGCGCACATTGATCAACACCGTGGAAAAGGTGCTGAATCCCGCGGCCTCCCGCTACTTGATCGTCGGGGTCCATCACCGGACCGCGATGGAGCATCTCGTTTATATTTTGCCCCGCGCCGGTTTCAAGAAGGCCTACATCGTTCAGGGCATGGAAGGCTCGGAGGATGTGCCGATTTTTCGCAGAAGCGCGATTCGCAAAGTAACCCGGGATGGCGATGAGATGGCTGTCCTCGATCCCGAAACTTTCGGATTCGCCGGCGAACCTCTCCCGAAAAATACGGCGGCGGAGCAGTTTCGGCAATTGAAGCTGCTGCTTCAAGGAGAGGATACGCGCGAGGCGAGAAATTTGGCGCAGCATGTGATTTTCAACGCGGGATTAAGGCTCTACTGGTTTGACCGGGTGAATTCGTACGAGGATGGATTCCGGTTGGCCGAATCCTTGCTCCTCCGCAGGGCGCCGCAAAAGCTGCTTGACCGGTGGGTGCAAATGAGCTCCGATTGTGAAACGTTTGAATGGAGCGATGCGCGATGAAAAAGCAAACCGCCGCCGGCATTGACAAGGACGCGGCGCCGGCCGGCGCGCCGGAATGCAGGCTGTCCCACTGCTGTTTTTGCAGCATGCAGTGCAGCCTGGAATGGGTTCCCGGACAGCGGCCCGAGGAATCGACCGTCCGGCCCGGCCAGGATTTTCCGGTGTCAACGGGCAAGCTCTGCCAGAAAGGTTTCCAGTCTTTGCAGCACGTATTTCATCCCTCCCGCGTAAAGGAGCCGCTGATGCGCGCGCGGGATCGCGGCTGGCAAGCCGTATCCTGGGACACGGCGCTCGATGAAATCGCGGAGGGCATCCGCGCCGTTCAGGCGCGTTACGGCAAGGATGCGGTTTGCGCCTATGGCGGCGGATCGCTGACGAACGAAGCTTGCTACCTGCTCGGCAAATTTGCCAGGGTTGCTCTGGAAACGCGGCACGTGGACTATAACGGCCGGTATTGCATGTCCGCCGCCGCGGCCGCGGCCAACCGCGCGTTCGGAATCGACCGGGGCATGACGATGCCGCTCAAGGAAATTTCCGATTCGAAGTACATCATTTTGGCCGGAACCAATATTGCCGAGTGCCAGCCGACCCTGATTCCTTACTTGCTTCACGCCAAAAGAAACGGAGCGGTGATCGTGACGATCGACCCGCGCAATACGCCGACCTCGAAAATAGCCGACATCCACGTGCGCATCCAGCCCGGCTTCGATTCGGTTTTCGTCAACGGCCTGCTTCATGTGATCATTGCACAGCAATGGTTTGATCCGAATTTTGTGCGGGACCGGACGGAAGGATTCGAGGAGCTCCGCGAGGCGGTGCAGCCGTTTACCCCCGATTACGTTGAAAGGATTTCCGGCGTGCTGTCCGCCGTCACGCGAACCGTCGCGAAAGGGTTTGCCGGAGCGGTTTCCGGGGTGGTATTGACGGCGCGCGGATTGGAGCAGCAGGTGAACGGTGTGGACAATGTGCTGAATTACATCAACCTCTGCCTGATTACCGGCAAGATCGGCAGGCCGGGCTGCGGGTTCGGCACGGTGACGGGCCAGGCGAACGGCCAGGGAGGGCGGGAGCACGGGCAGAAGGCCGACCAGCTTCCGGGATACCGGCTGATCGAAGATCCCCGCGACAGGGAACACGTCGCCGCCGTATGGGGGATCCCCGCCGGGGCGCTTCCGCCGAAAGGAGTATCCGCATGGGAAATGATCCGGAAAATACATGCGGGCGAGATCAAATCGATGGTCGTGCTCGGCTCCAATCCGGTCGTTTCCAGCCCGAACGCTTCGTTTGTGGAACAGGCGCTGGCCAAATTGGAGCTTTTGGTGGTGATCGATCTGTTTGAAACGGAAACGGCGGAATTTGCCCATTGGCTGCTTCCGGGAAGCTCTTTTCTGGAGGAGGAGGGCACGCTGACCAACGTGGAAGGGCGCGTTTTTCACCGGCGGCAAGTGTTGGAGCGGCAGGGAAACGCCCGCCCCGATCGCGAAATCGTTTGCGCGCTCGCGGAGCGGCTCGGCAAAGGGGAGTATTTTCAATATGCTTCCGTCGAAGAAGTGTTCGATGAGCTGAAGCTCTGCTCGCGAGGGGGAAAAGCCGACTACTACGGCATCAGTTATGAGCGGCTGCGCCGGGAAAAAGGCGTCTTCTGGCCGTGCCCCGCCGCGGATCATCCGGGAACGCCGCTGATGTTTGCGGAAGCCTTCCATCGCCCGGGAGGCAGGGCGAGAATGTTCGGCATCGCTCCGAAATGGCCGGCCGAGCCGCCGGATGCGGATTTCCCCTATATTTTAACGACCGGTCGTCTGGCCAGCCATTATCTGAGCGGGGCGCAAACCCGCCGATCCGGAGAACTGAACAGGAAAGCCCCGGTTCCGATCGCCGAAATCCATCCCTGGCTCGCCGAAAAAATCAGTTTAAAGGTCAACAGCCGCATTCGCATTACGAGCCGGCGCGGTTCCCTGGTCGTGGGCGTCAAAGTAACGGAGGGGATCCATCCCGCCACGCTGTTTGTCCCCTTTCATTGGGGAAAGGATTTGTCCGTCAATCGCCTGACGATCGACGCGGTGGAACCGGATGCGCACATGCCGGAGTTTAAAATCTGCGCGGTTCGGGTGGAACGGGTAGACGATGGGGAGGGAAAATAAAATGAAGAAGAAGCTTGTTTTGATCGGGAACGGGATGGCGGGAGTTCGCTGCGTCGAAAACATTTTGAAGCTGGCGCCGGACCTGTACGATATCACCATTTTCGGCAGCGAACCGCATCCCAATTACAACCGCATCATGCTGTCCGGCGTATTGGCCGGGGATGCCGACATGCGGGACATTATTTTGAACGATTGGGATTGGTATCGGCAAAACCGGATCGCCGTCTATCCGGGACAAACGGTGACGGCATTGGACATTGCGCAGAAGCGGGTGCGCACGGACAAGGGCGTTTGCGCCCATTACGACGAACTGATTCTGGCCACCGGCTCCTTGCCGTTTATGCTTCCGCTTCCGGGGGCGAACAAGGAAGGCGTGATCGCTTTTCGCGACATGCGGGACTGCGAAACGATGATGGCGGCGGCCCGAAAGTACAGGAAAGCCGTCGTGATCGGCGGCGGATTGCTCGGCCTGGAGGCGGCGCGGGGGCTGCTGAATCTGTCGATGGAGGTGGCCGTCGTGCATATTTATCGCCATTTGATGGAGCGTCAGCTCGATCGGACGGCGGCGGTTATGCTGCAAAAGGAACTGGAATCGCAGGGGATGACATTTTTGCTGGAAAAACAGACGGAAGCGATCCTGGGGAAGGAGCGGGTGCGCGCGGTGCGGTTCAAGGACGGCGGCGAAGAGAGCGCCGACCTGGTCGTGATGGCCGTCGGCATCCGGCCGAATGTCGCGCTGGCCAAGGCGCACGGAATAAAAGTCGATCGCGGCATCGCGGTGAACGACTACATGGAAACGAGCGAACCGCATATTTACGCGGTGGGAGAATGCGCAGAGCACAGGGGGATCGCCTACGGCCTGGTCGCTCCTTTGTATGAACAGGGCGGCGTCCTGGCCAAACGGCTGTGCGGGGTGCCGTCGGAGGGCTATGCGGGCTCCGCAACGGCGACGAAATTGAAAGTATCCGGCGTCGATGTGTTTTCCGCAGGGCGATATAACGATGATGCGACCGTCCAAACGTTGATATGGCAGGATGACTTTGCCGGCGTCTACAAGAAACTGGCCGTGAAGGACGGCAAGCTTGTCGGCGCGGTGCTTTTCGGAGACACCGCCGACAGCGCCCGCCTGTTTCAAAGGATTCGCAGCGGCGAATCGGTCGCCGGGCGGGAGCGGGAGCTGATCCTGCCCGGCGGAGCGGAAACGGCCGGCAAATCCGGTCTGGAGCGCGTTGCGGCGATGCCTCCGGATGAGCAGGTGTGCGGCTGCAACGGCGTATCCAAAGGGGACATTGTGCAGGCGATTCGGCAATGGGGGCTGCGGAGCGTGGAAGAGGTGAAATTCCATACGAAGGCTTCCGGCGGCTGCGGCAATTGCAAAGGCGCGGTTGCGGATATTTTGCGTCTGGTTCTCGGGGACGGGGCCGCAACGCAAGAAAAAAGCGGCATATGCCCATGCACTTCCCACAGCCGGGACGATATTGTGGAGGCGATCCGCTCGATGCGCCTGACCACATCGAAGGAAGTCAGGCACGTGATGAACTGGAACCACCCGGACGGATGCTCGAAATGCAGGCCGGCGCTCAACTACTACCTGGGCATGGTGTGGCCGGCGGAGCATGCCGAGGAGCGCGAGTCGCGGTTCGTCAACGAAAGGAACCACGCCAATATTCAAAAAGACGGCACCTATTCGGTCGTGCCCCGAATGTACGGGGGAGTCGTCTCTCCGGGTGAATTGGTGCGGATCGCCGCCGTGGCCGAAAAATACCGGGTGCCGTTGGTCAAGGTGACCGGGGGGCAGCGGCTGGATTTGCTGGGGGTGAAAAAAGAAGATTTGCCGGCGATTTGGAGCGAGCTGGATATGCCGTCGGGCTATGCTTACGGCAAAGCTTTAAGAACGGTGAAAACCTGCGTGGGCTCGACCTTTTGCCGTTTTGGCACACAGGATTCGATCAAGATGGGCATCGATTTGGAGAAGCGGTTTGAACGCTTGAACACCCCCGCCAAAGTCAAGATGGCCGTGTCCGGCTGCCCTCGCAACTGCGCCGAATCGTTGATTAAGGATTTGGGCGTGGTGGCCGTCGAAGCGGGATGGGAAATGTATGTCGGCGGCAACGGCGGGGCGAAAGTCCGGGTGGCCGATTTGCTGTGCAAGGTGGAAACCGATCGGGAAGTGATCGAATATGCCGGCGCGTATTTGCAGCATTATCGGGAGACGGCCCATTACAACGAAAGAACCTCGGCGTGGGTGGAAAGAATCGGGCTGGATGCGATCCGCCGGGAATTATCCTCTCCGGAACGAAGAAGCCGGCTGCTGGAGCGCATCGATGAAACGTTGAGCCTGTCCACGGATCCCTGGAAGGAAATACGGAACAGCGAGGAATTGTTAAAGCAGTTCGGGCCGCCTGTCGCAATCGATTCGTTGAAATGAAGGGGGAGAAGCGGGATGGGGAAAATCAATCTCGGCCGTCTGCAAACGCTGCGGGCGATGAGCTCGCGCGTCGTGCTTGTGGACGGAATGGAAGTCGCGTTGTTTAAACTGGCCGACGGCGAAGTCCGCGCCGTAAAAAACAGTTGTCCGCATAAAGGCGGCAAGCTGTCCGAGGGCATCGTTTGCGGCCATCACGTGTATTGCCCGCTGCACGATTGGAAAATCGACCTCAGAACCGGGCGGGCCGAACCCCCGGATGAAGGCGGCACAGCGGTGTTTCCGACGGAAAGCGCCGCATCCGGCGAACCTGCCTGGATCCTGCATGCTCCCGATCGAAGCGGGGAAACCGAATAACGTGCAATGAAAGTACACCCGGGCGAGCTGCCCTTGTCATTCGAGACAGGGGCGGTTTTCTTTGTGTATTTCGTCGTTTTTTGGCTGTTTGGCTATTGCCCTTTGCGCATTATTTCGATATAATGTCCACTATATGAAAACATGAGTCTTTTAAGGGAGGACGAAAAGGGGACGTGCCCAACGATAAAACGATGATCTCCCATGCGCGGAACGTCGCACGGAAGGAGCACTACTATTTGGTGCGCGAGGATATTTTGCCGGAAGCCGTGCTGAAGACGATCCAGGCAAAAGAGCTGCTGGCTCAGGGCGATGTCGATACCATCCACGAAGCGGTGGAGAAGGTCGGGCTTAGCCGCAGCGCCTTCTACAAATACAAAGACGGAATTTATCCGTTGAGCCGGCTGGAGCGCGAACGAATTGTCACCATTTCGATGGATTTGAAGCATCGCTCGGGCATATTGTCCAAGGTTTTGGCGCTGGTGGCCGGTTTCGAGGGCAACGTGTTGACCATTCACCAGACGATTCCGCTGCAAGGCATGGCCAACGTGGTGATTTCGGTGGATACGACCATGATGGAGGGGCGTTTGCCCTTGATGATGGACACGCTGCGCGGCGAGGACGGGGTGAAGCGGGCCTCGATCGTGGGACAGGGTTGAGCAGAGACATGGAGAAACAATGGAGGGGAGTTGCCATATGAAACCGATCAAGATTGGCATGCTTGGACTGGGTACGGTGGGAACGGGCGTGGTCCGCATTGTCCAAGGACACCAGCAAGACCTGCAAAGGCAGGTGGGCTGCCCGCTGGAAATCGTAAAAATATTGGTGCAGGATCGGAGCAAGCTGAGAAACGTCAGCGTCGATCCCGACCTGCTGACGGAAGATCCGCAGGACATTATCGGCCACCCTGAAATCGATGTGGTGATCGAAGTGATGGGCGGTACGGATGCGGCCAAAGCTTATATTTTGGCTTCATTGGAGGCGGGGAAGCACATCGTGTCCGCGAATAAGGATTTGATTGCGCTTCATGGACAGGAGATTTTGGCCAAGGCGGCCGAGCATGGCTGCGACGTTTTTTATGAAGCGAGCGTAGCGGGCGGCGTGCCGATTCTGAGAACGTTGGTCGAAGGCTTTTCCTCCGACCGCATCACCCGCATCATGGGCATCGTAAACGGAACGACCAATTATATTTTGACCAAAATGAGCCGCGAGGGCGCTTCTTATGAAGCGGTGCTGAAAGAGGCGCAGGAATTGGGCTACGCCGAGGCGGACCCGACTTCCGACGTGGAGGGGCTGGATGCGGCGTATAAAATGACCATTCTGGGCCGGTTGGGTTTTCATGCCAACGTGGCGTTCGAGGATGTCAAAGTCAGAGGCATCAAGGAAGTGAGCAAGGAAGATATCGCTTACGGCGCCGATTTGGGCTGCGTGATCAAGCTGCTCGGGATCGCCGAGCGCCAGGGCGATCAGATCGGCTTGAGCGTTCAGCCGACCATGATTAAAAAGACGCATCCGCTGGCTTCGGTGAACGGCGTGTTCAATGCTGTCTACGTATACGGGGAAGCTGTGGGGGAAACGATGTTTTACGGTCCCGGCGCCGGGGAAATGCCGACGGCCACTTCCATTGTTTCCGATCTGGTGGCCGTGGTCAAAAACCTGAAGTTGGGCGTGAACGGGCGCGGCGCTTTCGTGGCATACAAAGAAAAGAAGCTGATGAGCGACAGCCAAATCGGCTCGAAATTTTTCATCCTGCTGCATGTGGAGGACAAAGCCGGGGTATTGGCCCAAATCACCCGCATTTTCGCCGATCACGATGTCAGCCTGGAATCCGTATTGCAGCAGCCGAATCCTTCGAATCCGAAGGCGGAGATCATCATCATCACGCATCATGCCAGCTTGGCCAGCATCAACACGGTGCTCGACCAGTTGAAGTTTACCGAAGTGGTGGAAAGAATCAAAAGCATATACCGGGTGGAAGAGTAAGATACGCGATAAGAAGGAGAGGATACGTTGATGAGATACCCTGGACTGCTGCAAACCTATAAAGCCTATTTGCCGATAACCGACAACACGCCGATGATTACTTTGCAGGAAGGGAACACCCCGTTGATCCACGCCCGCCGGTTTTCAGACGAATTGGGGCTGAACGTGTATTTGAAATATGAGGGATTGAATCCGACCGGTTCGTTCAAGGATCGCGGCATGGTCATGGCGGTGGCGAAGGCGATGGAGGAAGGCAGCCGGACGATCATGTGCGCGTCGACCGGGAATACTTCCGCGGCGGCGGCGGCTTATGCCGCAAGGGGGAATTTGAAGTGCATCGTGCTGATACCGAACAACAACATCGCGCTCGGCAAGCTGGCGCAGGCGATCATTTACGGCGCGAAGGTGATCGCGATCGAGGGCAACTTCGACCGCGCGCTGGAGATCGTGCGGGAGATTACGGCGAAGCATCCGATCACGTTGGTCAATTCCGTCAATCCGTACCGTTTGGAAGGGCAGAAGACGGCCGCGTTCGAGGTTTGCGAGCAGCTTGGGAAAGCGCCGGATTACCTGGCGATTCCCGTGGGCAACGCCGGAAACATTTCCGCGTACTGGAAGGGCTTCAAGGAGTTTCATCAGGCGGGCAGGTCCGAATCGCTGCCCCGGATGATCGGCTTTGAAGCCGAAGGCGCGGCGGCGATTGTGAAGGGGGAACCGATCAAAAATCCGGAGACGATCGCCACGGCGATCCGCATCGGCAATCCGGCAAGCTGGAATTTGGCGGTGCAGGCCGCGCAGGAATCCGGCGGGCAGATCAATTTTGTGACCGACGACGAGATTCGGCAGGCGTATATGATGTTGGCGTCGAGGGAAGGCGTTTTTGCCGAGCCGGCTTCCGCCGCTTCGATTGCCGGCGTGATCAAGCTGCGCGGACAAGGCTATTTCTCCGGCGGGGAGACGGTGGTTTGCGTGTTGACGGGGCATGGTTTGAAGGACCCGAACATCGCGATTCAGAGCGTTCACTCGGACCCTGTGGTGGTCGAGGACTCGGAGGATGCGGTCATGCGCGCGATCTACCAATTGGAAGGGGCGCAGGCATGAAGCAGCGTAAAGTATGCGTTCGGACCCCCGCCAGCACGGCCAATTTGGGTCCGGGCTTCGATACGCTCGGGATGGCGCTTGATCTCCATGCCTGGATTGAAATGAGCTTCTCCGCGCAATCGCATATTCAATTGATCGGCGAGCAATTGCACGGCGTGGAGGCGACCAAGTCCAACTTGATTTACCAATCGGCGCAGCAGGTGTTCGCACAAGCGGGCGCCGATCATCCTGAAATCGATATTTCCGTCTACAGCGAAATTCCGCTGGCTCGGGGACTCGGAAGCAGCGCCTCGGCGATTGTCGGGGGGATGGTGGCCGCCAACGAATTGCTCGGTTGCCCGCTTTCGCAGGATCAAATTTTCCAGTTGGCGGTGAAGGCCGAAAACCACCCGGATAATGTCGGCGCTTCCCTGTTCGGAGGGAGCGTTGTCGCCTCCTGGGACGGGGTGCGGGCGGAAGCCGTTCGAATTGAGCCCGACCCGCGACTGGAGGCCCTCGTCGTGGTTCCGGAGTTTCATCTGCCGACGGAGAAGGCCCGCCATATTTTACCGCAACAGGTTTCCATGCGGGACGCCGTGTTCAATACGAGCCATGCTTCCCTGCTTGTCGCGGCGCTGATCGCCGGCGATCTGGGGAAAATCGGATATGCCATGCGGGATGCGCTTCATCAGCCTTATCGCGCGCCGCTCATCCCCGGAATGAACGAGATTTTGGATCATGCCTGCGATCACGGCGCGCTGGGGGTCGCTTTAAGCGGGGCCGGGCCCAGCTTGCTGGCGCTGGTGGACGGGAAAGCCAGGCCCGATCGCCGGGCTTTGGAGACCTTCATGCTGAACGCTTTGGAACAGGCGGGCATCCAGGCTCGCGCCATGTGGATGAAGCCCTCCCCGGCGGGCGTCCGCGTATTGACACCTGACCGCGAAAATAGTACATTTATCGATGAAATTAAACTGCGCCAAGGGGAAGTCGGGACATGAAGCGAATTGCATTTTTGGGGCCGGAAGGAACGGTTTCGCAGGAGGCGGCCAAGTACTTTTTTTTCGATCAGGATCGCGACTGCGAATTTATTCCATGTAAATTAATCTCCGACGTGTTCATGGCGACGGATGCGGGACAAACGGATTTAAGCGTGGTGCCGATTGAGAATACGATAGAAAGCTCGGTCAGTCTGCATTTGGACTGGCTCGTTCATGAATTTGAACTGCCGATTCAGGCGGAGTGGGTGTATCCGTCCATCCAGAATTTGATCGGGTGGGCCGTCGATGGAGAGCAACTGGATCGGATCAAAACGATTTATTCCATCCCTGTCGCCATTGCCCAATGCCAGAAATTTCTGCGCAAGCGCATGCCGGGAGTGCAGTTCGAACATGTCAGCAGCACGGCGGAGGGCGTGAAAACCGTGAAGGAGCTGCAGGACCCGTCCGCGGCCGCGATCGGCACGACGTTGGCGGCGCAGTATTACGGGCTGCAAGTGCTGGCCGGCCATATCAACGACCATGAGGACAATTTCACCCGGTTTATTCTGGTCGGCAAAACCGCGCCGCCGTTGAGGCCGGGAGATTTGACCAAGACGACGATTCTGGTCACGCTGCCGGAGGATTATCCCGGCGCTTTGCATCAAGTGCTGTCCGCCTTTGCCTGGCGGCGAATCAACCTGTCCAAAATCGAGTCTCGCCCGACCAAAAAAAAGCTCGGCAATTATTATTTTTACATCGATGTGGAAGCGTCGTTGAACTCGGTGTTACTCCCTGCGGCGATTGAGGAAATCAAAGCGATCGGCTGCCAGGTTCGCATATTGGGGTCCTATCCCAGCTATTTTTATCCCAGAACTCATTCGGAGGTGTAGAGGTTATCATGGCGCAATGGATCTACTTGAATGGAGAATTTGTTTCAAAAGAGGACGCAAAAGTGTCCGTTTTCGATCATGGCTTCCTGTACGGCGATGGCATTTTTGAAGGCATACGCATTTACGACGGCAACATCTTCAAATGCCGCGAGCATTTGAATCGCCTGTACGATTCGGCCAAATCGATCATGCTTCAAATTCCGTTGGGCTATGAGGAGATGGAGAAGGTGTTGATCGAGTCCGTGCGCAAAAACGAATTGCGCGACGGATATATTCGTCTGGTGGTGTCACGCGGCCCCGGCGATTTGGGTCTGGACCCGCGGCGTTCGCCCAAGCCGAATCTGATCGTGATCGTGGAGCAATTGGCCATCTATCCGGAGGAAGCGTATGTGGAAGGTTTGAAAATTGTATCCGTATCCACGCGCCGGAACATTCCCGATGCGTTGAATCCGAAAATCAAGTCCTTGAATTATCTGAATAATATCCTGGTCAAAATCCAGGCGAACCAGGCCGGCGTCGGCGAGGCGCTGATGCTGAACTCGCAAGGCTTCGTCGCGGAAGGCTCCGGGGATAACATATTTATCGTCAAGAACGGGAAATTGCTTACGCCGCCCAGTTATATCGGCGCGCTGGAAGGGATTACCCGCGATACGATTATTACGATATGCAAACAGATCGGTTTTGAGATCAAGGAAGAGCCGTTTACGCTCCATGACGTGTATGTGGCCGATGAAGTGTTCATGACCGGGACGGCGGCCGAAGTCATCGCCGTGCGCGAGGTCGATTCGCGCGTGATCGGCTCGGGCAAGGCGGGCCCGATCACGACGCGTTTGCTGCAGGAATTCCGCAATATCGTCAAGATGGACGGCGTCAAGGTGTACGATTGAGCAAGGAAGGCCCGAAATCGAGCATAGCCCAAACGCGTTGAAACTCATTGCAATGTGATATTGCGATGAGTTTTTTTGCGAATTGATGTCAAACGCCCAGTTGCCGCATAAAATGTATGGACTCTTTTGAGAAGCGTGGCGAAAAGCGGCGCGGAGGTTGGGCGCGGGTTGGAGAAACGACGGCGGCGGTTTTTATCCGCGGATTTCTTCCCAAACGGTTGCCGCGGCGGGAAACCTGCGGGCAACCGCGATCGGAGCGTACTCATGCCCAAGCCCGGAATCGTCTGCTTTTCACCATACTTTTAGAAGGCCATTCAAAATATGGGAGGTTTGAAAAGGTGAAAATCCATATCGTAAAAAAAGGGGATACCCTTTACGAGTTAGCGAAGAAATATCACGTTGATTTGGCCAAACTGATCGAAGCGAACCCGATCATTGCCAACCCCGATCAACTGCAGGTTGGGTTGAAGGTGAAAATCCCTTCCAAAGCGCAGCCCGTTCATCTTCCGGATGAAATGATCGCACATAAGCATATCGTTGTGCAAGGCGATACATTATGGAAGCTATCCAAAGCGTGGGATGTGCCGCTTCAATCGATCATCGAGGCCAATCCGCATTTGAAGAATCCCAATGTGCTGCTGACCGGGGAAGTGGTCTATATTCCGAAGCTTGGAACGCCCCATGCGCAGCCCGCGCCAAACGAACAGTCCGCACAAAACGAACAGTTCGCACAAAACGAACAATTCGCACAAAACGAGCAGCCCGCTCATTCGGGTCAAGCCGTCGAATCCAATCCGATGCCGGAGCTTGCGAATATGCCTAATCCCGCTTTGAGCCCGGCCGCTTTGAATCCGGCTCCGAATCCCGCGCTCAGTCCCAATTCCATGCCGGAATTTGCGCATACCATGCCCAATTCCATGCTGGAACCCGCCCAAATTCAGCAGCTTCATCCGATGCCCTCCGCCGTTCATCCGTTCTATGCCTATTCGTTTCCGGCCGCGGAGGCCATGCAGATGAATGCGGGCATGTGCGCGGACATGGATGCGAGCATGGGCATGAACATGGGCCCGAACGTGGGTCCGAGCATGGGTATGAACATGGGCCCGAACGTGGGTCCGAATATGGGTCCAAACATGGATCCGAACATAAGCATGAATATGGATCCGAACATGACTCCGTATCCGATGTATTTTTCCCCCTCCGCTCAGGAACCCGCCTGGATGGGCATGATGGCCGCCGATCAGGCTTTGGCTCCGCCGAATATGCATTATGCCGGGGACGTCAATCCCGCTATGTATGGATATTCGAATCCCCATCTGTGGAACCCGGCCTTGCAGCAAAGCTATGTGACGCCGTACGTGAACCCGTTCGCTTCACCGCACAGCCAACCGGCCGGCGATTGCGGCTGCGGCCCTTCCGTCAGCCCGGCGGCCCAGGCGAAGCCGGACGGCAAAGCGCATAAGGAAGACAACGCGCCCCGCGAAGAAGGGAAGGTCAAAATCAAACAGACGGGCCGAACTTCCCGCAGCGGCAAGAAACGGTCCATGTCGCAGAAAGTGCGGGCATTAAGCCGGGGCACGTACCGCAAAACCGCGGCGAAATCGTGAAAGCTCCAACTTCATAGAGTGAGATGCAATAAAACCGGAATTTGAAGCGAATATTTCGCATAGCCTTTCTTCCGCTTGGTTACAATAATAAGCAAAAAGAAGAAGGGGATTTCAGTGAATGTTTCCGGCTTGCTTAGACGGCTTAAAAGGCGGCTCCGCCTGAAAAAACGCTGGTTGTCGCTCGGGTCTTGGCTGCTTTTGCTGATGGCCGCCGCATCCTTCTCCTGGATCAACGGCCACGCGGGGCACGATCCGTTGTCAACGGTTGCGCCCCAAGCGATGGAAACGATGCAAATGAAATTGGCGGCCCATTCGAACAGCAACGATCCCGATCCGGCCGATACTGTATTAAACAGGTTGAAGGAGAGCCTCGGATTAAGGGAAACGGAGGTTCACAAGAAATTCGTCTGCGGGGAAGAAATCGAACCGTTGGGCAACTTGTCGACGGAACAAATTGTGAACCTGCATCGGCAACACCCGCAATGGAAGCTGGAGCTGGACCGCAGTGGAAACGTCCATTTTGTCGAATCCATCCACGACCTTTCCGCGGAATGCAAACAGAACGCTTACTTCGGACTGGATAAGAACGGAAATCTCAGCTTGTTTGACGGGCTCCCGAAAGATGAAAAGATCATCCGCACATTTTTTCAGCTCGATGTTAAGTTTTTGAAAACAAGCCTTCCGAGCGAAACGGTGCAGCAGTTGGTTCAAGGCATACGGGTGGCCGATCTGGCCGAATACAACAGCGTTCTTTCCACGTTCAGCACATTTGCCGTGGGCGACAGGGCGGCCTGATTCGGCGAAAGCGGCGTTGCGTGGACGACCGGTCCGTTGTCTCTTGCGAGATGACGGGCTTGTTAGTATATCCGGCGCTTCCAGCCGTTCAGTTTGGCGAAGGCTTCGATGAAATAATAGTCGCCGTAAATCAGGGAGCCGTCGATAAATTCGTTTTGCGGCTTGTTTCCGGTCCCATGCAGCAGGATAGCTTCATGCCCGGGCTGATCCCAGGTTGCATAATGCACGGACAACGATTTCCATATTCGTTTCGCGGCGTCGGCGTACAGGCGTTTCTCCCCGGCCGGAACGGCCTCGGCCAGCTCCAGCAGGCCGGAAGCCGCGATCGCTGCGGCCGAGCTGTCGCGCGGCTCGCCTTCCGGCGCTTCCAGCCGGAAATCCCAGTGCGGCACCCCGTCCTCCGGGAGCGCGGCGATAAAATAGTGGGCGACGCGCTTGGACGTATCGAGAAACCGGACGTCCCCGGCGTGACGGTACGCGTTCGCAAATCCGTAAAGCGCCCAGGCCGTGCCCCTGCTCCAGGAGGATGCGGCAGACAAGCCTTGCCCCCCGATGGATTCGATAAAAGCGCCCGTTTCCGGATCGAACGAAAGGATGTGGTTCACCGACCCGTCCTCGCGCACGCCGTGCCGCATGATCGTTTCGGCATGGCGAATCGCGATGTGGCGATAGCGGGGATCGCCGGTCGCGCCGGTCGCCCAGAACAGCAGCGAAATGTTAAGCATGCTGTCGATGATCGCCCAGCCGTATTTGTCCCCGTTCCAGGCGCGGATGAACCGGCCCGCCGCATTGAAGCGGGAGGCGAGATAATTGGCCGCGGTCAATCCTCTGCGCCGCCCGTCCGCGTCTCCGGTGACCATGTATTTGAAGACGGCGGTGGACAGAAATTGAAACCCGACATCGTGATGCAACTGTTTGACCGGGCTGGCAAACCATTTTTCCAATGACTCGTCCCGGTTCCAGGCGGCTTCCCTGTAATGCTCCTTGCCGGTCATCTCGTACATCAGCCAAAGGATGCCGGGCCAAAATCCGGACGTCCACCAATCCGAGCCGGGATCGTCATATTGGCCGTCCGATCCGGCGAAGTGGGGGAATCGGTTCCCGATCCGGCGCATCATCCGGTCGACTTTCAGCTCCAATTTTTTAAGGATATCCGCTTTGTAGTCCGCGCTCATCATCATCAAGTCACGCCCTCCAGTATGCCGTTTTGATCGATTATATCGTTTTCATTGCGACAATAGTAGTCACGGTATGTTGAAAAATATTCATATCTTGCACTCCTTTCTGGTGTATACTTAAAAGCATGGTGAAAAAAGCGGTGCAGGGATGGGGCATGGGTTGGAGAAACGTCAGTGGTCGCCTTTGCCCGCGGATTTCTCCCTCTATATGGCTCAAAAATCGGGAAATCTGCGGGCAACTGCGATCGGAAACCCATGCCCCATCCCGGAGCCCTTGTTTTTCACCGCACTTTTAAAAGCATGGTGAATCGGCGCGCGCCGGATGGGAGGAAGCATGAGATATTTGTTCCATCGGGTTTCATTTGACGGCCAATCCTTGCTGTGGAGCTATAAGCATCGGACGGACAGCGGCTTTACCGACTTTTATCATTGGCATCAATGCTGCGAGATTCTGTTCGTTCATGAAGGGCAAGGCCATGTGACCGTCAATCACCAAACCTTCGAAATGAAGCGGGGCATGCTGTTCTTTTTTCAGCCTTTTCAACTGCACAAAGTGTTGACGCGCGCCGGCGACGATCATCCTTACGTGCGCACCGTCATCTATTTCGATCCCGTCTTCCTAGCCGAGCCGCTGCGCCCGTTCCCTTCGCGGCGCGATTTGTTCGCGCGGCTGTGGCAGGGGAAGAACGATCGCCCGGCCTTCGACATGACGCATGTGCTGGACCATGTGGAGCGGACCTTTCATATGCTGGACGGAAGCGTGGCCTCCGGCAAAGGGGCGGCTGCCGGAGAAGCCGATGAAGAATATGCGCTGATGCTGCTGCAAATATTGAACGGCATGGCGTATCTCCGCCAGGACATGGCGGCTTTGAAGCCGGAAGGGGGCGGAACGCGGCGGTTTCGCTATTCGGAGATCATCATGCAGTGGATTGAAGGCCACTACGCGGAAAATATCGGTTTGGACGATGTCGCCGACGCGCTGCATTTGTCCAAATTTTACGTGTCGCGCATATTCCGGCAGGAGAATGGGAGCAGCATTACGGATTATGTGACGGCGCGAAGAATCAAGCAGGCATGCAGGCTGCTGCAAACGACGACGCTTCCCGTGGAGCAAATCGGCGCGGAGGTCGGCATACCCAACGCCTCCTATTTTATTCGGCTGTTCAGGAAGGTGATCGGCACCACGCCGTTGAAATACAGAAATCAGGGGCCGTGACGGGAAGCGCAACAAACAAATGAACGGGTGGGGAATGAAAGATGAAAACGGATTGGTTTGCTTATGAATTGCGGGTAAGGTATCCCGAAACGGATCAGATGGGAATCGTATATCACGCCAATTACTTGCATTGGCTGGAACTGGGGCGCGTCGAGCTGCTTCGGGAATTGGGAATGCCCTACAAGGAGCTGGAGGCCAGGGGGATTTTCGTTCCGGTGCTCGATTTGTCGATCCATTATCATATTTCGGCGGCTTACGATGATCGAATCGTCGTTTTGACGAGAGTGCAGGAATACAACACGCTCAAAATATCTTTTGAATATCAGATCAACCGGCCCGGCGAGGGGGAACGCTCCGAATTGCTCGCCACCGCTTTGACGCGCCATGTATGGACGAACCGCAAGCGCCGGCCCGCCCGGATGGATCGCGAAGCCCCTGAGGTGTTTCAACTGCTGCGCGATCAATTTCCGGAACGCTTTAAAGGGAAAATTTGCTGATAACCGGGCCTTTTCCGCTCACGTTATTTTTCTTGTACACCAGCTTGATCACGTTGCGAACGGTGCCTTCGCAAATGAACAGCGACGCTGCATCCCTTCGGCGCTTGGCCTGTCGGCCGGCGCGCGAAGGGATTCTTTATATCCCATTCTCAACCTTGGGATTATCTGATATAATGAAAAATAGAATACATATGTTCGTGTCTGTTGCAGATGAAGGGGAGAACAATGTGCGTATAATGGGGATAGATCCGGGAATTGCCATCGTCGGCTTCGGTTTTGTCGATAAGATCGGCAGCAAATTGACGCCGGTGCAGTACGGATGCATCACAACCGAGGCGCATACGGATCCGTCCGTGAGGCTGATGGAAATTTACGAGTCGATGGTGCAGTTGATCGACAAGTACAAGCCTGATGCGGCGGCTTACGAAAAGCTGTTTTTCAACCGCAACGTCACCACGGCGCTGACGGTGGGGCAAGCGCGGGGAGTGCTGATACTGGCCGCGGCGCAGAAGGGACTGCAAATCGCGGAGTATACGCCGCTGCAGGTGAAGCAGGCGATCGTCGGTTACGGCAAAGCCGAGAAGCACCAGGTGGAGGAAATGGTGAGAATGTATTTGAAGCTGGCCAAAGCGCCCAAACCGGACGATGTGGCCGATGCTCTGGCCGTGGCGATTTGTCATGCCCATTCCTCGTCGTTCCAGCAAAAAATAAAAGAGGTTACACATCGATGATAGATTATATCAAAGGCAAAGTTGCCTATTTGCACAACGATTATGCGGTCGTCGAGGTTCACGGCGTGGGGTATCGGGTGTTTTGCAGCAATCCGTACGCCTTGCAGGGCCAAATGTCCGAGGAGGTTACGGTCTACACGCATCATCATGTGCGCGAAGACGCGATTCTTTTGTTTGGCTTCCCCACAAGGGAAGAGCAGACGCTGTTTCGCAAGCTGCTGGACGTGTCGGGCATCGGCCCCAGAGTGGCGCTGGGCATATTGTCCGGCGCAGCGCCGGATGCGGTCATTGCCGCGGTGCAGCAGGAGGATCTCGGATTTCTGACCAGGCTGCCCGGCATTGGGAAGAAGACGGCGCAGCGGATCGTCCTGGATTTGAAAGACAAACTGGGCCCTGTCTTGCCCAGGTCCGTTTCCGCAGCGGCCGCTTCCGCCCCGGTGGAACGGGGCGGTCCGGACGGCGCCTGGTCCGAAGCGGCGCAGGGCTTGAAGGCGCTCGGATTCAGCGATGCCGAAATCGAGCGGGCCGCGGCGGCGATTCATGCGGACGGAAAACCCGGCGACACCGCCGATATTTGGATGAAACGGGCTTTGCGGCAGTTGGATAAAGGCTGATTTGCCAGGGAGGTGTATCGATGGATGACCGGTTGATTTCCGCGAATTTAATGATGGAAGACCAGGCTGTGGAGCTCAGTCTCCGCCCCCGTTATTTGTCGGAGTATATCGGCCAGTCGCAGGTGAAGGAAAACCTCAAAATCTACATCGAAGCGGCCAGAATCCGCAAGGAGTCATTGGACCATGTGCTGCTTTCCGGGCCTCCCGGATTGGGCAAGACGACGCTTTCGAACATTATTGCCAACGAGCTTGGCGTGCATATTCGCACGACCTCCGGGCCGGCGATCGAACGCCCGGGGGATTTGGCCGCATTGTTGACCAACCTTCAAGAGGGCGATGTGCTGTTCATCGATGAGATTCACCGGCTCAACCGGACGGTGGAAGAGGTGCTTTATCCGGCAATGGAGGATTTTGCCCTTGATATCATCATCGGAAAAGGTCCCAGCGCCCGCTCCGTCCGGCTGGATCTCCCTTCGTTCACGCTGATCGGCGCCACCACCCGCGCGGGTCTGCTCTCCTCTCCGCTCAGGGACCGGTTCGGCGTAATCAGCCGATTGGAATATTACACGGTGGATGAGCTGGCCTACATCGTGCAGCGGGCGGCGGATATTTTGCAGGTGCAGATTGTCGGCGAAGCGGCCGGCGAGATCGGCTCGCGCTCGCGCGGAACGCCCCGGGTGGCCAACCGGCTGTTGAAAAGGGTGCGGGATTTCGCCCAGGTTGAAGGGGACGGGGTGATTACGCTCGAACTGGCCAGAATGGCGATGAAGAGAATTCAGGTGGATGAACTGGGGCTGGATGCGATTGACCATCGGATGCTGCGCATGATCATCACCCATTTCAGAGGCGGTCCGGTCGGGCTGGACACGATTGCGGCGACGATCGGCGAAGAAAGCCAAACCATCGAAGACGTATACGAGCCTTACCTGCTCCAGATCGGCTTCCTGCAGCGCACGCCCCGCGGCAGGGTGGTCACGTCCCACGCGTACCGCCATCTGGGGGTCCCCGTGCCCGGAGATCTGGAGCAGCGCTGACGCTCCGCGATTTTTGTTGCAACTTTTTGAATTTAAAAGAGTCTAACTTTGTAGAATTATAGATTATTACATTTCGGAAGGATTTGTACCGAGACCATGACTACTTTTTTTCGCGGAAAAATCGGTATTTTTTTGACTGCTTTGTTGCTTGCGTTCCCTGCGACTCTTCCATTTTTTACGATGCCGTCTTACGCGGCGCTGCCCAAGCTGGATCAAATCAGGGTGGCGCTGTTTATCGATGCGAGGGGATCGGTTCCCGCCGTGACGCTTTCTTCCGCCAAGGGATTGCAGGTCGGCGTGCGCGAGCCGGATAAAGTTCATCCGTGGCTGACGGTGAACGGAAACCAGGCCGTTCGCAGCAGCGTTGACGGATACGGGCTGAGCGTGCTGCAAACGCCGGATTACGCTCTGGCCCGCGGCGTGTACAATCAGTTGCAAGGCTCGGGCGTGCAGCCGTATTTGTTTTCCGTCGGCGCCGCCGGGCAGGCGGTCTATCAAGTGCGCGCCGGATCGTTTTCCGATGCGGCGGCGGCGGCGTCCGCCAAACAGCGGGTGGCGGCGAAAGCGCCGTCGGTGGCGGGCAGCATCGCGGTCACCGGCCCGCTGCACTGGAATGCGGGCACCTACCTGTCTTTGAAGGACGCCGAGCTCCGATTGGCCGCCCTGGCCCAGAAGGGGCTGTACGGAGCGGTCGCCTATGCGGAAAATGCGCAAGGCAAGCTGACGTATTCCGTCTGGCTCGGGGATGCGTCCAGCCAGGCGCAGTTGAACGAAGTGAAAAACCGGGCTTTGCAGCTTTGGCCAGAATTGAAGCTGGCTCCTGTCGATACGCAGCAGGCTTACCTGCTGCGGCGAAACGATCTTTCCCTGACCGCGTCGGCTTCTGCCGCCATGCCGCACTATATGTTCAATCCGAAAGCGAAAGTGTGGATATCCCCGCTCGAACAAGGGATTGAAGTATGGGAGCGGTCCCATCGCGTCTATCGGGGAAGCATCGAAGTCAGCCAGTATAATCAGCAATTGGCCGTTATCAACCAGTTGCCTTTCGAACAGTATCTTTATTCCGTCGTCAGCACCGAGCTAAGCTCGAGCTGGCCGCCGGAAGCGTTGAAGGCGCAGGCCGTCGCGGCCCGCACCTATGCGTTGACGCTGGGCATGAAATACAAGATTGCCCATATTTCCGACACGACCTTTGATCAGGCCTACAACGGACTGGGCGTTGAATTCGGCAACGCGGTCGCCGCGGTGGATCAAACGGCCGGCGAAGTGTTGACCGACGGCAACGGCCTCATCGTGCCGTTCTATAGCTCCAACGGCGGGGGAATGACCGCCGACGCCTCCGAGATATGGGGAACGCCGGTCGATTACATCCAGGCGGTTCAAAGCCCGGACCAGGATGCGCAGCAGGGCCGGTTGCCCTGGTACAGGGTGGTTTTCCCGGACGGCGCCGTCGGATACATTCGCTCCGATTTGGTGCGGAGCACCGGCGAATTGAATTCGGCCGGTTTGCCTTACGCCACCGTCACCGAGGACGGTGTCAATGTGCGGCCCGCGCCTTATGTCGATAACGCGGGGAACGCGGCGATTCGTCAGGCGAATGCGGGAGAGCGGTTCGTTTATTTCGAGCAGGATATCGAATCCAATGCCTACAACTGGATTCGGGGCCCGTTCCAGCCGAATGAGTTGTTGAGCTTCATCAACAGCCGCGCCAGCGCATCGGTTTCCGGCCCGTTGGAAACGTTGGAGGTGTTGACCAGAGGGCCGTCTCTGCGGGCGACGCAGGTGGCGGCGAACGGCAAGGCGGTGGCGTTGGGCAATCCGGACAATCTTCGCGGCGCGATGGGCGGGCTGCCCAGCACGCGGTTTGAAGTCGATGAAATGGGAAGGTACAGCCTGATCGGGAGCGGGGGAACGGTGCGGCATATTCCCGAAACCAAAGGGCCTGTCTATATTCTTGGCGCCCAATCCCAACCGCGGCAGCTCACCGATTCGAATCTGTTTATGATCAATTCCGGAAAGCAGGTTCGCCTTGCTGCGAGGGAGCCGCAGTTTCGCTTCATCGGCTACGGCAACGGTCACGGGATCGGCATGTCCCAGTGGGGGGCGAAATCCTGGGCAGAGCTTGGGTATGATTACCAGAAAATTTTGAAATACTACTACAAAAATGTTAGCATAGTGAAGGATTGATGGATGGCATGGATGTCGATTGGTTTGATTTCGAACTGCCGGAAGAGTTGATTGCCCAGACTCCCTTGGCTGAGCGGAGCGGGTCCCGGCTGTTGGCCCTGGACAAGCTTTCCGGGCAAACCAGCCATTGCCGGTTTTCGGACCTTCCCGGTTTTCTCCGGGCGGGCGATACTTTGGTGCTGAACGATACCAAGGTCATCCCCGCCCGTTTGTATGGTGTAAAGAGGGGGACGGGAGCCAAAGCGGAGGTATTGCTGCTGAAAGATTTGGCGGGCGATCGCTGGGAGGCGCTGGTGCGCCCGGCCAAACGGCTGAAAGCCGGCACGGTGATCGATTTCGGCTTGGAAACCCATTCCGTTGAAGGAAGGGGCGAAGCCGTGCTGACGGCGGAGGTCGAATCGGAGACGAAGATGGGCGGCCGCATTTTGAGAATGCGGTATAACGGCATTTTTCACGAAATTTTGGACCGGTTGGGTACGATGCCGCTCCCGCCTTATATCAAGGAGCAACTGGAGGACCAGAGCCGATATCAGACGGTGTACGCGTGCCATCAAGGGTCGGCCGCCGCTCCGACAGCGGGATTGCATTTTACGAGAGAACTGCTGGATCAAATCGCCTCCGCGGGCGTCCATATCGCTTATGTTACGCTGCATGTCGGGTTGGGAACGTTCCGGCCGGTATCCGTCGCCAAAGTGGAGGACCACCCCATGCACAGCGAATATTACGAATTGCCGCAGGAAACGGCGGACCTTCTCAATCGGACGCGGAGCGAAGGCGGAAAAATCGTCGCGGTGGGAACGACCTCCGCCCGAACGCTGGAAACGGTCGCGCAGAGGGGGGGAGGTCCGATCGAGCCTTCGCAAGGCTGGACGGATATTTTCATTTATCCGGGCTATTCGTTCCGTATGACCGACGCGCTGCTGACCAATTTCCACCTGCCGAAATCGAGCTTGATGATGCTGGTGAGCGCGCTTGCGGGCAGAGACAACATCATGGCGGCCTACCGCCAGGCGATCGAAGCGCGCTATCGTTTTTTCAGCTTTGGCGATGCGATGCTGATTCATTAAATTAGGAGAGAAATCACAATATGGCTATTGCATATGAACATATCAAGACCTGCAAGCAGTCCGGGGCCCGTTTGGGAAAGCTCCACACGCCGCACGGCACGATCGACACGCCCGCTTTCATGCCGGTCGGGACGCTGGCGACGGTGAAGGCGATCAGCCCGGAGGAATTGGCGCAGATGGACGCGCATGTGATCCTGGGCAACACGTATCATCTTTTTTTAAGGCCGGGCCACGACATTGTCGAGCAAGCCGGGGGATTGCACCGTTTCATGAACTGGGATCGGGCCATCTTGACGGACAGCGGCGGTTTTCAGGTGTTCAGTTTAAGCGAAATGCGCAAAATCCGTGAGGAAGGGGTGGAGTTTCGCTCCCATTTAAATGGCGACAAGCTGTTTATTTCCCCGGAAAAAGCGATGGAGATTCAAAATGCGCTCGGTGCGGATATCATCATGGCGTTCGATGAGTGCCCGCCCTATCCGGCCGAATACGATTACGTCAAAGCCTCGCTCGAGCGCACGACCCGGTGGGCGGAACGATGCTTGAACAGCCATTCCCGGAGCAGGGATCAGGGCTTGTTTGCGATTGTGCAAGGCGGCGTTTTTCCCGATCTGCGCAAACAAAGCGCGTTGGAGTTGACTTCTATGGATTTCCCGGGGTATGCTATTGGAGGGTTGAGTGTTGGAGAATCGAAGCATCTGATGTATCAAGTGTTGGAGGAAGTCACCCCCGTTTTGCCGTCCGGCAAACCGCGATATTTGATGGGGGTCGGTTCTCCCGACGCTTTGATCGAAGGTGCCATTCGCGGGGTGGATATGTTCGATTGCGTGCTTCCGACCCGGATTGCCCGCAATGGGACAACGATGACCAGCCAGGGACGGCTCGTTGTGCGAAATGCCGCGTATACCCGCGATTTCGGCCCGCTTGATCCGAATTGCCGCTGTTGGACCTGCACTCATTATTCCCGAGCCTATATCAGACACCTTCTGAAATGCGACGAAATTCTCGGTATCCGCTTGACCAGTTACCACAATTTGTATTTCTTATTGCAACTGATGAGGGATGTCAGACGGGCTATTGCGGAGGATCGCTTGCTGGACTTCAGGGATCGGTTTTTTGATGAGTATGGCTTGAATGACAATGACAGAGGTTTTTGAAAGGAGGGAAATCCATGGGATTCATCGCTGCCGACGCAGCCGGAACATCCAGTTGGACGGGGATCATCATTCCGTTGGTATTGATGTTCGCGGTATTCTACTTTCTGCTGATCCGCCCGCAACAAAAAAAGCAGAAGGTCAGGGGCCAAATGTTGCAAGCTTTGAAAAAAGGGGATAAGGTGGTCACGATCGGAGGTATTCACGGTTCTATTCTTGAAATTACCGACGATACGGTGGTCATCAAGGTGAACGACGCGACCAAGCTCACTTTCGACCGCGCCGCGGTCAATGGGGTAGTCAGTTCGCCTGCGACAGAAGAAAAATAAAAGATACATAGCAAACGGCGTTCTGCCCATTCAAATACGAGCCCCCCGTTTTCGGGATGCTCGTATTTTTTTGCGTGTTTATGTTTTCGCATGTCATTTCGTATGTCATCCGTGTGTCATTTCGTCGCATTCGGTGTTTTTAGCAGTTGCGGCAAGGCATGCGAAGCCGGTTGTCTGCCGCTGATCAAGGTGCCCATTTTCACGGCGAACAAAGCGAGCGCCAGCCCGCCCATCGTATCGGTCAGCCAATGAATGCCCAGGTAGAAAATAGAGAAGATAATGATGCCGCAGGATGCCAGGGCCAGTCCGCTCCAAACGCGGTTCCCCGAGCGCAGGGCGAGCAGGGCGACCGTGGCGGAGATCGAGGTGTGCAAGCTGGGAAAGCAGTTGTTGATCCCGGATAACGCCCGATAGCTGTGCTCGAACGATGGAAATACGTCCGGAATCAGGAACCGGACCTGCGGATTGTAAGACCACACTTCATCGACCGGAAAAAATAAATAGAACGGAATCGCTATAATATAGTTGATGATGATTGCGTAACAAAAAGCGTAGAACAACGGCCTGCTTTTTGGATGCGCGTACAGGCCGAGAGAAGCGGCGATCAAAGCGGTGAACACCACCACGTAAAAGAAGGTGGCGAAGTTGGTCAACAGCGGATTTTCAAACCAGTGTTGAAACACGGCGACGATGTTTCCTTCCAGCTTGTAAATGTCGGGGGTGAAGTCGGCGTGAAAGTTCAGGTCTTTCTCCACCCACAGCTCGTATTTATTGAAAAATAAAATGGCGATCACAGCCAAAAAGTGGATCGCGAATTTTCGATCCGTGAAGCATTGATGGACAAACCGTCCCGCCGTCACGAAAGGATTGCCCGAGGCTGCAAGGAAGATGACAAATACGGTCAACGCGATAAAAAGACTGACATGGTGCATGGATTCGAAGACATACATGCCGTCGCCGCTCCTCTCCGGTATGATGAGCGAAAACAGTATATCACAGTCCTGAGAAAAGTTGCAAATCGCCTATTCTTTTATTTTCTTGAATTTACGCCAACCATGCCGCCCAGGGCGCCCAAAGTGAAAGCCAGAGCGGGCAAATACAGCGTCGATAGCCGAATCGGCGCGTCAAATCCCAAAAATGAAATCAGTATGACGGCGATGGCGTACAGTATGCCGAGCATCCCGCCGATATACCAGCCTTTGCTCCCGGATTTTCTGCCGCTGACGAAGCCGCCGGCCAAGGTGGACCAGCCGTGAATCAGATAGGCGTACAGCGTCAGGGACTGCTCCTTCATGCCCGTCAAAAGCAGCAGCATGGAAATGACAAAAGCGGCAAGACCCATCCACAAAAAGGCGTAAAATAAACCGGACAACAAGGGGAACGCAGATGGTTTGCCCTGATCGACCTTGTTCATCGGATCAACCCTCCATCCCATAGAGTTTGTTCTTCATATTGTATGGTCAAGCCGTCGCGAATAGTACCGCAATTCCCAACATTTAAGCAACGTTCCGCTGCATGATCCGTCCCGCCGCAGGTCAGAATACGAGGTGAAACTCAGTTCGGAGGGCGGTTTCAATGGACATTTGGGCCTTTTTTTCAAGAACCGTTTTGATCTATTTCGTGGTGTTTGTGATGCTAAGGATCATGGGAAAAAGAGAAATCGGCAAATTGTCCATCTTTGATTTGGTCATCTCGATCATGATCGCCGAAATCGCCGTATTTGTAATCGAGGACGTACATAGACCGCTGTACGAAGGGTTGATTCCGATGATCACCCTCGTGTGCATCCAGATTCTGATCGCTTTGGTTTCGCTGAAAAGCCAGACGCTGCGGGAGTTGTTCGACGGACAGCCCAGCTTTATTATCCGGAAGGGCCGGTTGAATCGCCGGGAAATGAGGAGGCAGCGCTATACCCTGAACGATTTGATGCTGCAATTGCGTCAAAATCATGTGAGCAATGTCAGCGATGTCGAATTTGCCATTCTCGAAACGACGGGCAAACTGACGGTGGTGAAAAAAGAAGAAGCGAACGCCGGCGGGGGGCCTCGGCAGGGGAGTGCCGCGAAGGACGATTCGGCGGACGGCCGCGTGCGCTACGAAGGGCTTCCGCTTCCGTTAATCATGGACGGAAAAGTGCAGGAAGCCAATTTGCAAAAAATCGGAAAAACCCGCTTTTGGCTGAAAAATGAATTGCAGGGCAAAGGCGTTCACGATGTGAAAGAGGTGTTTTTTTGCACGATTGATCACCGCGGGTTGCTGTTTGTCGACAAAAAGAAATGAGCGGCGGCCGGAGCGGCTTTTAGCGCGGTTTGATGATTCTCCGCAGCAGCGGCACCCGGGAAAAATCGTTTTTTTCGACCAGGCCGAAACGGAGAATGCAGCCGAAATACAGCGCGCTTCCCAGCATGCCGGAGACGGCGAATCGGCCGAAATTCGAATCGATCCACGGATAGTGCATCAGCCCGTAGCATGCGATTCCCATCAGCATCATCGCCGAGCCGATCTTGATCAGGTCGTACCGCCGCAGGGAAAAACCGAGCAGCTTGACGACGCTGCGCCAGTGCAGCAAAGTGACCAGGATCATATTGGTGTTGATGGCCAGAACGGCGCCGACAATGCCGAACCGGGGCTGCGATGCCAGCAAATAGATCAGCACGAGCTTGACGCATGCGCCGACGAACGTGTTGAGCAGCGCGGTTCCGGGTCTGTCCAGCGCCTGCAGAGCGGCCTGCAGCGGCGACTGGCAATAAATGAACAAGGCTGCGGGGGCCATGATCATCAGCATCCGTCCGACTTCGGCGTCGCGATACAAATAGTAGCAAAGCGGCTCGGCCAGCATCATCATGACCACCGCAAAGGGAGCGCCCGTAACCAGAGCGAGGCGCAGCGATTGGTGCAGCCGCTTGTGGATCGTTTTCAGGTCGTTTCGCGCGGCGGCCTCCGAAAGCGACGGAACGAGCGAGATGGACAAGGAGTACGTAAGGGCTCCCGGAAGCAACAAGATCGGAATGACCATGCCCTGCAAAATGCCGTATTGGGCCGTGGCCGCGGCGGTGGCGACCCCTGCGACGGCCAGGCTTTGCACGATCATGATCGATTCCAGGAAGTAGGAGCCCGATCCGACGAGCTTGCTGAACGTTACCGGCAGACTGATGCTTAACAGCTTGCTCCAAACGCCGGAATGCGCCGGTTTCGGCCCTTTTTCGGCGCGCAATGGCGCGGTGGGAGAAGCCTTCTCTTTTCTGCTGTGGTTTAAGAGCGTCAGCATGCCGAAGGCTTCGCCGATCATCACTCCGGCCATGGCTGCCGCTGCGGCGTATTCGATTCCATAGGGCACGGCCAGGTAGGCCAGCAGCAGGCTGAATACGATTCTGGCGACCGTTTCGGCCACCTGCGACACCGCGGTGGGGATCATGTTTTGGCGTCCCTGGTAATACCCCCGATACACGGAGGAGATGCCGACCATCAAGATAATCGGGCTCATGCTGAGAAACGTATAGTAGACTCTCGCATCGGTCAGCAAATGCGTGGAGATCCATTTGGCCGCAAGGATGCACAAGGCGGTGAACAGCAGGCTGAGCCCGGTTGTCAGGGATAAGGCGGTTTTCAGGATGCGGCGAACTTGCCGCTCCTGCCCTGCCGTTTCCGCTTCGGCCACCAGCTTGGCCACGGCCAAAGGGATGCCGCCGCTGATCAGGGTCAGGATCACGATCAGAAAAGGGTATCCCATCTGATACAGCCCGATCCCTTCCGCTCCGATGATGCGCGGCAGGATGATGCGCGGCGCGAAGCCGAGCAATCGATTGACGATGCCCGCCGCCAGCAAAATCATCGTCCCCTGAATAAAAGTTTGCCTTGTTCGTACGCTCATATTTTTCCCTCTTTCTGTCCCGCTTTATTAATGGATATGCCGGAGTTGTACAGGCTGATGCAACAAATTTGCCCCCCGGGTCTGCCCGCGGACGGATGGAAGCGGACAGGGACGCGGAGGGGGGGGAAGGCAAAGGGAGACGGGAATTTGACGATGGTTGGCGAATGCAATATAGTTAAAGGCGGGGGTGGTTTGACGGTGAGCGAGTTGCAAAGCGGCATCGAAGTTTTCTCGGAAGAAGAATTGAATCGGATCATTGAGGAGCTTTGCTTGAGCAAGGCGGAGGAATTTCAAATGTTGGGCTACGAGCAGGTCACCGGCAAGGATATATGGAATTGCGTCAGCATCAAATATACGGAGGGGATTCCCCAACTGCATCGGGTGGTGAATGATATTTTGTCCTTGAAAGCGACGCAGTTCATGAATTGGATGACGCTGAGCGCTTACAAGGGAGCCCGCTTTGACTGAGCGGGGGCGAAAAAGCCGGAGACCGGGAAGGCCGTTGATCTGAGGCGCCGTCGAATTTTTAAACTGTGTATGAGGTGTGGCTGTGCTATTCCATTCGCCTAATTTTTTGATTTTTTTCATCGCGGTTGCGATTCTTTTTTACTTGTACAAGCGTTCGAGACTTGCCGTCCTGGCTTTGGCCAACGCGGTGTTTTACGGCTTTTCCGGCTTCAAGATTTTGCTGCTGTTTATCGTCGTCACCGTGGCGACTTTCCTGATCATCCACGGGATGAGGAGATGGCGCCGGCTTTTTTGGGCCGGCATTTTGCTCAACATCGCGAACCTTGCCTTTTTCAAATACACCTTGTTCATATTGCGCTCGTTGGAGGAACTGGTGCATCTTCCGCCGGGGCTGTTCGACGAGGTTCAATCGAGCATCGTGCTGCCGATCGGGATTTCCTTCTACACGTTCGAATTGATTTCGTATTTGATCGACGTGAGAAGGGGGGATACCGTTCCCACCCGGTCTTTTTTGACGTTCTGGACCTTCGTGTCGATGTTTCCCCATCTCATTGCGGGACCGATCATGCGAGGCAACGAATTGATCCCGCAATTGGAGGCGCTTGACCGAAAGCGCGTTTCATGGCCGGAAATGAAGTACGGGCTGTATTTGTTTTTCGTCGGCATGATCAAAAAAGTGGTCCTGGCGGACCAAATCGCCCCTCTTGCGGACTCGCTCTTCCATAAGGCCCACGCGCTTTCCGGCGCGGAATCCTGGATTGCGGCCTACCTGTTCACCTTTCAGATCTATTTCGATTTCTCGGCGTACAGCGACATGGCCCTGGGGCTTGGATTCATGCTGGGCGTCCAATTGGCGCAAAATTTTAACACGCCTTACCTCAGCAGTAATCCGACCGAATTTTGGAGAAGATGGCACATTACGCTGTCGCGGTGGATTCGGGACTATATTTATATCGCGCTCGGCGGCAACCGGAAGGGACAAGCCCGCAGGCAGATCAATCTGTTCGCGGCGATGGTGCTTTCCGGATTGTGGCACGGCGCAAACTGGACTTATGTTTTGTGGTGGGGGCTGCACGGCGTTTTGCTTATCGCGCACAAGTGGAGCCTGTGGTTGAACCGTTGGCCGTGGCTCGACCGATTGCGCCGTACCAACGTCTACCATCTTTTCTCCGTCGCCGTTTTTTTTCAGATTGTCGTCTGGACCTGGGTGTTTTTCCGCGTCCCGAATTTTGCTTTGGGATGGAGCATGACCCGGAAGATGGTTCAAGCCAATGTGTACGATCTGGCGCATCATTCGCTGTTTCCGGTCGTCTGCGGGCTGTATGCCCTGCACATTGCGGAGCACTGGATTCGGTCGAACGAGGAACGATCCGGCAAGGTGTGGCACTGGATCCCCGCTCCCGTCAGGGGATTGGTATACCTCGTTCTGGTATTCATCGTCATTTATTTTACCAAGGGGGAAACTTATAATTTTATCTACTTTCAGTTTTAGCGCGTCGTATCGTGTCGCATTACAAATTGACTCGTTTTTCAACGGTGGGTATAATAGGAATATTGAGGATCGAAGGGAGCAAGACGAAAATGAATGGGAAAAGGATTGCCGCATTTTTACTCGTTGTAATCGTTTCATTCGGCATCATTGCATGGACGAGCCCGTCCATTGTAAAAGACGTAAAACTGGGCTTGGATTTAAAAGGCGGCTTTGAAATTTTGTACAATGCCGAACCTATCGATAAAGAAGGGATCGTAACCAAGAAGCTGCTGGAAGAAACGGCCAAGAGCCTGGCGACGCGCATCAACACGCTGACGCACGGCGTGGCGGAGCCGGACATTACCCCGGAAGGCAACAGCCGCGTTCGGGTGAGATTGGCCGGGGTGGAAAACGAGCAGGAAGTTCGCGAATTGCTGAAAAAACCGTCTCAACTGCAATTCCGCAGCGCGGACGGATGTACAAGCTCGACCGATTACTGCAAAGTGGAAATGAACGGCAGCGATTTCGTGCAGGGCGGAGCGACGATCGGATACGGCAATTTGAACCAGCCGACCGTTGAAATCAAGGTCAAGGACAAAGCGCAATTGGCCGAGGTTTCCAAAAGGCTGCTGCATCGGCAACTGGCCATTTTCTTCGACGATAAGCTGGTATCCGCGCCGGAAGTGCAATCGGTGTTGGACAACGGAGAAGCTTCGATTACCGGAGTGGGCACGCTGGACGAAGCGAAGGATTTGCGGGATAAAATCAATCTCGGCGCCTTGCCCTTGAATTTGACGGAAGTGTATACGCAGAAGGTAGGCGCCAGCCTGGGGCAGCTTTCCCTGCATCAAACCCTGGTCGCCGGTTTGGTCGGATCGATTTTCATCCTTCTGTTCATGCTGTTTTTCTACCGGATTCCCGGCGTCATCGCCTCGATTACTTTAATTATCTACACCTGGCTTGTGCTGGCCGTCCTTTATTTGATGGATGCGACCTTGACGCTGCCCGGTATCGCGGCCTTTGTGCTGGGGATCGGGATGGCGGTGGACG
>CAYYCV010000036.1:0-31100 GCA_964470405.1 uncultured Caryophanales bacterium
CGCTTGGACGGGGCGGAATGTCGCTGAACCGCAGCATCATGGCCCAGCCGCCGCACACGATCGGAGGCGGCATCAAAATTACGGAGCAGGGCGAGGTTCTGTCCTCCCGCTACGCGCTTCCAGGCATCGCTTATCGCAGCCTGGAGCAGGCCACGTCCGCGCTGATCACCGCGGCGGTGGCGGCGAGAAACCCGCAGAGCGACCCGAGCAACGCAGAGTGGGAAAGCCGGATTAGAGACATGTCGGAGGAAGCGCAGCGCAAATATCAGGACTTGATTTTCCGCGATCCCGATTTTCTGAAATTTTTCAAGGAGTCGACGCCGTTGCCCGAAATTGGGGAACTGAACATCGGCTCGCGCCCCGCGAAACGCAAAAACAGCGATCGTCTGGAGGATTTGCGCGCCATACCGTGGGTGTTTTCCTGGACGCAAAGCCGCTACCTGCTGCCGGCCTGGTACGCCGCCGGAACAGGATTGCAATCATTTTATCAGAATAAAGAGGAAAATTTGCAGGCGCTTCGGGAAATGTACGAGGAATGGCCTTTCTTCCATTCCCTGATCGATAATTTGCAGATGGCTTTGGCCAAATCGGATTTGTTGATCGCCCGGGAATATGCCAGCATGGTTTCGAACAGGGAAGCGGAGCGGCGAATCTTTGCCATGGTCGAGAGCGAATTCCGCCTGACCTCCGAATTGATCCTGAAAATTACCGGACAGAAGGAAATTTTGGACAACGTGCCGGTGATCCAGGAATCGATCCGTTTGAGAAACCCGTATGTGGACCCGTTAAGTTATTTACAGGTTCAATTATTAACGGAGTTAAGGAATTTGCGCGCCAACGGCCAGGATGATCCGGATTTGCTGCGGGAAGTGCTGCTCACCATCAACGGCATTGCTGCGGGGCTTCGCAACACCGGCTGATCCGCCGGGTTCTTTTGGCGGTCGCATTCGCTTGACAGTTGCGGTTCGCTTGGCGGTCGCGTTCGCTTGACAGTTGCAGTTCGCTTGACAGTTGCGATTCGCCTGGCAGTTGCGCTTCGCTTGGCAGTCGCGGTTCGCCTGGCGATGGAATCGGCGATCCCGAACGGACGCTGCAATCGACCTTTCACCGGGAAGGGGCTTGTTCGGCCTTGAATGATCAAAACAACCGCACAATGGGAATGATCCTTGTTCTGGTCGGCGCCGCCAGCTACGGCATGCTTTCGCCGTTGACGAAGCTGGCGTACGGGGGAGGCTGGTCGGCCTCCCAGATCAGCGCCGCGCAGTTGACGCTGGGCGCCGTGCTGATGTGGCTCCTGGCCGCCGGCCGGCCCAAACGGTGGATGAACCCGTTTCGCGGACCCTGGATTCGCCTGTCGCTCATCGGGCTCATCGGCATTTCGTCAACGACGGTGTTGATCAACATGGCCTTATCGGAGATGAAAGCTTCGTTGGTCATCGTCCTGTTGTTCCAGTTTACCTGGATTTCGCTGCTCATGGAGCTGGTGATCGACAGGCGGCGGCCTACGGCGCATGAGATCGTTTCGGTGGTTTTGGTGCTGGCCGGAACGGTGCTGACGGTCGATTTGCTGCACGCGGGCGCGGAGGCGGGAGCCAGCGTCAAAGGGGTGGGCTGCGGTCTGCTGGCCGCGGTCACGTACAGCCTGTTCATCGTGATGACGGGCAGGGTTCGCACGAAGCTGGACTATGTGATCAAGTCGGCGGTGATGCTGACGTCGGCGTTGCCGCTGATTGTGCTGCTTTATCCGATCGCGGACCTGGTCGCCCCGGAGTCGGCCGCTCTGGTCGGCTGGGGAGTGTTGCTGGGGCTGCTGGGACAGGTGATTCCGACGGCGGCGTTCAATTGGGGAATTCCTAAAATTGGCGGGGCGCTGGCGGCGGTGCTCGGTTCGATCGAACTGCCGGTCGCGGTGATCGGCGCCTTTTTTATTGTCCATGAAATGATCGTCTGGCCGCAGTGGGTGGGAATCGGGCTGATTCTGGCCGGCATCGCGGCGGCGCAAAAGAGGAGCGGTTCGTCGTAGGGGCGGACAAAGCAGGGGGATGGCAGTGGATCAGATTGAATCAAGATTGGCAAAATTGGCGCAGAACGGCGACCGCAGAGCATTTGCCGAGCTGGTGAACCTGTACAAGGTGAAAATATACCACCTGGCTTACCGCATGCTGAATAACCGGCAGGAGGCCGAAGACGTGGTTCAGGAGACGTTTCTTCGGGTGTTTGAAAACCTGGGCAAATACGACCGGGAGCAGAAGTTTTCCTCCTGGATTTACCGGATCGGAACGAATTTGTGCATCGACCGGCTGCGCAAAAGGAAAGCCAATTTCTCGCTGGACGCGGAGTTAAGCGACGGCGAGGGCGGGGATTGGCATGATCTGTTTGCGGCGCAGGACGCCTCCCCCGAAGAGCAACTGCTTCTGTCCGAAACCCAGACTCAAATTCGCAGCGCAATGGAGCGGCTGCCGGAAAAATATAAATCGATTATGGTTTTGAGGTATCTGCACGATCTGTCCCTGCATGAAATCAGCGAGATTTTGCGGCTGCCGATTACGACGATCAAAACGCGGATCCATCGGGGCAGGGAATTTATGCGGAAAGCGCTGGCGGCGGAAAACCTGGTGTAGCTTTCAAACGCGCGCGGGGTTGAAACAAATTCGTCGCCCGTACGTATGGTAATGGTAACGGGATTGCGAGGAAGATCAGAAAGGAGAGGCAGGGTCATGAATTGCAAAGACGCCCTCCCTTTAATTCATGAATTTTTGGATGGGGATCTGAAAGGCCCCGAGCTGCTGGAGATGAACCGGCATCTGTCGGATTGCGCCCAATGCAGGCTGCATTTTCGCCAATTGGAACGGACCGAGGCGCTCGTTCATGCCTTGCCGGCATCGCCCGTGCCCGATGGGATGGCGGAGCGCATCATGCAGGCGCTCCCGCGCCGGCCCCGCAAGAAGTACTGGATGCGCCTGATTCGCCGCCATCCGGCCGTATCCGCGGCGGTGATGTTCGTTGCGGTGATGTTCGGCGCGCTGCTGATCGGCTGGAACCAGCCGTCCGAGCTGGTCGTCAAAGGGAACCATATGGACCAACTGGTGATCCGGGGTCATCAGGTGATCGTGCCCGCGGGGCATACCGTCGAGGGCAATTTGTTTATCGAGCACGGCGAGATTCAGGTCGATGGCAATATTCAGGGCGATCTGGTCGTTATAGACGGCCGAATGCATCTGGCTTCCACCGCGTATATTTCAGGCCAGACGACGCGGATCAACCACGCGCTGAATTGGCTGTGGTACCAGGTGGGCCAATTTATTACATCCCTGACCGAATAGGCATAAGGAAGTGGTTTGTGATATGATGAACTTAGTAAAAATCGTGGATGCATTGGGAGAAACTGCTTGGGGGCATGTCAATGGATTACATAACACAAATCACTCCTTACGATATCGTGGATATTTTAATTGTCAGCTATGTTATTTATAAAGTAATCCTGCTTGTACGCGGCACCCGCGCGATTCAATTGCTGAAAGGCATCTTCGTGGTGGTCGTCACCTGGGCGCTCAGCAGTTGGCTTCATTTGCAAACCCTGCAGTGGATGATGAACCAAATGTTCACGTTCGGGGTTTTGGCCGTCATCATTATTTTTCAACCGGAGCTTCGGCGCGCGCTGGAGCAGTTGGGAAGAGGAAAGCTGTTCGCCCGCAATTCCGGGGAAGAGGAGCATGATTTTACCCAAAGGGTGGGGGAAATCATCAAATCGGTCAACTATTTGGCCAAACGGAAAATCGGCGCGCTGATCGTTTTCGAGCGGGAAACCGGATTGAACGACTATATGGAATCGGGCATCAAATTGAATTCCACGATTACTTCGGAATTGCTGATCAATATTTTCACCCCCAACACTCCGCTTCATGACGGTGCGGTCATTATCCGCAACAGCCAGTTGATGGCCGCCGGCTGTTATCTTCCTTTATCCGAAAATCCGTTTATCAGTAAAGAATTGGGAACCCGCCATCGCGCGGCGATCGGTATGAGCGAAGTGTCCGACGCCATTTCGGTGGTCGTTTCGGAGGAGACGGGCCAGGTTTCGCTGGCCATGAACGGGCAAATTGTCCGGGATATCAAAGAGGAGTCGCTGATTTCGAAGCTGTTTGACGAACTGCGATCGAACAGCGGGGCAAAAGAACGAACCGCTTTCTGGAGAAAGCGAGGTGGCCAGAATGGATAGATGGCTTCGCAATGTGAATGTCGTCCGCATCCTTGCGCTGGCGCTGGCTATTCTGCTTTGGGCCGTGGTCCATCTGGATGAATCCCCTCCGACGCAGCAAAGCGCCTCCCCGACGATCAAGACGGTCACGATCAACGATGTCAGCATCGACAAAATCAATCTGGATGAAAGTCAATTTTCGATTAAATCGATTACGCCGGCGGAGGTCAGCGTTCGGCTTCGCGGCCGGAATACGGATAAAGTCAGCACCATCAATTCCAAAATCCAGTTGGATCTCTCCACGGTCACCAAGGGCGTGCAGACGATGAAGCTGCAGCCCGTCGGGTTCCCTTCCGATCTCAGCGTGGAGATTTTGCCTGCGAACGAAGTCACGGTGGTGGCGGAGGAGAAGGTCAAGAAGGAAATGCCGGTCACGATCGATTTGATCGGGCATCCGTCCAACGGCTACAAAGCGGGCACGCCGATTATCAAGCCGAACCGCGTGCATGTGACGGTGCCCAGCAGCCGGCTGGAGGAAGTCGCCTCCGTGCGCGCCGACTTCGATATTAGCGGCGCGGAAGCCGCGGTGGAAAGGCAGGTCAGGCTGGTGGCCTACAATGCCGGCGGCCACGAAATCGCGGGTGCGATTACCCCCTCCGTCGTCGACGTGGTGGTGCCGATCACCAGCCCGTTTAAAACGATGCCGCTGCAGATCAAAATGACCGGGCATTTGCCGGACGGCTACAGCATCGCTTCCTACACGCAAAGCATCAATCAGGTGACGGTATACGGTCCGCAGGATATACTGGACGAACTTGATTTTTATGACGGTCTGCAGATCGAACTGGACGGACTCAAAGCGGATAAAATTTATTCCATTGACATTCCGCTCAAGGACAAATTGAACCGGATCGAGCCTAAAACCGTAAATATCAATCTGAAAATCGTTCCTTCCGCCGCCCGAACGTTTGAGAATATGAATATCGGCATCAGCGGCAAAAACGATGAATATGATACGAAGGTAATCGATCCCGAATCGGGCAAGATCAATTTGACGCTGAAGGGCGCCGCGCAAGTATTGGAGAAAATAAGGCCGGAGGAGATTCAGGTGTTCGTCGATGCGAGCAATTTGCCGCAGGGCAAGCATGATTTGCCGCTCGTTCTGAATTTGCCGCCGTATGTGGAGCAGGTCGGGGACGAGGACCTGATCGCAACCGTGGAGATTAAACCGAAGACGCAAGCCGGCAGCGCAAACAATACACCGGGACAACAGGAACAGTCGCCGGAAGGAGAATAGAGAGAGCGATGGGGAAATATTTCGGAACAGATGGAGTGCGGGGGATTGCCAACCAGCAATTGACCCCTGAATTGGCTTACAAAATCGGGCGCTGCGGAGGCTATGTTCTGGCCGGACAGGTGCAGAAGCCGAACGTGGTCATCGGCTTGGATACGCGCATATCCGGGCCGATGCTGGAGGCGGCCCTGGTGGCCGGGCTGTTGTCGATCGGCGCCAATGTGATCCGGCTTGGCGTGGTGACGACCCCGGCGGTCGCTTATTTGACCCGGCTGCTGGAGGCGGACGCGGGCGTGATGATCTCCGCTTCGCACAATCCGGTGGAGGACAACGGGATCAAATTTTTTGGCCGGGACGGGTTTAAACTGTTCGATCAGACCGAGCTGGAAATCGAGCGCCTGATGGACATGGCCCAGGATGAGCTGCCGCGGCCGATCGGCCGGGACATGGGAAGCGTGCGCGAGGATGCCGAATCCAAATATCGGTATTTGGACTATTTGAAAACGACGTGCGATTCGAGGTTCGACGGCATGAAGATCGTGCTGGACTGCGCCCATGGCGCGGCGTTCGAGCTGGCTCCGAAAGTGTTCCGCGAAATGGGCGCGGACATCGTGACGATCGGGACGGAGCCCGACGGCCTGAACATCAACGACCGTTGCGGCTCGACCCATCCCGAAACGCTGCGGCGGGAAGTGCTGGAACGGCAAGCCGATATGGGGCTGTCGTTTGACGGCGATGCCGATCGCCTGATTGCCGTCGATGAGACGGGCGCGGAAATCGACGGCGATTTCCTTCTGTGCATTTGCGGCGAGGCGATGAACCGCAAAGGGAAATTGAAGCAGCGGACGATCGTGACGACGGTGATGAGCAACATCGGATTTTTCAAAGCGGTGGAAGGCTTGGGCATCCGGACGGCAAGGACGGCGGTAGGCGACCGGTACGTGATGGAGGAAATGCGCAAATTCGGGTACAATCTGGGCGGAGAGCAATCCGGCCATGTGATTTTTCTCGATTACAACACGACGGGCGACGGCATTCTCACCGGGCTGCAACTGGTGGATACGGTCCGGCAATCCGGGAAGAAGCTGGGCGAGCTGCGGCAAATGATGCGGAAATACCCGCAGGTGCTGGTCAATGTCAAGGTCGGAGACAAAGCCAAATTGCAGGGCAATGCCGCCGTGCGGCAAGCCGTCGCCGATGTCGAGCGGCATTTGGGCGACAGCGGCCGGGTGCTGGTCCGTCCTTCCGGGACGGAATCGCTGATTCGCGTAATGGCCGAAGGCCCGGACAAGCGCGAACTGGAATCGCGCGTGGCCGATATTGTGCAGGTGATCCAGGCGGAACTGGCCTGAAGCGCAAATAGCGGTTGCATCCTGGAAGCAGAATGAATAAGATAGATACATCGGACTCAAGAGATAGAAAGGAGGGCGGAGGTTACAGCAAGCAAGCGCCAGAGCTTTGTACGTTCGCGGCGGACGCCGCAGATCGATCGGGGAATAGAAGCCGGTCGGCTGCTTCGTTCCGAGGGAACGGCCAAAGCTGACGAGGTAGAGGTGTTCGAAACATTCGGCGGGGACCTCTCGGCAGCCATCATCACTGTCGCACGTTGGAGGACAAAACGGTCGGGCGACCGGCCGGACAATATTCCAACCATGATGTTTGTTTTGGCATGGGCAAATTCAAACATAATGGAGGCATTCAAATAGATGTGTGGCATTGTTGGCTATATCGGGAACGGAGATTCGCAGAAGATATTGATCGAAGGGTTGAAAAAATTGGAATACCGCGGTTACGATTCCGCCGGGATTGCCGTCTGGACCGGCAAGGGACTGGAAGTCAGCAAGTCCAAGGGCCGGTTGGCGGTGCTTGAGTCGAAGCTGGGCGCGTCGCCGCTGCGGGGATCGGCGGGCATCGGACATACCCGCTGGGCAACGCACGGCAAGCCTTCCGACGAAAATTCCCATCCGCATACCGATCATTCGATGAAATTTTCGGTGGTGCATAACGGGATTATTGAAAATTACCTCGAATTGAAGGACGCTTTGCAGGCGAAAGGCCATCGTTTCACATCGGAAACGGATACGGAAGTGATCGCCCATCTGACCGCCGAGTGTTATCGCGGCGATGTCGTACAGGCCGTCCGCGAGGCGGTTGGCCAAATGAGGGGAGCCTACGCGCTGGCGGTGCTCAGCGAATACGAACCGGACAAATTGGTCGCCGTGCGCTTGGCCAGCCCGTTGATTATCGGCGTCGGCAAAGGCGAGAATTTTATCGGTTCGGACATCCCGGCCATCCTCGAATACACCCGAAATGTGTATATTTTGAACGACGGGGAAATGGCTGTGGTGACGAAAAATAGCGTAGAACTGATGACATTGGAAGGGAATCTCATTTCCCGGGAAATGTTTCATGTCGATTGGGACATCGTTACGGCGGAAAAAGCCGGATACGATCATTTCATGCTGAAAGAAATTCACGATCAGCCCGCCGCGTTCAGGGATACGATGAGCAGCCGGATCGGCAGCGACGGAAAGCATATCGAATTGAATGAGCTAAGTTTGTCGAAAGAGGATATTCGTCGAATCGAGCGCATTCATATTGTCGCTTGCGGGACCGCCTATCACGCCGGGCTGGTCGGCAAACACGCGATCGAGAAGCTGGCGCGCATCCCGGTGGAGGCTGAATTGGCCTCGGAATACCGCTATCGGTCGCCGATCATTACACCGAATACGCTGGTGATTGTCGTCAGCCAGTCGGGGGAAACCGCCGACACGCTGGCGGCGCTGCGCGAAGCGAAACGCTGCGGCGCGCGCGTGCTCGCGATCACCAACGTGGTGGGCAGTACCGTTGCCCGCGAGGCGGACGATGTGATCGCGACCTGGGCCGGGCCGGAGATCGCCGTGGCCTCAACCAAGGCGTACACGTCGCAACTGATCGCTTTTTACCTGTTCGCGATCTATGTGGCCGAGGTGCGGGATCGCCGGCCCGCGGCCGAGCGGGAGGCCATGATTTCCGCGTTGAAGCGGCTCCCCGAGCAGGTGGAGCAGCTTCTGCGGCAATCCGAGGCGGTCCGGGCCGCCGCCGAACAAATTGTCGCGCACGACAATTTGTTCTACATCGGGCGCGGCTTGGATTATTTCGCCGCGCTGGAAGGCTCGCTGAAATTGAAGGAAATTTCCTATATCCATTCCGAAGCGTACGCGGCCGGGGAATTGAAGCATGGCACGCTGGCCCTGATCCAGGAGGGCATCCCGGTCATTGCGCTGGCGACCCAGGACGATTTGTTCGACAAAACCGTCAGCAACATCCGCGAGGTTACCGCCCGCGGCGCCTACGTCCTCGGCATCGCCAACGAAGGCGACAGCGAACTGCAGAAATCGGTCGATTTCTGCATTGCGATTCCGCGAACGCTGCCGATTTTCACCGCGGCGCTGTCCGCGATTCCGCTGCAGTTGCTCGCGTACTACGCCGCGCTCGCCCGCGGCAACGACGTCGACAAGCCGCGCAACCTGGCCAAGAGCGTCACGGTGGAGTAAGGGCGCGTTGGAGGGGGGCTGGTTGTGTGCAATGCAAATAAAGTCGTATCCGAGCAAATTAAACTCGTATGGAGCAATTAAAAGTCGTATCGGAGCTGAGCAGATTCAGGATGTTTTCCTGATCGTTGCTCGGCTTTTCTTTTGCGGTTCGGGATATTTATTCAGGGAAATACAGACAAATGCAGGGTTCTTCTTGAATCAGTTCTCAGAAGCTTTTCTCAGGCGTTTCAGGGCTTCTCAAGCGGTGGAGTGGTCTCTCACAGGCATTTTCTCGGGCATTTACCTAGACGATTTCTGTGCCCGATAGCCCGATTTTGTTCCTATCCTTTTCCTGCACTTCGATACGACTTTAAATTGCATTCCCAAGCTCATCCGAAGCTCTAATCCCTGTCTATCCCCCTGCCTCTCCTGATACGAGTTTAATTTGCTCAAGTTTTCAGATAAATTAGAGTGAATAGACAGAAAAGGGCGTAGCGGCGGGCCTTTTTGAAGGTGAGGGAGAAAGGGAGGAGCGATACGACTTTATTTTCGGGACATAAATGATTCATGGCCAAACGGAAACGTGAGATGACGGAGGCAAAGATTGAAAGGTTCATTAGAGAAGGTAGAGGTCAAGGAACAGGTGCGGACTATATTCCGTGGATTAAGATTCAAGATGTCCCCTCTGAAGGCAGAGCAACGCGTGGTGTCGGTTGGACAACGGGCAGAAGACATGAGCTTCTGTCCGATATCGAGCGTGATTATTGTTATTTACTGGACTACTCCGATGGCGTTTCTGATATTCGCGAGCAATTCCCCCTCCTCCCGCTGGAAGAAACACTAATAATAGCCGAAAAAAGTGGCATCGAACACCCCAAAGATCCCAAATCAAAAGTACCCATCGTGATGACGACTGACTTTTTGATTACTTACAAGGACAAGCTGTTTGCAAGAACAGTCAAGCCACGAGCAGATCTAGAAGATGAACGTACGATAGCCAAATTTGAAATAGAGCGAATGTATTGGGAAACACATCATGTCGATTGGGGGATCATTACAGAACACGATTTGCCGGACGTACTCATCAGAAATATCGAGTGGGTACATAAAGAGTACCATAATGACGATGTGGCAGCATTAGGCCCCTATGCTGTACAGGCTTTACAACAAAGACTTTCAAACCGTTTGCATGATGGTGAAAAAATTTCAAAAGCCTGTTTAACCTGTGATGAACAGTTAGGACTGGAAGTTGGAACATCACTCGCCATGTTCCGCTATTTTATCGCACGGAAAATATGGAGCGTAGATATGAATGAGCGAATCATTCCAACACTTGCTGCAACAAACTTTGAAGTGAATCCAACCATGGAACAGTTTGCGAAAGGAGGATGAAGACCATGTTTCCAATCTATGAAAATATGGTAGTCGAATGGCTACTGACAGATTCAGAGGAACGTCATATTGAACGGATATTATGGGTATCCCCTTCTGACGATACGGTTTATTGTATTGCGGTAAGTGATAATAAGGCGTTACCAATGATGAAATCGTACTCCGAGTATACTGCTGGATTCGAGTCAAATCTGTGCAAACCAGTGGAATGGATTAATGACAACATTCCATTCACCGACTCTTCAATTGAACATGATCAACTAGCCATTCGAGATAAAGCATGGGATGCGATTAAAGACATGGTGTTACAGGAGCCGGAATGCTTTGAAAAAACCTTAAGAGGCCCCATGATCAAAGATGTTCAAGAAAAGACAGGGCTACACAAAAGCACTATTTATCGCTATTTACGAAGATATTGGCAGGGAGGGAAAATGAAAAATGCCTTATTGCCTCATTACAAAAACAGTGGCAGCTTCGGAAGTGAAAGAGCTCCGAAAGATGCTAAACGAGGAAGACCTAGGAAATTTGAAGATGGGTCTGTAGGAATTAATATTGATGAAGAAATGAAACAATTGCTGCGTTCAGGCATTCGATTATTTTATAACAACAAAGAAAAGGCCCCGCTTAAGCGTGCTTATCAGCAGACGCTTGAAAAGTTCTTTTCGACGGGGTTCCGTCGAGATGGACAAGCGCTCATACCCGTTCTTCCTCCACCAGATAAGCTACCTACTTTTGGACAATTTAAATATTGGTTCAGCAAAGAAATGGATTTGGAGGATTCCTTAATAAAACGGCATGGCAAGAAGAGATTCGCCCTAGATTACCGCCCCATTCTCGGAAGTTCCACTTTGGAGAGCTTCGGACCAGGCTCTAGATTTCAGATTGATGCCACTGTTGCGGATGTTTACTTAGTTAGTGAGTACCGGCGGGAGTGGATCATCGGTCGCCCGATCATCTATATTGTCATTGATGTGTTCAGTCGATATATCGCAGGAATTTATATCGGATTAGAAGGACCGAGCTGGATTGGAGCGATGATGGCATTAGCCAATACCACCATGGATAAAGTGAAGTTTTGTGCTCAGTATGGTATCGACATTGCACCTGATGAGTGGGTTAGCAGTCATTTGCCGCAGAAACTGACGGCAGACCGTGGCGAACTCGAAGGCAGCAGACCTAGTCAATTGATTGATGTGCTGGGCGTGGATGTCGAGAATGCTCCGCCCTACCGCGCAGATTGGAAAGGCATCGTTGAACAACAGTTTCGTCTCACCAATTTGCGTAGCATCCGATTTATCCCTGGAGCGATTAAACAGCGCTATAGAGAACGTGGCGAGCGAGATTACCGCCTCGATGCGAAACTGACTCTCCGTGAGTTTACTGAGATCATGATTCGAAATGTTCTCTATCACAATAATCACCATCACATGTTATGGTACGACCGTAATGAATTTATGGTGGCAGATGAAGTCACGCCGATCCCAAGAGATCTGTGGCACTGGGGTGTAATCAATCGAAATGGACGCTTGAAAAAACAACCAGAGAATATCGTAAAGTTAAATCTGATGCTTCAAGGAGAGGCTACCGTAACCGCAGCGGGCATCCAGTTTAAAGGCATGCACTACAGTTGTGATGTAGCGATGCGCGAGCAATGGTTCGTTAAAGCGAGAGCAGGAAAAACGTGGCGGGTTAAGGTGTGCTATGATCCACGTACCACAAATGAAATTTATTTATGGTTGGATCATGGTTATCATTTTGAAACTTGTACCCTGCTTGAACGGGAAGAGCGTTTCTTTCATAAACGGTTTGAGGAAGTTGAGGATCTACTTGAGATCGAGAAATACCAAGGGAGACATTATGAGGTAGACAATATGATGTCTAAAATGGAGCTCGATGCAAAGACGAAGGCCATTGTTGAAACGGCAGCAAAGAAAACAAATGCGGCAATTGAACAAAGTGATGAAAGCAATCATCAGCGTGTTAAGGGAACGAGAAAATATCGAACGAATGAGAATCAATTGAATCGCGAACAAGAAACCTTTCAACTATCGGATCGGGCTCTAACGCCAAAAAGTTCAATGAATAACGTTGTTCCAATGAATCGGGAGGAGAGCACTGAAAGAAAACAAGAGTATATTCCAGCAGCGGATAAGTTATCTAAGATAAAAGCATATATGACAGAAGTTGGTGATGAAGAATGAGTGAATTCGACGTATCTTTATTCCATTTTACTCGCGGAGAATTCGTTGAAGCAGACTATCAGGATCCGTTATTGGAAGACTATCGAGGCAATCCCCTGTTAGAAGCGCTACCGCCAATATGGGATGATAAGACGGTCGTGAATCAACTGGCTTCCAAACCCATTTACAGCGCATCTGAACGTGAACTGCCCGTACATCTTCGGCTGCATTGTGTCCAGCGTATTTCTCGAGATTTTTTCAGACCTTTATCGAGACATTTGGAATTGCAACAAAGCATTTCAAGGCTGATTAGGGATGGCTATGTGGGCCGCAATCCACTTACCCCTAATTATGCATTTAGAGCCCGTAAGGATGCTTATGAACTTATTATGAAGGGAAATACAAGTGGGTATCCTGTCAACACACCAACTTCTGCGGGGTTTGCCTTAGTTGGTATATCGGGCATTGGCAAATCCAGTAGTTTGTTGCGTATTCTGCAAATGTATCCACAAGTGATTCTACATCGTGAGTATCAAGGAAAAGCACTACCAGCCCCCTATCAAATTGTTTGGTTGAAGATGGATTGCCCTCATGATGGTTCCATAAGGGGGTTATGTCTTAACTTTCTACTCGCGGTGGATAGCTTGGTAGGCACTACATATTATAAGAAAAACACAACGAAATCTCCGGATGAGCTCCTCCCGATTATGGCTCAAGCAGCCGCTGTACATTGCTTAGGTGTACTAGTCATTGATGAGATTCAGAACTTGCAAGAAGCAAAAGATGACCGAGCGGCACAGATGCTTAACTTTTTCGTTCAGCTCGTTAATACGATTGGATTGCCCGTCGTTCTAGTCGGCACTTACAAAGCTCTTCCCGCGCTGAATGGTGAGTTTCGCAATGCAAGGCGTAATAGTGGCCAAGGGGATGCGACTTGGCATCATTTCAATAAAGATGACGAATGGGAATGGTTGCTGCAAGGTTTATGGAAATATCAATGGACGGATACATTGGCTGAATTAGATCAGACATTCATCGATGTCATGTACGATGAGACTCAAGGCATTTCAGATATTGCAATCAAATTATTCATGCTCACCCAGTGGAGGGCTTTGGATAAAGAAATGGATCGCATGACTCCTGAATTAATGCGTTCTGTCGCAAAAGATCGACTCACTTTGATTCGACCTGCGTTAGAGGCATTGCGTTCCGGAAAGAAGAGCCAAATTCAAAAATTTGCTGATATCTACGATAGTGTATCGATTGACGATTACCTGAATCGTATTGAAGCCGAGCAACGCCAAGCGGAGCGATTAGAGCTGATCCGCAATGAACTTGGCTATGATGTGAAAGAGCAAACGATCAATGAGGCCAGCGCTTGGCTTATCGAGGCGGGGATAGATGCTTCAATCGCACATAAAGCAGCTGAAGAAGTCACTAACAAACATCTAGATGAACTGGATACAATAGATCTTCATAAAGAATCACTAAAAATAGCCCTGCAAATGCAACAATCGGTAAAAAATAAACCGACTCTGCAACGAAATAAAACCAAGATCAGCCCTACGGAACCGAATGATTTGAGAGTAATTATTGTCCAAGGGAAGAAGAAAAAAAGGACCGCACACGATGCACTTAAAGCTGCGGGATATATTAAAAATCCATTGGAGTTTATAGGATAAGGATGTGAAGGTATGATCGAGCACTGCAATCTCCCCATCCCCTACCCAGATGAACTATTATACAGTGTTCTTACGCGGTATCATTTGAGATCCAATAATACGAGCCCCAAGTGGACACTTAGGGAGATATTCGGTACGGAAAATGTCATCCCAACCATTGATCTGCCCAGTCATTTGAATATACTGGCAGCAAGAAACGGGTCTGTTCATGCGTCAGCCGACCAGTGGATTGTCAGGCATACCTTATATCCTTTCTATGCCCCCTTTCTACCGAAAAATAGGGCTAATCGTTTGCGGAAGCTTATGAAAAGTCAGAATGGATCCGGGATACATACACTTGTGGGTATTACAGCAAGTACGATGGAAAGAAGCAGCGATTTGCGATTATGCCTGTCATGTTATGAACATGACATTCAACAATTTGGTGAGCCGTATTGGCATCGCATTCATCAGCTGCCTGGTGTTTGGGTTTGTCCGAGGCACAAGATCATCCTACATAAGATCACTTATCCCGTCTCAGAACGATTTGGATTGACGATACTGCCCATATCCCAATCCATGTTTCGTTCCGTTCCGATTGCTGATAGATTACCGGATCAAGTCTTGAATCATCTCATCGAAGTGGCATTGGACATTCAAATGCTTATACAAACAAAAGAGACGCTTGAACTACATAAATCTAGAGACATCATCATGACTCGCATGGTGGAACAAGGATTTGTAACGGGCGGGATGAGAATTCGCCAACAAAAGCTTGAGGAGCAATTTGTTCGATTTTACGGGCAAAGTTTATTGGCCATGCTAGAATGCCTTCCTCATCGAAATGATTATTCCTGGCTGGCACTAGCTACAAGAGTTTCGGTGAGACGTGCGGTACACCCCCTACGGATGATACTCCTTTATAGATTTTTATATGGTTCGTTCCATTCATTTTTGGAACAATCTGGACAAGCGTATGCTCCATTTGGAAAAAAACCTTGGCCTTGTCTCAATAAGGCAGCGGATCATTACAAACGCCGCGTTATTACAATCTGCCAGATTTCCCGGTGTACAGATACAGGAAAACCTGTCGGAACATTTATTTGTGAATGCGGATTTTCCTATTCAAGAAGAGGACCGGATCAAACGGAAGATGATCGCTTTAGAAGAGGTCGAATTACATCTTTTGGTCTTATATGGACGCGCAAACTACAGGAATGTCAATCAAAGGGTCTCTCTTACCGAGCTTCGGCAAAAGTACTAGGTGTCGATACGAATACAGTGATTAAATATGCGAATGGTGCAGAGACTGACCGAAATATAGAAGTATCGAAAGCAAACAAAGAAGCCAAGTCTATTGTTTCCCGTAAGGCTAGACCTCGTTCATACAAACGTGTTGATTGGGAGAAACGCGACTTGGAGCTAAGTTGGCTAGTGGAGGAAGCGTGCAAGGCGATGTTATCGGATAATCATGCCAAACCAACAAGAGTTACAATCGCAGCGATTGGCAAGCGAATTCGAAAGCTTAGCTTACTTGAAAAACACAAACATAGACTCCCCATCACGATGAAGATTTTAACACCGCACCTTGAATCTGTAACAGAATTTCAAATTAGAAGGGTACAATGGGCTGCAGATCAGATGAGTGATGAATGGCCTTTGAAAAGGTGGAAACTAATTAAAAAAGCGGGTTTGAGCCCAGGCTTTTCTCCGGAAGTATCAGCTGAACTTGATCGCTGTATTGTCATTGGAGTTGGCACTTCCGAATTCTCGTCAAACGAGGTGACACCATGGCTCCATTAACGTTACGCTCGTGGCCATTTCCAATAAATCAGGAAGTTGAACTAGTTTGGTTTGGTTCCCCATATATAGATTACAGGGGGAATTGGCGAATACGGGTCGCATTCCGAACAGCTACGAGTCAGCTCAAGATTGTGTCATATCCATGGGGTACCTTACCCCATTTTCGTATTGGCCAAATCTATTTGAATGGAAAATGCGATCCAATCAAGCCTCTAAGCGGCTCTACATATAAGCTGGTGATAAACAATTTCAGTGAGGGTAAGATTTCAAACGGATTCAAACTTCCCAAAAGGTTAATTGATTTCGGGAAAAATCCTGAGTTGGGTTTGCAGAAGGTCATTCAGTTTCAAGTAGATCGGTATACATATTGTATTCCCGTTATTGAACTCGTCCGAGCCATGTTCATTAATTCTCAAAATCTTGCCACGTATTTGCTCCAACCTCATGGCCTGGATCTGCTTGTAGATAACAGTCAAGTTGACGGAAAAAGACTACATTTTGATATGAGCCTACGTGTTCCTGTCAAACTAGCCACCGAAAATAATGCCCGGCATCTTTCATGGATCTACATGGATCAAAGTATTCGATCCATGTGGGACTCTGTGTACCGTTTGATATTCAGTCAAGCGATTAAGGACTCCCCACAGAACCCTAATAAAACCCTGAGAAAGGGGATACCTCTTGATATAGCGTTGCTACCAATTGGTCCTGTCGAATTGTATGTTCGCGGAGATCAGTTTATTGATTATGTCCTAGTTAAGGAAGTCATTGGATTTAGCGGTTTTCAGCATCCTTACGAGGACATCCTGTTCTGGCATCCATCTAAAAAGCATCGAGAAACGAAACATGGTGACAAACATGTAAGACTTACACCAAAAGCAAAAAATAATGATTACACGTTGAATGATGAAAGCGAGAATGCGAAAGAAGATATACATCAAGATGTATTGGAAACACCACCAACCTTTATGCGGTTCACAAATTCTCCAGTCGTAACGACTCGCAAGGAAAATATAAAACGTACAAACACGGGAAGTGAGTTTATCGCCACTTCTGGCAGAGGCGGTAAACTTTCAGGCGCACCAGAGGAAGTGAGTACAGAGGACCCAATTTTTGGTGGCAATACACCGCCAATTGATTTTCAAACCTTGGAGACGATACCGTCTGAAGAAGCGATTGGCTTAGAAACGTTTTTTAATATGATTCAAATTCTAAAACAGGTGATTCCAGTGAAGATAAGCATGTCTATCTTACGAGTCCCACCAGGAAAAAGGTTTTCAACATGTCCAAACGGGGCACGAAGAACGTGTGCCATTGTTCAAATTACCAATGCTATATCTACAACCTATCTAGTGGAAGTTGCCAGACCAGATCATTGGTCGATTTCAACTCTAATTCTTCGTCCGACAAGCACATGTTCAAAAAAAGTTATTGAGCAGAATATAAAACTCCTCCTTGAAGGATTAGTTCAAAAAGGCGGGCATTGGGATCAATATATATTGAACCGGTGTGACAATATGGTTATTGAAAAAGTGAGGCATTACCAAATTGACGATGCGCGTGATTGGGCGTATCGGATTGCTGGAAAGTTATAATCGTTCTTTTTAGGAAAAGCTATGTTAAACTACTTGTTAAAGGTATCATATATAAAAAGAGAGATGATGCCTGCTAACACATCACCCCATAGTAAACCCAACAATGAACAAGTGGTCAGGGTTTATAAAACCGCCACTCAGTCATTATTTCCACAGTTGATTCATATTCGACATCACATTTTCCAGATTGTGACTTGTTAAATATCTTATTTCCCTGCACAACAAGAAGCTCCTCTGTCTTTTGTATAATATTCATTTCATTTAATATGGGTCCATGCGTTTTTTGTGTACAACCTGCCAAAGTATCACTACTATAACTGCCATCTGAAGAAATAACGAAGCGATTGTCTCGTATGCCAACCCATTCACTTTCACAGAACCAACAATCTATAACTTGTGGTTCTGAATCAACATCCCAATCTAAGCAGTCTCCTGATTTACAATCAACCTTTGCGGAAATTTCCTTTTCTTCATACGTTTTTGGCGTGCTGCCAAACCAATTTGCTAATGTAATGATTTTGCTTTGTTGTGCATAATAATCGTCATGTCCAGAGTCAGATGTGATTGCTCCAGCGTTTACACTCTCAACGGATGGGTTAGACCTTGCCATCATCGGAGCAAACCAATTCTTAGCTGCATGAAAAGGTAAGTAATCTTCAATACCAAGAGCTGGAATCAAAGTGTTTGCAGCAAAAGAATCCTCTGAATTTAAAAATGAATGTTTTGAAACATCTTGAGATGACGACAAGGGTATCCATATTGCAAGTGCTATTATCACAAAAAATGAGGCCACAAGTGCTCCCGATATGGCTCCACCCAATGTATTGAACTTCGCAAGAATAGGCAACTTTATAGAGTAACTTTCAGTCATCTTAAGTATTCGATTAAGCAGGAACTTGAAAATGATAAATAAACCAATTGAAGAGACTAGAAATAGTATCAACTGAGCACCCATATCAGCCATATTTGATTGTTGTCCAAATATCCTGCCCACATCACCCAACCCTTGTTGAGCTAAAGCCGCTTTTACCTGAGGATCTTCCATCCAAACTTGATATTGCGCCTGCCATTGGTTCACTCCAGTCTTACCCTCAATCCAGCCACTGATTTTTTCATCAATGGTAGACTTCGAAATGAATGTCACGACATACGGTGCAGTCCAACGTGTCAAGACTCCCGCAACGATAAATCCGACTAAAGAACTTAATGAACGAAATAAACCAAGCTTTCCTCCAATCAGTCCTCCCAAACCAATTAATCCAATACAAACAATGTCTAAACTATTCAATTGACATTCCACCTTTACGACTACACTGAAGTCTTTTCGCATATCAGTCATTTAATACTGGTAGTATAATATTCTTTTCTACTACCCGCGTACCCCCGCAACCGCAGTAGGTGTCGGGATTTTATAATCTTCTCCCTGTATCAATGTTTTTACCGCATTCCAGCCACGATCGAGAAAGGTAGGCGGTGAAAGAGGTGCCGGGTCGTTTGGGATTTCGAATTTGGTCTTCTCGCCAATGTCCAATTTGTTTTGTCCTAAATTTATCTGTACGAAGGAGTTATCCTCCACAGCCACGATGTCTCCTGGTTGCAACGGAAAACCGCTTTTTGCAGGATATGTACGAACGCCGCGAATTACAAATGCCCGACCATCCAGATACTTAATGTAACGCGTTTCATATGAACCTGCAGCATATGTACGTTGAAAAGAAGCGGTGCCATAACAGCCCAATATATCGCTCCATTTCGCCTCACCATTAGAATCCAACAAAAGACCGGTGAACTTCACCGTATTCTCGGTACCTTGCGCCATACCTCCTGTGATCTCCCCCACCGTTGTCTAACTTTGCCATAATTCTAAACGTATCTCCGAATTCATTCACTACACTTCCGTTGATCCGGTTGTCTTTCGCAAAAAGTTGTCCTTCTGCCTTCCCGCAGAATGCTTCGTCTGTCTCATCTATAGATGAAGTAGCAGAAATCTGCCAAATACCATCAAACGGGCCGCTGCCAGGTAGTAGTTCTGCATAGGCGGCAAATGCCCTGTCGTACAGGCTGACAGGCATCTTGCCAAATGCCATCAATCCGAACCCCGCAATGCCAAGCACGGATAAAAGGATTATTAAACCGCTAAGAAACTTAATCAGAAATCGGAATAGACCCAACATTTCATCCCTCCCTAAATCATTTGGCATGTGTCGTTAGGTTTTTATTCGACATTAATCGTCTTTATCCTCCATACACTTGCAGAAAAAGAACCACGGCAAGTTGATTACAAAAAAATAAATTACGTCTCCCCACCCGATATACTACCGACAACAGAAGCTCAATTTGCAACGGGGAACTTAGTTAGACAATACTGCAGTAGTCTATAACTTTATTTTCTCGTTTTTGGCTGCTGCTGTTTGGTTACATTTGATCAGTCTATAACTTGTTTTTCGTAAGCTGGCGTGTTTCCAACCAAGAAATCGCGTCAAATCAACAATCTTAGTCTAACACTTTATTTTCTTTGGACAGCTGGTTGCCCCGTGATAAAAAAATCGTGAACCGGTAAAAAAGTGTGGAACCGCTAGAACGGTCCCGATGATGCTTGGTTAGGTCATCGGGACACTTTTATTCAGAAGGAATTGTAGCCATTGCTCATCCTTTTTAATAGGATTGCTGTAGTCTTATTTTGGAAAGGTTTCGGGGATGAAGTAGGTTTTTCTTATTCTATATCGAATTTTTACAGTAAACATAAAGTGTGATTATCTCGATTTTAAAGAGAGACAGTACCACAAAGACAAAAACATGGATTTGCTAACGGATATAATGGCGATGGCTAATTCACAGCATCATGGTGATAAATTCATTATTATTAAATATTTGTTGATATTTGCTTTGCTCAAGGGCTTCTTCGTGAATGGATCTATAGAAGGAGATGATTAGGATCAATTGTATTTATTGCGATAATGAGATTACTCAAGATAACCTTAGTAGGGAACATATCATTCAAAATGATTTAGGGGGGAGGCAAACTTCAACGGAGATATGTTGCGCAAATTGTAATGCTACAGTTGAAAAATTTATTGATAGAAGGTTCATAAATGAATTAACTCATATAACCGCCAGAGTAAAAGGAATAACGAAAACACATAGTAAAAACGCATCCAAACGGTACCAAGCTTTTGCTAAAAATATGAATAATAACAAAATATACGAGGTCATTGTGGAAGGGAAGAAAATTATTGAATGTATGGATTACAAACGAGAGTTTAAAACAAACAAATTGAACCAGAATGAATTTGAAATGAAATATAAGGAAGATATTCATTTTGAAAGCTCACATTTGTTGCAGGGTATTAAGAAGATTGCTCTAAATTATGCGATTTTATGTGGAATCGCGATCGAGGATATAGCAAAGGGTATTTCTACCAAAAGGAACAAAGTCAAGGAAATAGTAGACATTAAATTGGATTATGAAATTTATTCTTTTTATCCCTTAAATCCTTTTGATGAATTTATTGAAATGACAAACGAGCTGGAGTTAGCACATACATTAATTCTATTTACCAGTAGCCATTGCTTAAGTTGTTATGTCGATTTATTTAATACCATTCAATTTTATATCATATTATCAAATGAATGGAATGGAGATGATGTTTATCGTCCTTATATTCAAAAGATCGAGCAGTATGAAAGAAAGTATCCCGAGCTTTCGTTTACCAGATATAAGCACATACTTCCTGTTGCCATGGAATACAACGTTGAACCCAATATCGATTTGGAAGTTTTTAAAAAATCTATTCATAAAAAAATTGACACTGAGCCATACGAGAGAGAGTTTTATAGTTACTATTCATCCAAAATGAATCTTAATTATAGCCCTAAAGACATGGATTTTCGAAAAGATAACCTGATTAATACGGCAAATAAATTGGAAAGTATACAGTTCTATATGGACGATGATGACAGACTAAGACCGAATAAATTTAGAGTGTCTTACCCAACCGTTAATGACAATGGTGAACGGAAGATATTGGACTATGTTGATGAACTGAGAAACGTAAGTAAGTATAACAAGGCTATTAAAGAATATAGAATATTAAAACAAAAGAAGTTATTTTGTTATTTATCTAAGAAAGGACTTTAATTTGTCATTTTTCGTTACATGGCAATTTTCGTTTAAAGTATGGTTTGGCGCTTGGGAGTCTGTCCGACGAAAGATACAGGTGAATACGGTGCAATCGGGCAACCGACGGGCAACCGCGGCCGGAACTCCGTGCCCAAGTATGGGGCGGTCCGCTTTTCGCACACTTTGAAGCCTGCGCTCCCTTTGGCCGGTCTGCCGACAGCGGAGAAAGGGGAGGTCTCGCTGGAATTCCTGCAAAAGTGCATCTTTTCGCGGGCTGCAACCGGCATTTTGGGGGAATTCCTGCTTTTATACAGGTATTTTGAAGCATCCCGCTTCATTCTGAGGGAGGGCGCAAAATACATGTATTTTTGCAGGAATTTGGCCTCCCGGGCATCCGGTGAGCGCATAAAGATGCACTTTTGCAGGAATTTTAGTTGAAAGGGGCCGGCCACCCGCCCAAACCGCCCAAATCGCGAAAAAATATCCGATGCTGTCCGACAGAATGAACCATGTTGCCACGATCTTGCCAAGCAGGCAAGGCAGGGCCGTTCTATCGGGAAATCGGCGGTTAACCTCGGTTCGCGACCGGAAATCTGTGTCCAAGTGCGGGGCCACTCGTTTTTTCCCGCTTGTTCAAGTGCAGTAAACCTAAGGAGTGATAGAAATGGCGCGCTTTTTGTTTGTGAACGGCGGGTCGGAGGGGCATGTCAATCCCACAATTGGCGTTGTGCAAGAGCTTGTTTTGCGCGGTGAAGAGGTGGTGTATTTTGCCATAGAAGCGTTTCGGGAGCGGTTGGAGAAGACGGGAGCTTCTGTACGGACGTTTGACGGTCAACGATTTATAAAGGCCTTTATCTCGGGGGGCAGACATTATGCGCTCGAAAGAGTCAACGGTCTTTTGCTTACGGCGGATGTAGTCATACCGAGCGTTCTGGAACAGATCAAAGGGGAACATTTCGATTACATCGTCCACGATTCCATGTTTGGCTGCGGCCGTTTGCTTGCCCAAATGCTTCAGCTTCCCGCAATCAGCTCCTGTACTTCCTTTGCGCAGACCCAAGCGTCGTTCGATCAAATGCTGGAATCGTTTTTTATAAACGTTTCCGCGGAAATCGCCCAACCGATAAACGATCGGTTTCAAAGCCTGACGGCAAAGGTGAAGCAAAAATATGGCGTGGAGTTTCGTTCGCCGTACGAAGTGTTTTGCAATTCCGCGCCGTTGACCATCGTTTATACAACCAGGGAGTTTCAGCCTGATGGGGAAGCCTTTGACCCCGCCTATAAATTCGTAGGTCCGTCCATCTCCCCGCGATTCACTCCGGAACGCTTCGATTTTGCCGCCATCGAGGGGAAAAGCCCGATTTACATTTCGTTGGGTACGGTCTTTAACCGGGCGCCGGATTTTTATCGGCTTTGTTTTGAGGCGTTGGAAAACACCGATCATACGGTAGTTATGTCGATTGGGAATCAGGTCCAGTTTTCCGATTTGGGGGAAATTCCAAAAAACTTTATCGTCAAAAATTATGTCCCGCAGACGGAAATACTGCCGCACACCCAATTGTTTATTACTCACGGCGGTATGAACAGTGTGCATGAAGGCCTCTATTGCGGGGTTCCGCTCATTGTGATCCCGCAGAGCGCAGACCAGCCGATCATCGCTCGGCAAGTCGCCGACATCGGCGCGGGCGTTCAATTGCACATGCAAAGCTTGACCGCGCATCAACTGCGTGAAGCCGTGGATCAGGTGTCAAGCCGCCCCTCCTTCAAGAAAGCCGCTGCGACGATCGGGGAATCCTTTCGACAATCAGGCGGGTATCGTCAAGCGGTGGATGAGATTTTTAATTTTAAAAGTCAATATCGTGTCTGAATATAAAATGTGCTGACTGTGGCTTTCACGGGCGCTGCGTACGAAGAATCATGCGCGGCGTCTGTTTTTTTCGGCAGAAAAAGGAGATCCAAACCAGATTATGCCACAATATGGTATGATAGAAGGGTGCAGCAAGGTTCGCAAATGGCGGGGAACAAAGTCGAACCATTGCGTAAAGGAGATTTCCATGTCGCCACTAAAACAATCCAAACCCAACGAACGCGCATCGGGAGCCCCTTCCGCCCGGGCGCAGTCCGATGATGCGAGAAGCGGGGCCGAGGCCGGCGCTTGGCCGGCCTTCTCCATGGATTCGTCAACGCCGTCCGGAGCGGCGCATATTTTGCAGTTGCAGCGGATCATCGGCAACCGGGCCGCCGGCAGGCTGCTGTCCGGCATCGTGCAGCGGCAGTCTTCCGGACGAGCGTCGCAGGCGGTGCAGTGGAAGGAGCCTTTCGACACGGATGCCAAAGATCAATGGGACAGCACCGTGGACATGCTGATCGACCAGATGGGAAGCGAGTACGGGGAAGATTTGTCGATTGAACAAGTGGAATATTATTTGGAAGCGGAATGCGGTATCGAGAATCCCCGGTCGGGTTACTTCGAGTTGGATGATGAATCGGAGTACGCGTCGTATCTTTCGGAACTGCAAAGCGTGGACGTGGATGATCTCAACCGCTATTACTTCGAGTCGGCGGAGGATGGAGAGGAACGGGACAGCGAGGAAGAGGCGGAGGATGTATCGAAGAACAGCGGCGCGAAAGAGGAAGATGTATCAAAGAACGACGGCGTGAAGGAGGAAGAGGAGGAAGAGGAGGAAGATCCGTTAACGGATATCCTGGCGCTGCTCGACACGATCGACGTCCGGGTCCAGCCGAACTACGGCCGGGAAATCGCGGTCAATCTGGGGAAGTATTTCAGAAATCCAAGGAACTTCGGCAATGTCACCTTGCTTGCCTTGAGGCAGGAGGTCGAACTGCTCCGGATGCTGGAGGAAACGATGCCGTCTCCCGACCCGGACCGGCTGACCGCCTTTCACTGGGTGCTTCAGGAGTTGTATATTCCCCCGTTAAAAAAGGGCGGCGGCGGTGGCGGCAACCTCTCCGTCAAGATGAATTCGGATGCGGAGCTTAGCGTATCCGGCCGGCCCGGCTTTGAGAAGAATGCGATGGGGCTGCCCGGCATGAAGACGGGCTATCACCGCCGGCATATCGTCGCATGGCATACGCTGGCCAAAGCGATTCAGAATCTGATCAACCGGCTTCTGAAGCTTCAGGCCAAGGATGAGGGCATGTCGCATGCCATTGGGGCGCTGCAGCAGTTGGCGGCGAAGCTTCAGGCGAAGGAGCAGGCGGACGCCAAGCCGGATTCCGACTCGTCGAAGCAGGACACCGCAAAGCAGGACGTCGCGAAGCAGGATGTCGCGAAGCAGGACGTCGCGAAGCAGGACAAAGGCAAGGCTCCACTGCCGATGGGTCCTACGACCGATGCCAAGGATTTGTGCGTCTTGGTGGAGCATATTTTGTCCAAGCTGAACAGCAATATCCTCAATTTGTGGCCGGGAGACGGCTACGAGAATTCGTTAATCAACACCTATCAGAGCATGTTCCGGCTGTGGGCCAAGGAATGCACCGCTCTGGGCAAAGATCAAATCAGCGGGTGGAAAGCGGCAAAGCAGAGCGACATTCAATCCCGCATCGATGCGAAGAAAGGCAAGTTCGCAGCGGTCGTCGGGCAGTTCAGCGCGCTGCTGGCCGCCTGGCAGCCGGAGGAGGACAGCGAGATGTCCTCCGGCCTGCAGTTGAGCGAGTTTCTGCTGGCGTGCGCCGATTCGTTCGAGGTCGATTACCCGTATTCCGAAGACCGACAAGGCTTTGAGCCGGGGCAGCAAATCTCGAGCCACATCCTGGGGCTGGCAGGCACGCTGCTGCGGTGGGCGGATAACGACGAGGAAGCGTTCAAGGGAAAAAATTTGAGCGAGTTGGTCGTATCCTTTGAAGCCGTGCTCAACGAGTTCATGTTTCCTCCCGAATCCGGCAAATTGGGCAAGCCGGACGGCAAGGCGCCGGCGAAGGGGACAATCGGGACCAAAGGGACTACGGGAGCCTTGGGCAAAAGCAAGAGTCCGTCCGAATCCGAGCCGGCGAAGGTGTGGGACCGGGAGAGGCTCGAAGGAAGCGGAGTGCCTAATCCCGGTAATACGTGTTACATTGCTTCCGTCATGCAACTGGTGTTAACGATTCCACAGTACCGCAATCTCTTTATGAACAATCTGCGGGAGGAAGTCTATAGCAACGTGATCTATGAAGTGATTCGGACGGGGAGAGCGTTGCTTGTGGCGATGAACTCGCTGACGACGTCCGTGGAACAGGTAACCGCCTTCCGAACGGCCTTGATCCGGAGCGGCTGGCTCGGAGGGCGGATGGAGGACGCCGGCGCTCAGCAGGATGCGGGGGAACTGATCACTTTTATTCTCGATTTGCTGGATAATACGGAGCGTGCGGGGCGTCATCATCAGTGGCGGGACCGGGGGAGCCTGGCCGGTCCTTCGTCGGAGCATACCCGCGATCCGGTCGTGAATTTAAGCGGCATTCGTTTTAGCGGGGAGGGCCGGAGCATCGAGGATTTGCTCGCCCACAATCTGAGTCCTGTGCGGATTGAATCGGAGCAGTTGGACAACGGCGCGATCAGAGATCATAACTGGCGTCTGGAGGGGAACTTGCCGAATGTGCTCACCCTCCAGCTCAACCGTTTCAGCTTCAGTACGATCCTGGGAAGGGCGCTGAAACTCAAGGAGAAGGTGACCGTCGGGGCGACTCTGGTCATCCCGACAGCGCTGACGCCCGATGGCAGTGCGGTGAACTATCGGCTGAGCTCGTTTATCGTGCATTCGGGGGAGAGTCCGGGCGGGGGACACTATGTCACCTACTCCCGCCGAGGCGACGACTGGTATTTGGGCGACGATGCCGCTGTTTCCAAGGTGACCACGGCCGAAGTAGGGGAGAAGGTGAAGGAAGCGTACATTCTGACCTATGAGAAGCAGTAGCTGGCCTGTGGCAAGGAATTCAATGTCCGTTGTTCCATGATCTCGATGGTTTCGATACCTTCGGGACCGTTTTAGCGGACCCTTCATGGAAAAACGCCTGTTAAATGGATCGGTCTTGCGATTTTTTATGAATTAGCAGGAAAACCTCCTTTTAATTTTGGGGAAATCGATATGTTTGGGTGATTTGGACGGAATTAAAGGGAGGTTTTCCCGCTAAAACTAGTTTGGCGGGCCATTTTGGAGAATTAGAGGGAGGTTTTCCATCTAGTGTGTGGCGAAACCAACCGGGAACTATAGGATGGTTGAAGAAAGATAAATTGCCATACCGCCATCGTACGGGATCCACATAGGGGCTGCATGGGGCCGTATGGGATCCGCAAGGTGAATCGGCATAAGATTTGCAGGGGGGATCTGCATAGGATTCGTGTGGAATCCGCAGAGGACCTGCGGGGGAGCCGCACGGGAACTACACGGGAACCGCACCGGATACGCGGGGGAACCGCACGGGAACTGCACGGAATTCGCAGAGGATCCGCAGAGGATCCGCAAAGAATCCGCGGGGGAACCGCACGGGAGCCGCGCGGCAGGGCAACCGGCTCAGCAGACGCACGTTTTTTTCTTCACCCCGACCGTTCCCTTGGCTTCGATTTTCTGGATGTATTCCGTGGCCAGGGGCACTTTGCATGCGGTTTGACCGACATCGACGTGAACTTTGCCGATCCGGTTGGCCGTATGCACGGCTTCTTCGTGCAAGGTCGCGACGCAAGCGCCCACGACGATAACAAAACCGTTCATCGTATATCGTACGCGGTTTCGCTCGCTGTGGATCGCATTTTCGATCTGTTTGAGCAGACCGCGAATTTCGTAGAGATCCAGGTGCGCGTCCGGCGTAATCGAGATGTGGTTGGCAAACGTGCTCCAACCGCATGCGGCCAGAAGCTCGTCCTCGGATTGCATCCATTCCCTGGCCAGTTCAAGCGCAAAATCGCTTTCCGCCGCCACGCCGGCCACCGTGCATTCCGCAGGGACGTGCCAGTTGGCGAGCCTGGCCCAAGTTTGAAGCTGTTCTTTCGTCATCGATTTCGGATCGACGCTAAGCCCCGCCAAATACATGGCGTCGGAATTGCCGGATTCGTAAAGGGCCAGAGCCAGGCCCCGGTCCTTTTTGACATGCTTGACCAGCTTTTTCAAATCACCGATCTTCACGCCAAAAAGGGGCTCCTTCGCCCCGTGCCGCATAAATGTCCGCTTCGTTTGTTCGCTTCCCATCTCCCGCAGCTTGTCCATCACTTCATCGTATGTCATCGGCTCACCTGTCTGATTTTCTATTCATTGTATCATAATCCGCCATGCGGTTGAAGCCGCCGGACGGATGGAAAGGGATGGGGGTTGCCCGCCGACAGCGGCCTGAATTCTTCCGCGCGATGAGGTATAATAGCTGCAAGCGATTATTTCGGCGAGCATCATTTCGGCAAGCGGCCGTTTGCGGCAGCAAATGGGACTAGCCTGGAGGTAAGCGCACTTGCAAACCGTCCAAACGAAATATTTTGACTACGGACAGGAAGAAATCGATGATTTGAAAAAAGCGGACGGCACGCTGGGAACGGCCATGACGCGAATGGGCAAAGTGGAACGCGTCGTCATCCCTGATCTGTTCGCCGCGCTGGCGCACGCCATGGTGGGGCAGCTCGTTTCGGCCAAGGCGGCGCGCACGGTGTGGGAACGCATGCAGGATCGGCTCGGGGCCATTTCCCCGCAAAATATCGCCTTGCAGACTGCGGAGGCCATTCAGGGCTGCGGCATGACGATGAAAAAGGCGGTCTGCCTGCGGCATCTGGCCGAGACGGTCGCGGCGGGCGCTTTTCGGCTGGAAGAACTGCATGGGTTGCCGGACGAGGAAGCTGTTCGAAGGCTCATGACGCTCCAGGGGGTGGGGCGATGGACGGCTGAAATGGTGCTGATCCATTCCATGGAACGCCGCGATGTGGTCAGTTGGGGCGATATCGCTATTCGTCGCGGCATGATGAAGCTGTACGGCCTCGACGGTCTTTCCAGAGAGCGGTTTGAACAATATCGCCGGGCGTATTCGCCGCTGGGGTCGATTGCTTCCATTTATTTATGGCAAATCTCGTCTGAGTAAAGTCTGAAAAATCGAATGGGTAAAGTCTGAAGAATCGAATGAATAAAGCCTGGAGAATCGAATCAAGCGGGGAGTGGTCGCATGAGTGGTCGTATGGATCAAACGGTCAGGGAGCAATTATTTCGATTGGCGGACGAGGAATATCGAAAATTTTCCGCGGTGCTGATTCCGAATGTCGATCGCATGCTGGGCGTGCGGATGCCGGAGTTGCGCAAATTGGCCAAGGAAATAGCAAAGGGCGATTGGCGCGCCTATCTGGCCCGGGGGACGGACAACGAATATTTTGAGGAAGTGATGCTGCAAGGCATGGTGATTGGATGCGTCAAAGCGGATGTGGAGGAACGGCTGCGATATATGGCGGAATTCGTCCCGAAAATCGATAATTGGTCGGTGTGCGACGGCTTTTGTACGGGGCTGAAGTTTACCAAAACAAACCAAAAGCGGGTGTGGGATTTTTTGCAGCCTTATCTGGCGTCCGACAAAGAGTACGATATCCGATTCGGCGTAGTCATGCTGCTCGAATACTATGTCGAGGAAGCATACATCCATCGGATATTGCAACTGCTGAACAAGATCGAACATGACGGCTATTATGTGAAAATGGCGGTGGCATGGGCGGTGTCCATCTGTTATGTGAAGCTGCCTGAGCCGACCCTGGCGTTTTTGAAAAACAACGCGCTGGATCGTTTCACCTACAACAAGGCCTTGCAAAAAATTACGGAGTCGCATCGCGTGGATCAGGAAACGAAAGCCATGATTCGCGGCATGAAGCGGAAATAACGCGCTTCGTCGCCCTGTTCATTTTGCGCTCCGCTCCAATTGCAGCAGCTTTGTTTTCATGGCCATGCCGCCGCGGTAGCCGGTAAGCGCCCCGCTCTTTCCAATGACGCGATGGCACGGCACGGCGATCAATACGGGATTGGCCCCGATGGCGGCGCCGACCGCACGGGCTGCGGACGGTTTGCCGATTTGTTCCGCGATATCGGAATAGCACCTGGTTTGTCCATACGGAATATCGCGGAGCGCATTCCATACCGCCAGTTGAAAAGGCGTTCCGCGAACGTCGAAAGGCATCGCGAAGCTTTGGCGCGCGCCCTGCAAATATTCGATCAGCTCCGTTGTGTACGGCCGCAGTCCTTCATCCTCCCGAATCCATCGGCTGTTTGAAAAGCGGGCCGCAGGCCCGTCGATCGGGTGGCCGTATGGCGAAGGCGAAGGGGGCGAGCCGACATAACAAAGCCCGTCGGCTGTGGCCGCGATCCATAAATCCCACTCGCCATGCGTGAACGTCGTCCAATAGATCGGTACATCGGTTTTGCGTTTCATGCGCAAGCCTCCTTATTCATGCCGCTGCTGTCGGCGATAGTTTCCCGGCGTGCAGCCGGTTTTCTTTTTAAACAGAGTGATGAAATAGGGCGTATTGGGCATGCCCACGCTCGCGCCCACCTCGGCCACCGGCGTATCCGAAAACGCCAGCCGGTCCTTGGCCCGGTCGATCCGTTTTTGTTGAATGTACTCCGTCGGGGTGACGCCTTTGATCCTTTTGAATGTCCGGAGAAGATGGTAGGGGCTGCCGTGGCAAGCATCCGCGAGAAGGTCGAGCGTCAACGCATCCGCATAGTTTCGGTCGATATATTCCGCCGCGACGGCGATCCATTCGTCGTCCGGCAGGCGCCAGCCGGTCGGTTTGCACCGTTTGCACGGGCGAAAGTTGGCGGACAACGCCTGTTCCGCGGTTCGAAACAAGCCGATATTTTCCTTGTTCGGCGGTTTGGATTTGCAGGAGGGTCGGCAAAAAATGCCCGTGGTCCGCACCGCGTAAAAAAACCGGCCGTCATACGAAGCGTCGTTGCCGATGATCGCCCGCCATTTGTCGTCCGTCAGCGCCAGCGTTCCCGGAGCCGCCGCGCGGACCGGATCGCCCGGCCCGATTTGTTTTGCCATCCCGTTCGCCTCCATTGGCGTTTCTCCAACCCATGCCCCATCCCTACACCGCTTTTTTCACCACACTTTTCAGCTTCGTCCTGCTTTTCGCCGCACTTATAGTATAACTCCAAAAATGCGTAGTTGCGCGCCGGATCGAATAGGATAGCAAGATAACGAAACGATAATCCGCGAAGCCGCGTGGTGCGCCCTCCGCATGGAAGCGCCGATTCGGCGCGCTACTGACGCCCTGACGTAGGAGGCTCATGGGATGTCAATTGACAAAAAAGCCAGATTCCTTTATTATTAATTAGTCCAATGAATTAATTAATAATAAATATGACGAGGTGAAGTATTAACAGAAAA
>CAYYCV010000037.1:0-14072 GCA_964470405.1 uncultured Caryophanales bacterium
CCCTCCCGGCTGCCGTCGACGCTTCAGCTCCTCCGCAACGCCAGATTGGCCAAAGCGACGGAGCCGACCAATCCCGCGTTATCGCCGTGCGCCGGCGGAACGATGTACGATTCAAGGTCGTTCCGATCGCGAAGCTGCACAACATACCCGTTCAACAGTTCCGCGAACCGTTTGCGAACCAGCGGAAAAAGCTGCGTTTGCTTGCTCACGCCGCCGCCCAAAACCATCCGATGCGGCATGAGAATCATGGTCATGTTCACGAACGCCCGGGCCAAATAATCCGCCTCCAGCTCCCACGCCGCATGATCCGGCGGCAATTCGCTCCCCTTCCTTCCCCATCGCTGTTCCAATGCCGGTCCGGCCGCCAATCCCTCCAAGCAGTCGCCGTGGAAAGGACAGACGCCGGCAAAAGCATCGCCCTGCTGCTTGCCTACCATCATATGGCCCATCTCGGCATGGGTAAACCCGCTGGGGAAACGGCCGTTGGCGACGAATCCGGCGCCGATGCCGGTGCCCACCGTGATATACACGCAACTGTCCAAGCCCTTTGCCGCCCCCCAGGTCACCTCGCCGAGCGCGGCGGCATTCACGTCCGTTTGAAATTCCATGGGAATCGGAAAGTGCTTTTTCAATGTCCCGATTAAATTATAATTTTGCCAATGCAGCTTCGGTGTGCTGGTAATGTACCCGTACGTGCGGCTCTCCGGTTGAATGTCAATGGGGCCGAAGGATCCGACGCCCATCGCGTCTATTTTTTTGTCCGAAAAGTAAGAAATGACATGTGCCATCGTCTCTTCCGGCGTCGTCGTCGGAAAGCTGACCCTGTCGACGATTTCCCCTTCTTCGGTTCCAATCCCGCAAACAAATTTGGTGCCGCCCGCTTCAATTGCTCCTATGCAGTTGATTGCACTCACTCCTTGTTTTATAACCTATGGTCGTACGGTGCAACGGATTCCCTTGTATTATTGTATGTGAAGACCCCGGCCGAAACAAGTAAAAACCGATACGCAAAGTAGAAAACCCATGCGCATGTGATATACTGTTGCTAAACCGAAGCTTCAAGGTATCGGGCAGGCGGCAGGCAAAAAACGGGCGGCTTCGCGGTTGAATGCGGATCGCCCCGCCCGCTGCCGGCGCCGGATATCCACATGTCAAAGGAGGAATTTCAGATGGCATTTACTTTGCAACTGGGGGAGCAAGCTCCGGCATTCTCGCTTCCCGCCACGGACGGCAAAACCTATTCACTGCGCGATTTCGACGATGCGCCCGTACTGGTTGTTTTCTTCACTTGCAATCACTGCCCGTACGTGCTCGGCTCCGATGAAATCACCCGCGGCACAGCGGAAGCTTTTCGCGAACAGGGGGTTCGGTTCGTCGGCATCAACTCCAACAGCGCGGCCACCAACCCGCTCGATTCGTTCGATCACATGGTGGCCCGCATGGAGGAGCACCGCTTCCCGTGGGTGTATCTCCACGACGAATCGCAAGCGGTCGCCAAAGCTTATGGGGCCTTGCGCACGCCGCATTTTTACGTATTCGACCGGAACCGCAAGCTGGTTTACACCGGCCGGGGCGTAGATCAACCGAAAGATACGAGCAAAATAACCGTCAATGACCTGGACAACGCACTTCGTCAACTGACCGCCGGACAGCCGATCACGAATCCGGTGACCAATCCGCTCGGCTGCAACGTGAAATGGGACGGCAAAGATCCCCACTGGATGCCGGTGGAGGCTTGCGATCTGGTCTAGCTGGGAGGCTCCGGCGGGGCCCCGATCCCGCATTGCGCGGGGGAGCTTGCGGCCGCAGTGAACTTCGCGTCACGGAAGCCTTGCGTCGCCGGAACTTTGCATCACGGAAACCTTGCGCCGCCGGAACTTTGCGTCACAGGCGGCTTTGCGTCACAAGCGGCCTCGCGCAACAAACTTTGCGTCGCTGGCGGCCTCGCACCATCGGGGCTTCATGTCACAGGAAGCCCCGCGCCGCCGGAACCTCGCCGCCGCGGGGAGCTTCCCATCACGCGGTGACTTTGCTGAATTGGCTCGTATACAGCTCGCAGTAGAAGCCTTTCCGCTCCATCAACTGCTCGTGGGTTCCCCGCTCGATGATCCGACCGCCGTGAATGACGAGAATCATATCGGCTTCGCGGATCGTACCAAGCCGATGGGCGATCACAAAGCTGGTGCGATCCTTCATCAGCACGCGCATCGCTTCCTGAATGTGCATTTCCGTCCGCGTATCGACGCTGCTGGTCGCTTCGTCCAGAATGAGAATGGCCGGATCGGCCAGCACGGCGCGGGCAATCGTAATCAATTGCCGCTGCCCCTGGCTCAGATTGCCGCCTTCTGCGCTCAGCACCGTGCCGTAACCGTCCGGCAGCCTGCGGATGAATCCGTCGGCGTTGGCCAGCCTGGCGGCGGCTTCCACCTCCTCATCCGCCGCATCCGGCCGCCCATAGCGAATGTTCTCGCGGATCGTGTCCGAGAACAGGTAGGCGTCCTGCAGGACGATGCCGAGCTGCCGCCGCAGCCCATCCCTGTCCATTTCGCGAATATCGACGCCGTCAATGGAAATGCTGCCCTCCTGAAAATCGTAAAACCGGCTCAACAAATTGACCACCGTCGTCTTCCCCGATCCCGTCGGCCCGACCAGCGCAATCGTATCGCCCGGCCTTGCGATCAAGGATATGTCATTCAGCACCGGCTCGTTCTCCTTGTAATAGAACGACACGCGCTTGAACTCCACTTCGCCGCGCACCTTCTCCGCCGCCTTGCCCAATCCCGCATCTTCCTCGTCTTCCGCCTTCATATCCATAATCTCGAACACGCGCTCCGCCCCGGCCACCGCCGATTGAATCATGTTGAACTGGTTGGCCAAATCGTTGATCGGCCGGCTGAATTGCTTGGAATATCCCAGAAAACTGACGACCACGCCGATCGAAGTGTGGCCCGCCAGCGCCATCCAGCCGCCTATGGCGGCCACCAGCGCAAAGCCAAGGTTATTGAACACGTTCATCACCGGGAAAATTACGCCGGAAAAAATTTGCGCGCGCACCCCGACATCCCGCAACCGTTCGTTGATCGCCTGAAACCGGTCGACCGCTTTTTGCTCGCCGCGAAACGCTTTCACCACTTTTTGCCCGGATACCGTTTCCTCGATAAAACCGTTCAGTTCGCCGAGATTTCGCTGGTTTTCGGAAAAAAACGCGCGCGTGCGCCGGGCGATGATGCGCGTCGTCAAAACCACCAGCGGGATCGTCGTCAGGCTGACCAGAGACAGCCGCCAATCCAGCGCGAACATGAAGGAAAGCGAGCCGACAATCGTCAGGAAGCTGGACAACAACTGCGTCAGGCTTTGGTTCAGCGTGTTGCTGACGTTCTCGATATCGTTGGTCGTCCGGCTCATCAGTTCCCCGTGCGTCCTGCTGTCAAAAAACCGCAGCGGGAGCCGCTGCAGCTTGCCGAACAAATCCCGGCGCAAATGCCAGACCGTACGCTGCGAAACCCCGACCATCACGTACGCTTGCACCCAGGCCAGCAGCGAGCTGAGCACATACGCGCACAGCAGCACCAGGCAAATCCGGAACAATCCTCCGGCGTCCCCGGGGATGATGTAGTCGTCGATCGATTTGCCGATCAGGTAGGGGCCGACCAGCCCCGAGCCGGTGCCCAGCGCGGTAAGCGCGAAGACGACCGCCATGCCGATCCGCTGGCGGCCCAAATAGCCCCACAGCCGCCGCAGCGTTACGCCGGCATCCTGGGGCTTGGCGGCCGCCGGCAGGATGCGTCCTTGTCCCCGGCCGCCCATGCCCATACCCATGCCGGCCCGCGCAGACTCCGGCCCCGTGAATGCCGCTCGCTGTTCCCCGCGTTCAGACATGGCCCCCGCCCTCCTTTCCGAGTTGGGAGCGATAAATGTCCCGATACAGCTCGCTCCCCGCCATCAGCTCCGCGTGCGTTCCGTCGCCCACGATCCGCCCGTCGTCCATCAGCAGAATCCGATCCGCTTCCATCACGGACGAGATCCGCTGGGCGATCAGGAGGCAGGTGCTTGCGCGCATCAGTTCCCGCAACGCCTTCTGGATGCGCGACTCCGTCCCCAGATCGACCGCGCTGGTGCTGTCGTCCAGAATGAGGATCGCGGGCCGCGTCAAAATCGCGCGGGCGATGGAAAGCCGCTGCTTCTGGCCGCCGGATAAATTCACGCCCCGCTGGCCGATCCGCGTATCGTACCCGTCGGGAAAGCGGGAGATGAATTCATGGGCCTCCGCGGCTTTCGCCGCTTCCTCCACCTGATCCTGCGACGCATCGGGACGCCCGTAGCGAATGTTGTCGCGAATCGTGCCGGTGAACAGGATCGATTCCTGCAAAACCGCGGCAACGCGGCTGCGCAGATGATCGAAAGTCATATCGCGGACATCGACGCCGTCGATCAAAATCCGGCCGGAAGACACGTCGTACATGCGCGGAATCAGATGGACCAACGTCGATTTCCCGGACCCGGTAGGGCCGAGGATGGCAATGGTTTGGCCGGATTCGGCCGTAAAACGGATATCGTTCAGCACGCAGTCCCGCTGCGAATCGTAGCGAAAGCAAACGCGGTCGAAAACAATCGCGCCCGATCGAATGGCGTTCCCCTCCGCCGCCTCCCGTTCGACCAGATCCGGCTTCGTATGGAGCACCTCGTTGACGCGGTCGGCCGATACCTTGGCGCGGGAGACGAACATCAGCAGAATGCCGACCATGGAAAGGGAAAACAGCATTTGCATGACGTAATTGATAAAGGCGAACAAATCCCCGACCTCCAGGGAACCGGTCCAGACGTCATGCCCGCCGTACCAGAGAACGGCCACGATGCAGGCATTGACGATCAGGCTCATCACCGGAAGGTTGAGCGCAACGACGCGCGACGCTTTTATGGCCGTGGTCAAATAATTCGTGTTGGCGCGGCCGAAACGCTCATTTTCGTACTGCGAACGCACGAACGCTTTCACGACGCGGATGCCGGCGAGATTTTCCTGCAGCACCGTATTGACCGTATCCAGCTTGGCTTGCACCTTCTGAAAATACGGAAAGGCAAAGCGGATCAACCCATACAGCGCCGCAAACATAAACGGAATCATCACCGCCAGAATGACGCCGAGACGCCCGCTGATCGAGACGGCCATCACCACGCTGCCGATCGCAAGCAGCGGAGCGCGGATCAGAATGCGCAGCATCATCTGCACCAATTGCTGCAATTGTTGAACATCGTTGGTCATCCTGGTGATCAGCGAGCCGGCTTGGAACGTGTCAAGATTGCGGAAGGAAAACCGCTGCACGTGCTCGAACAAGGCTTTGCGCACATCCGCGCCGAAGTTCTGCGAGGCGTAGCTGGCGAAGATGGTGCAGCACACCCCCGATGTCAAACCGGCCAAAGCCACGGCAACCATCCATAATCCGGTGTGCTGGATCTCCCCCAGATCCTTGCCGATGACGCCCTGGTTGACGATGCGAGCCATCAATATCGGCTGGAGCAAATCCATGAACACCTCAAAGATCAAAAACAGGGGGCCCAACGCAACCGCCTTCCGGTAAGGTTTTAAATATCCTTTCAATCTCCACATATGTCGGCACTCCGGCAACCGTAGTATAAATGACGCCCTTGCCCCGTCATTCTTGCATCTCCGTATACTGAACGACCTTGCCCAGCAGCTTCAGCAGCATCTCCCGCTCCGCCGGCTCCAACTGCTCCAGCGGGCCCGCAAGCACTTCCGCCCTGGCGCTCTTGAGCTTGCGCAGCATGTCGAAGCCTTGCTCCGTCAATCGGACCAGCCTCGTGCGGGCATCCTCCTTCGAAGGCTCCCGATAAATCAAACCGGCCAATTCCATTCGATCGAGCATCTGCGACATCGTGCTTGGACGCACGCCCAATCCATCGGCCAACTGCCCCACGGAATGCGACCCTTGGTATCGAATGCTGCGAAGGATCGTCCACTGCGTAGGCGTAATCGTCTGCGTGTCGGATTCCTGCCATTGGTTGCGCTTCATATAGCGGAACAACGCATGCAGATTTTTCGAGAATTGCTCCGGTTGTCCATCCCGCTCCATCCACGTTCACCTCTTCTCCATTTATATTATGTAGCGACCCTAAATATTTGTCAAACGAAACTTCGCATTTCCGCCAAATTTGCCGACCTGCTCCAAGCAGGGGTTTGCGGCCCGTTATCGAATAAAATAATACGCAAATGAACGCGGGCAAGAAAGAGCGCCCAAGTGAAGGAATACAATGAAAACAAACGGGATATGCGGCATTCGACGCGTCGGAGCACGCGGGAAACGGGCGGGTTTCACAGCAGCGATGCCGGATGTGCCGAACGGGAGAGGATAAAAAGATGCGTCAATCGGCATTGGAGAAATGGGGCCGAATGGTGGCGGGCCGGCGTACCCGGTGGATCACGCTCATCGTTTGGATTTTGGCGGCGGCGGGACTCACCCTCGTCTTTCCGTCTGTAAACAAGCAGGAAATCAACAACGCGCAAAACCTGGCGGACAGCGCCCCATCCGTTCAGGCCGAAGCGCTCATCGGAAAAGAGTTTCCGAACGCGTCGGGCGTTCCCGCTTTGCTGATCTGGCATCGGCAAGGGGAGTTGACAACGGAGGATGCAAGCCTGGCGCAATCCCTTGCGGCCAAGCTGACCGAACATCCGCTTCCCCAGCAAACGTTCGTGCCGCCGCTGCAGCAAATGCCCGTGCAGGCGTTGCGGCAGATGATGTCCAAGGATCAAACGACGCTGGTGCTGCCGGTCTTTTTCGCGGAGCAAACGGAAACCGAAATACTGAAAAGCAATTTGGAACAAATTCAATCGACGGTTCGGGCGTTGGCCCCGGCCGATCCTTTTGAAGCTTCGATCCGATCCGACGAATTAAGCGTTCGCGTGAGCGGACCCGTAGGCATTCAGGTGGATGCCACGGAATTGTTCAAAGGCGCCGATCTGTCGCTGCTGATCGCGACGGTTTTGCTCGTGCTCGTCTTGCTGCTGCTCATTTATCGGTCGCCGATTTTGGCGATGATTCCGTTGATCGGGGTCGGGTTCGCTTACGGCGTCACCGGGCCGATCCTCGGCTGGATGGCAAGCCATGGCTGGATCACGGTCGACGGCCAGGCGATTTCCATTATGACCGTGCTCCTGTTCGGCGCGGGAACGGATTACTGCTTGTTTATGATATCGCGCTATCGCCAGGAATTGACTATGAACAAAGACAAGCTGCAAGCGCTGCTCCATTCGATCACGCACGTTTCGGGAGCCGTCGTGATGAGCGGCTTCACCGTCGTGCTGTCCTTGATCACGCTGCTGGCGGCCGAATATGGCGCGGTTCATCGGTTCGCCGTGCCATTCAGCCTGTCGATTCTGATCATGGGCCTGGCCAGCTTGACGCTGGTGCCCGCCCTGCTTTCCATTTTCGGCCGGGCGTCGTTCTATCCCTTCATCCCGCGCACGGTGGAAATGGAGGAGGAACGGGCGAAGAAAACCGGCAAGCCCGCCCGGACGCACCGCACATCCGGCAGGATCGCCCAACGGATCGGCGGCCTGGTCGTTCAAAGGCCATGGACCATTGTGATCGTATGCGCCGTGGCGCTGGGCGGGCTGACCGCCGTGACGCCGCAGATCCGGTTCACGTCGGACCTGCTCTCCTCCTTCCCCGAGTCGATGCCCTCCAGGGAAGGCTTTGCCGTCATATCCGAAGCGTATTCGCCGGGCGAGCTGGCACCTGTCACGGTAGTGGCCGACACGGAGGGGAAAGCGACCTCCCTTCACGAGCGCTTGCAGGCGCTGCGTCCGGTGGGCGAAGTGTCGGAGCCCGTGACAAGCAAAAATAATGCGCGGCTGCAATCACACGAATTGAAGCTGAATATCAATCCATATAGCACGGCGGCGGTCGATGCGATTCCGCTGATCCGGGCGGCGGCGGAGCAATCGCTGACGGAAGCGGGCATTTCCGACGCCGCCGACAAGGTGTGGATCGGCGGGCAAACGGCCGCCCAATTCGACGCCATTCAGACGAGCAAGCGGGATAACCGCGTCATCATTCCGCTGGTGATCGGGCTGATCGCGCTTCTATTGCTCGTTTATCTGCGCTCGATCACCGCGATGCTGTATCTGATCGCCACGGTCATCCTGTCTTACGGCGCGGCGCTCGGCCTCGGTTGGCTGATCATCCATCAGTGGATGGGAATCGACGCGATACAAGGGCTGATCCCGCTCTATGCCTTCGTATTCCTGGTGGCGTTGGGAGAGGATTACAACATTTTCATGATTTCAAGCATTTGGAAAAAAGCAAAGCAGATGCCGCTCAAGCAGGCGATTCGGGAAGGGGTGAGCGAGACGGGGGGCGTCATCACCTCCGCCGGCCTGATCCTGACGGGAACGTTCGCCGTCCTCGCCACCTTGCCGATTCAGGTTTTGCTGCAATTCGGCATCATCACCGCGCTCGGCATCCTGATGGACACCTTCATCGTCAGGCCGTTCCTCGTTCCGGCGATCACCGCGCTGTTCGGCAAGGCGGCCTTCTGGCCCGGCCATCGCACGAATCATGAAATGCCGGCCGCAAAGCGCGGATCATGAACGCCGGCCGCAGCGCCAATCAGGTGCGCCAATCATGAAACACGAACCATAAAAACACAGGCCGCGAAAAAAGAGACTGCCCCGAAGGCCATATTCCGATGACCTTTGGGACAGTCCCTTCGCTTTGCACCGCTGCCGATAAAGCCTATTCCCGCTGGAACAGCATCATCGGCATTTTGAAAACATACGCAACGACGATAAACACGCCGATCATCATACCGATAATCACGAGGACGCTGCTGAGCGACAAGCTGCCGACGCCGGCGATCACATTGGCGATGTTGCAGCCCGGAGCGATCCGGGACGATACGCCCATCAGCAGGCCGCCGCCGATCGCCGCAGGCAATCGGGAAGAGCGGGGAATCCGGATTTTGAAGCTTCCGCTAAAAAACGCGGCGGCAAACGAGCCGATAACGAGGAAGATGATCAACGTCTCTTCCGGGCCGATGCCGATGCGCGGAAATTCGGCGAACATGGCGTTCAAATACATGTTGTTGTAAACGGCGTCGTCCCCGAACAACTGGGCGACGAGCACGCCGCCAAGGCGCGTCTCCGAACCGGTGATGCCCACGTTCGACATCAACGCGAACTGAACGGTGGCTGTGACCCCGACGAGGAACGCAACGAGCCGGATATCCCAGTGGGATTGCCGAAACGGGTTCCTCTCCCAATCGGTCAGCGCTTCCTTGATGCCGGCGAAAAAGCGGCGAATACCGAAACGATAAACGGCGATTCCGATCATCAGCAGCACGATCAGTATCGGAAGCGCCAGAACCGGCAACGGCCAGTCATACAGCGTGTAACCGGCGTCCACGACGGTCAGCGGCTCGATCATTTCCCGGGCCCACGGATCGTACAAATAAGCGAACAGCAAATTGCCGGCGCAGGCCGCCGCAAGCACAATCCAAAACTGAATGTATCCCATGCCGCAGCGATACAGCGTGCCGGAGCCGCAACCGCCCGCGATCGTCATGCCGATGCCGAACAAGATCCCGCCGATCAGGTTCGCGCCGCCGAGCGGCACGGTCCACACTTCGGATGCGACTTTGGCGCCGGAGGCCAACACGATGCCCCATCCGAGCAACGCGGTGGCGATCAACACGAGCACGCCGTTCAAAATGCGGGTATCCTTGACGCTGATCCAATCGCGAACCGAAGCGACAAAGCAGAAATCCGCTTTTTGCAGCAAAAAACCGTATAAAAAACCAAAGACGGCAGCCATTATGAAGACATCGATAGTAAATGCCATCGGTAAGATCCTTTCCTTGCCCTAAAAGTGTGATGAAAAACAGGCGGTTCCGCGCCCGGGTTTGCGCCGCACGTTCACCCGTCTTCCGACGATCAAGCTTTTTTGATAAAAATGTGATAATTGCCTTTCTGCTTGGCGACACCGAGAAATTCACCGTATTTGTTCATTTTGACGGCCGCGGGAATGGTCTTGGTCGCAATCGTGTGGTCGGTGATTTCCACGACGATGTCCCCCGATCCGGCCCGTTTCAAGCCGTCCAACGCCAGATTGAGCGTATGCGGGCACACCTCGCCGATCGCATCGACCACGATGTCGGGCTTCAACTCCAGCAGTTCTTTTTCACTCATGCTCATGGGAACCTCTCCTCTCAAGCTGCTCTAGGTTGAAGGGAGGAACCGCGTCGGTGCTGGCCACCGGAAGACCTTCCAGTTGCCAGTCGAGCATGCCTCCCAGATAATTGTGCACTTTCTCAAAACCGTTTGCGCTGAAATATTTGGCGACTTCCAGACTTCTGCGGCCGCTGCGGCAAACGAAAACGTACGATTTCGACTTATCCAGTTGATCGATCACATCGATGATCTCGCCCATCGGAATGAGCGGCAAGCCGGGAATATGGGCGGCCTGGTATTCCTCCGGCTCCCGCACGTCGATGATGACGGTCGGATTGGCCGGGTCCTGCAATATCCCGTTCAACTCATGCGAATCGTAATGGGGTATGCCTTCAATGATTTGCGTCAAAGCGAACCCTCCTCTCTGTGATTTTATCACAATTTGGATAGAAGTGTAGTGAAAAAGCAGGCGGTTCGGCGCTTAAATCCGGGTTTCCGCTCGCCGTTGCCCGCCGCTTTTTTCACCACGCTTTATAGAGGAACCGGCATTAGTTGACCACTTCGGTATCGGCAGCATTGCCCCACTCGGCGAACGAGCCTTCATACGGCCGCACATCGTTGTATCCGAGCAAACGAAGCGTGAAGTAGCTTTGCGCGCCGCGCACGTTGGTTTGGCAGTAAGGCACGATCGTTTTGTCTTTGTCCACGCCAATGGCGCTGTACGCTTCTTGCAATTCCTTGTAGTCTTTAAACTTCGGAACGCCGTCCGGCGTATCCATATTGAGCGATTCGTTCCACTCTTTATTTACCGCCGATGCGATATGCCCGCCTTTTTGATTGCCGCGCAGATCTTCGCCGCTGTATTCTTTGGCGCTGCGAACGTCAAGCAATACGCAGGATTCCAAATCCATCGTCTTGATTTCCTCTTTGGTCGTGAGCAGTTCGTCGTTGGCTACAGCGACAAAATTCCCTTTAGTCACCGCGGGCGCATCCGTCGATACTTCCTTGGCGGCGGCGTTCCAGGCGGCATATCCGCCGTTGACTACCTTTACCTTGTCCTTGTGCCCGTAATACTCCAGGGCGTAAAATACGCGCCCGGCGCTCAGAGAGTTGCCGTCGTCATACAGTACCACGGTGGTGTCGCTGTTGACCCCGGCGTTTTGAAACAGCTCCTGGAATTTGTCCTCGGCGACGATCGTATTGTTCTTCGAATCCTTCAGTTGGCCGGAGCTGAGCGAAACCGCGCCCGGGATATGGCCTTGCTCGTACCCTTTGGAGCGCACGTCAACAATGACGACGCCGCTGTCCTTGGCATGCGCTTCCACCCATTCCACGTCCGTCAACAATTGCGCGTTCGGGTAAGTGTCCGATGACGACGCGTTTCCATCCGAGTTGTCACTTTTATTGCTGCAGGCGGCTATGGAAATCATAGTCAAAACCGCGAGTAATAGAAGCAAAGTTTTCTTTTTCATTTTGTTTTCCTCCTATGCTGTGCATAATCTGCTTGATTATTGCGGGTCCTGTATCGTATAATAGCACCAAATCCAATCGAATTACAATGATTAATTTTTGAAAAGAGACAGCATGAAAAGAGGTAGCATGATGAAACGAACGTTTATTTGGCTAATGCTGACCGCATTGGCTCTTTTTGCGAGCGGATGCGCGTTGGAAACGAGGGAGGAAGCCGCGCAGCGCATGTATACCCCGTCGGGCAAAACAGGCGAAGGCATTGTGACGAACGCGAACCGCCCGGACGCCGGCAAACTGACCAGCATTCAATTTTATGTGCCGAGCGAGAAGGAAAACAGCCTTTCCGTGATCGATGTTCCTTCAGGCGAGATGGTCGGCAAGGTCGCCTTGTCCGAGATGCCCTCCACGGTCATTTTCTCCAGCACCATGCGCGAAGCGTACGCGGCCAACATGAACAGCAGCACGATCTCGATCATTAACACGCAAACGCTCAAGGTGGTGAAGGAAGTGCCGGTCGGCCCGATGCCGCACGGCCTTGCGCTGTCGCCCGACAACAAGACGCTCTATGTGGCGGCCGTCGCCGATCAGTTCGTTTACCTTGTCGACACCAAAGCCGGCCAGGAAAGCGGAACGATCGACCTGGGCACCGGAGCCAAGACCAATTATTTGGCGTTGTTCGGGGATCGGCTGTACGTCAGCGACCACGAAAACAGCAAAGTATATGTCGTCAATGTCAAAACCAAGCAACTGCTGCAAACGATCGCCACCGGCAAAACGCCGCGGGCCGTCAAAGTCAGCGACGACGGCAAGCGGCTGTACGTGCCGTGCGCGGATGAAGGCACGCTGGAGATATACGGGACCGGCGACGGCAAGCTGATCGCCAAAATCGCGACCGCGCCCGGGGCGACCGACGTGGTCGTGACCGAGGACGGTTCGACGGCGCTGGTCACCGGCATGGAAAGCAGCACCGTCAGCTTCGTCGATCTGCAGGGCGGCACAACGACGCAGACCCTCGACGGGCTGGCCGGCGCCAAGCATATTTCGTTCAATCGGCAACAAACGAAAGCCTATGTCACCCTGAGCGGCTCGGATCAGGTTGCGGTTATCGACACGGCCGCGCGCCAGGCGCTGGAGCCCATCAAAGTGGGCGCCCAACCGCACGGCATCCAGCTTAAAGCGCTGCCGGGGATCGGCGGAAGCTGCTAGAGCGGGGCGGGGGGACGGCTATGAAGCGGAATTGGATCATCATCGCGGTTGTGATTGTGCTCGCGGGCTTGGCCGTTTATCGCCAAGCGGACAAACTGGCGCAGAGGGCGGAAGTCCCCGATGAAGTGGCCCCTTTGGAGGGTCATTTGGCGCCCGCGTTTGAATTGACCGGGACCGACGGCGCGGCGCACCGGGTCGGCGGAGCGCGTGAGAAGCCGCTGCTCCTCAATTTCTGGGCCTCCTGGTGCATTCCTTGCCAGGTTGAAGCGCCGGACTTGCAAGAGCTATACGAAAAATACGGCGATCGCTTCGATTTATACGGGGTGAACGTGACTTCCATGGACACGCGCAAGGACGCGCTGGCTATGGTCAAAGAATACGGCTTCACCTTCCCCGTGCTATTCGACGAAAACGGCGCGCTGGCCGAATCGTATCAGTTCATATCGATTCCGACCAGCTTCCTGATCGATCGCGACGGCATCATCGTGGACGTGTTCAGCTTCGCGCATCGCGAGGAGCTGGAGCGCAAAATCACGGGCTTGTTCGAGTAGCGCGAATAGCGCGAAAGCCGCGGTTCGCCCTCACCACTAAAAATGTTTTGAATCATTCCTGCGCGTTGCAGTTCATAATTCTGACCTTGCCAGCATGTACTGAATTCAATCCTATTCGTTGCGCAACCAGCCTTTGTAGTCACAATACCAGTGCAGAAACCGAGAATATAATTGATAATAAACTATGGGAAGCAGCCCAAGCGGAACTTCAATTACTCGGGCCGAATTTATCTAAGTCGCATATGTAATACCAGTGGATAAACTCGCTTAGTTTTTCTCTAATTAACTTACCATCAAGATATTTCCTTCTGGTAATAAGTTATTGTAATTATTACGAGAATTGGACAGAAGTGAAAGTCATTTCATTCTCGATGCTTTTACGCCTTTTACCACAATTTCACCTGTTTCTGCGATATATTTGTAATAGACCTTATTGCCAGAAACCAGAATGCGCCGCGTATTCGCCCAAGGTCCTCTTTTGTGTTCTTGATATCCTGCTTGTGGAGATATTGTAGAGAGGCGTGTTTGAATCGTCTTGATCAATTGGATTTGAAACTCTGCAGTCTCTTTATCAGTAAAGCGAACGCTTTGAATATTGGAAATTCGTTTTAAGGCGGCTTGGGTGAATGTGACTATATTCATTATTTGGAATAGTGCTCCCT
>CAYYCV010000037.1:14082-31012 GCA_964470405.1 uncultured Caryophanales bacterium
CCCTAATGTATTGGATAGCTCTCTCTGTCGAGTAAACTCTGCCTGCTTTGATGTCTTCTTCGGATTCAAGCAGCATTTGTTGTAATTCCGGATCGGATTCGATTTCAGCAACGATATCATCCATATCCGAATCATCGGATCCACCAGGGAGAATCGTCATCTTCACTTCTGCACCCAATACATCGGCTATTATTTCATTTTGATTTTGAAGCAGTTCCCAAAGTGTTTTTTGGGTTTGATTGTCCAATATTACTTTTTTAAGTTCAGACATTATAACCAACTCCTTAAACACATTATAACCTATAGCGGCAATTACGAATACAAAGGATTATCTGCTTGCAGAATGCCCTACAAATTAAGGTTCCGACGTTCTGAAACAGATTAGATCCCAAGACGATGTGTTCCCGCAGACGGTGCATGTGGAGTCGGTTGTGCAGTTGGCGCGGGATGGGACAGATGGCGGGAAGCGTTGATGTAAAAGTTAAACCTAAACAAGCCTAAAATAATCGCAGAAGACGCAATGGAATATGATCTCCTCAGTGGAGTCCATATAATTGTGTAAAAAGGAGGCCCCTCAAAAAAAGGGGAGCCAAGAAGATCGGCATCCCAAATACAATAAAGCCCGAACAGGAACATGTTCGGGCTTTATCAATTCATCCACATGTGGCGAGGTGACAGAAGGCACAGATTCAGGCGAAACGTTCAACGACAGATGGAGAAACTACGCACGCGAACGGTCCTCCGAAACCGCACCATCCGGCCCCGATCCGGCAACGCTTTTTCGCGCCTCATCTTATGCCGCTTTGCGTCTTTGCCGCCACTTCTTGTAAACGTCCATGAGGATCACCAGCGCGGAAACGACAAGCAGCGTAAGGCTGATCGGGCTGGTCACGAACGGCTCCAACGAGCCCATGGAAATATAGGTAGCCTGCCTTAACGAACGCTCCAACTGTTCCCCCAGCACCATCGCAAGGACGAATAACGCCGGCGACAAACCCGTTTCTCTCATCAAATAGCCCACGATGCCAAAGATCAACAGCAACCAGATGTCATTGATGGAGCCGTTGATGGAATAGGCGCCGATCACGGCAAACACCATAATGAGCGGCATCAGCACGCGCGTCGGCACATCCAGAATTTTGACAAAGAAGCGGATCAGCGGCAGATTCAGAACCAAAAGAACGATATTGCTGATATAAAGCGAAGCGATAATCGCCCACATCAGCGTCGGCTGCTCGCTCATCATTTGCGGCCCGGGCCTGACCCCGTACATCATCAGCGCGCCGAGCAGCACAGCCGTCGTTCCCGAACCGGGCAAACCCAACGTCATGAGCGGGACCAACGCGCCGCCCGTTGCCGAATTGTTCGCCGTTTCGGCCGATGCCACACCCTCGATCGCCCCTTTTCCGAATTGTTCCGGATGCTTGGAAACCCGCTTCTCCACGGTATAAGCGATGAACGATCCCAGCGTGCTGCCCGAGCCGGGGAGAACGCCGGCCAGGAAGCCGATCAGCGATCCCCTTGCAATCGGCGCGGCCGTTTGCTTCATATCCGCGGCGGTAGGCATCACTTTGCCTTTCAGGGCGATTCTTTTTTCCGCTTTCCCCTTGATCTGTCGGGCCAGGAAGGAAAATACCTCCCCCGCGCCGAAAATACCGATAATGGCGACGACGATATTGATGCCGTCCAGCAAATGGCCGAAGCCCAACGTCAAGCGGGCCACGCCGCTTTGCAGATCGGTGCCTACCATCGCCACCCCCATGCCCAGCGCGACGGAAAAGAAACCTTTCCACAACGAATTTCCGATTAAGGTCGCCGAAACGATCAGGGCAAACAGCATCAGGGACACATATTCCGTCGGGCCGAATTTTAAAGCAAACTCGCTGATCGGCGGCGCGACAAACATCAAAGCGACGACGGACAACGTCCCGCCGATAAACGAACCGATGGCCGATATAGCCAGCGCCGGGCCCGCTCTTCCTTTCTTGGCCATTTCATAACCGTCGATCGCCGTCATCACGGAGGAGGCTTCCCCGGGAATTCGCAACAGCACCGACGTCAGCGAACCGCCGTACATCGCTCCGCAATAAACGGCCAACATCATGATCAGACTGCCTTCTGCCTGCAAGGTAAACGTAACCGGAATCAGCAACGCCACGGTAGTGGAAGGGCCCAGACCCGGGAGAATACCGACGATTGTTCCCAACAGCGCCCCAATCAGCGCGGCGATCAAATTCTCGGGTTGAATCGCGATCGATAGTCCGCCCATCAATAAATCAAAGGTGTCCAATTGCATCCCCCCCTTTTATCATCCCAATATGCCGGCCGGCAGCGAAATTTTTAAAATCCACACAAACAGCAGCCAGATGACCAATGAAATCACAATCGATACAATAATATCTTTCCACCACACTTGCCGGCTGCTTCGATTCATCATGGCAAAAATCGCCAATGCGGTATCAATGATCAGTCCCAGAAAGGGAAGCAGCAGAACATAAAGCACCATGATCAGAACGTACGGCGCAACCCGAAATATACCTTCCCACCCGGATACCTCCTCATCGTCCGCATGCCTCCGATCCGGAATGAACAGGATGGCGACGGCGCACAGGGCCATAATCAGCCCCAGGGCGATCGGAAAAGATCGGGATCCCATCACATCCTGCGTCAGGCCCGGCGGGGTTGGGATGCGAAACGAAAAATATACATAGGCGATCGCATAGATCAGTCCCACGATTCCCGTCATTCGATTCGTTATCAATTTCATTGCTTCACCTACTTCGCTAATCCCAGATCTTTAAGCAAGTTCCCGGTAATCTCCGCTTCCTCTTCCAAATCCTTTGCAAATGTCGCCGAATCGGCATACGCATCGTACCAGCCATACTTCTCCAGCATGTTCTTCCAGGCGTCCGTTTTGACCAACTCGCCTAATTTGTCGTCCCAATACTCGATCACTTCCGGTTTCAGATCCGGCGGCGCGAACAAGCCTCTCCAGTGCATGATGTCGACGTCCACCCCATTGGCTTTCCAGGTGGGGATGTCCTTAAATTCCCCGTCGAGCGGGTTCTGGGAAGAAATCGCCAAAATCCGAACCTTGCCCGCCTTGACTTGCTCCATCGCTTCGGAGGCTCCGGTGGAAATTACCGAGATATGGCCGCCAAGCAGTTGGGCCATCAAATCGCCGCCGCTCTTGAAAGCCACGATGCGAATATCCTTCGGATTGATGCCGTATTCCATCGCCGGCCGCAGGATGTTCATCTGATCGTCGGACGGAATCGTGCCGACTCCGAAATCGATCGATTTGGGATCCGCTTTCAGCTTCTCTAAAATATCTTGGGCCGATTGGTAGGGAGAATCCGCTTTGACGGCCCAGACCAAATATTCCGTAATCAATCTGGCGATCGGCGTAACGGCTTCAATGCCCAGCGTGGTCGTTCCCACGATCTGATTCACGTAAATCCGGTTGGATTCGGCGTACAGGAAATGGGGCTCGCCTTTCTGCTTGTTGATATACGCCTTCGCCTCGTTCCCGCCGCCGCCGCCCATGTTCTTGATCACCATGGACTGATCGTTCAGCTTCGCTTCGGTCATCGCCTGCTCAATCGCGCGCGAGAAAAGATCCAGACCGCCGCCGGGACTGCCCGCCGCCACCACTTCAATGCTCTTGGACGGAAATTGCGATTTGGATCCCGTGTTTGCGGAGCAGGCGCTTGCGACGAACACCAGAACCAAACACAAGATGAAAATTTTCCAATTCTTCATACTCTTTTCCTCCCCTTGAATTGTATTATGCTCAAGTATGAAAATTTCGATGTTTCCGGAAAAATGGAACCAACCCTCCTTCATTCAGGATATTTATCATGAAATCCGGAATAGGCGACACCCGATAAGTTTCGTTGGTGCTGAACCGGCGGATGCTTCCTTCCACGAAATCCACTTCGATTTCCTCGCCTGTCTCTATATCGCCCGGATCGAACCGCAGGACAGGCAGCCCCACATTGACGGCGTTGCGAAAAAAGATTCTGGCGAACAAGGGAGACAGCACGCCCGCGATGCCGGCTGCCTTGATGACGGCCGGCGCGGCTTCGCGCGAGGACCCGCAGCCGAAGTTCGTTCCGGCCACGATGAAGTCGCCCGGACGAACGCGCCCGGCAAACTCCGGGTCGATGTCCTCCATCAAATACGGAACCATTTCGTCGATGCTCACTTTGGATTCTTTGCGTTTGGCCGAAATGATATAGTCGGTGTTGATGTTATCGCCAAACCGGTGTACCCGTCCCCGCCGAATCATGAGATCCCCTCCCCCGCTTCGGGATAGCTGACGCTTCCGGCCAGAGCCGAAGCCGCGACCACCGCCGGCGACGCCAGGTACAGCTCCGCCTTGGCATTGCCCAGACGGCCGATGAAATTGCGGTTCGCGGTGGTGATCACTCTCTCCCCGTCCGAGGGAACCGCGAAGTGCGCCCCGCCCGTGCAGCCGGAGCATCCCGGCACCCCGATCACCGCGCCGGCTTGCACCAACTGCTCGATAACGCCCTCCTTCAAAGCTTGCATATACACTTCGCGGGAGGCGGGCGTGACGAAGAATCGAACGCCGGCGGCCACTTTCTTCCCTTTCATGATCCCGGCCGCGATCCTCAGATCCTCCAACCGCCCGTTGGAGCAAGTGCCGATGACCGCCTGATGGATCGCCAGCCCCGCCAAATCGTCCAGGTCCTTGACATGGTCCACGTACGGATGGCAGGCGATCTGCGGCTTCACGGCGGACACGTCCAGCCGGATGACCCGGGAGTACGACGCGCCTTCATCCGCCGCGACCGTTTCGTACTCCCTGCGGACGGGCCGGCCGTTCATCCATTCGAGCAGGCGTTCGTCCGCCGGAAACAGGGCTGCTTTCGCCCCCATCTCCACCCCCATGTTGGCAATGGTCATGCGGTCCGATACGGAGAGATGCGGGATAGCGCTTCCATGAAATTCGATCGCCTGGTACGTCGCGCCTTCGGCGCGGACGATTTTGACCAGGGCCAGCACGATGTCTTTGGCCGAGACGCCCGGACGGGGCTTGCCGTCCAGCTCGACCCGGATCGTTTCCGGGACCAGCAGCCACGTTTCCCCCGTCAGCATCGCCGCGGCCAGGTCGCTCGTGCCCACCCCGGTTCCGAACAGGTTGAAAGCGCCATACGTACACGTGTGCGAATCGGTTCCCAGCACGAAGTCTCCGGGGGCGGCGTACCCCCGCTCGGGAATCACCTGATGGCAGATGCCCGCACCCGGCCCGATCCATTCGATGCCTTGCGCGGCGGCGAATTCCCGCATCGATTGGTGAATCGAAGCGGCCGCGGTGTTCGGCACGGACGGGGCATGGTCCAGCACCATCTTGATTTTGTCCGGATCAAATACGTTTTCTCCGCCCATCTCTTTAAACACATCCAGCGCCTGGGGCCGGTTTCCGTCGTGGCAGACCAGCAGGTCCACCGCCGCCACCGCCAGCTCGCCCGCCCGAACCGGACGTTTCACCTTGCGGGAGATGAGCTTCTCAATCATCGTCTGTTTCACTTTGATCCCTCCTTTTCTTGTCTCTGGTCAAAACGGAACCGCCCAAAAGGAACGCGCCGCTCGCGTAGAAGACCGAAGCCAGGCCGCCCACCCCGCCAATCAGACCGAAGAAAAAGGGAGCGACGACTTGGGAAAGGCGGTTGAACGCGAGCCGAAGCCCCAGCGTTTCACCCGTTTTTCCTTTGGGGGACGCGCTGTACGTGATCGATATGGACAGCGGTTGGCCGCATCCCAACCCGGCCCCGAGCAAGACAGCCAAGCCCCAAAACCAGTAAACCTGATGGAATGCCGGAACGATGCAAAAAGACAAACCGGCCGCGAAAAGCGATACGAAAAGCACCCTGTCCCTGCCCCACCGTTGCGTCATCCAGTACAAAGCTCCCCGAACGACCACCGACGCGCCGCCCTGGATCGTCATGATCAGGCCGATGGCCGAGGCGGTGATCCCGATTGAGCTGGCATACAGCGGGAAATAGGCCATATAAATATCCCGCGAATAGAGCACCAGCATGCTGCTGGCCAGCGCCCTGCGCAGAGCCGGGCGTTTCAACAAGGCGAACGTCTGAAATTTCCCCTCGCTCGGCTGCGCATCCCGCTTCGCTTCTTTCCCGTCCAGAAAACGGGGCAGCAGCAAGGAAATCGCGATCGGGACCACTCCGAACAAGGTAGCCGCCAGGAAAGCGACGGCGAATCCGTAATGGTCGCCTATAACGCCTCCCACCACCGGCCCCAGCATGGCGCCGCCGGAAATGCCCAGACTGAAAATGCTGATGTTGCGGTCCCTTTTTTCCTTGCTTGCCGATTTCCCCATCGCATTTTGCAGCGCGACATTAATAAAGATTTGCGAAATCCCCACGATGCCTTGCGAAACGAACAACGCCCAAAGGGAAGGGGACAAATACGGCAAAGCCAATGCGACAACCAACCCGGCCGCGCCGACGGTCACCGGAAGACGAATCCCGAACCGATCCACCATTTTGCCGATGGAAATCGCAAACAATAGCGGGAAAAAAGCATAGGTGGAAATCAACAAGCCCACCGTGGCCGTCGAAGCGCCCAAGCCGTCGGCATACAACGAGACCAACGGGCGGGTGGCATTCAACATGATCTGATACGTCAGCGCGATAAGAAATACATTTCGAACCATCTCTGTTCGTCACCGTTTCCTTAGTTGGAATGTCCGCCGGAGAGCAAATCGGCAAGCCGCCTCACATCTTCGCATTGATCCAGGCTCATCACGGCGTCCAGAATCCGCTCCGCTTTGGCCTCCCCGTACCGTTCGCCGACGAGTTTGCGGAACTTGGCCGCCACGTCTTCATAAGGCAGCGGATCGAACGCGCTGCCTTTGGCGTGCGTGCGCTCTTCCCGAAGGAGCGTTCCGTCCTTCAGCTTGACCTCCATGCGGATCGCATGGCGGCCGACCCGGCCCAACCCGTCCAATTGGGCGTCGGGAACCACCTCCATCTTCGAAATGACGGACAACAGGTTCGGATCGTCCAGCCGCTCCTCGCGGTACTGGTCTACGAAGCAATCCCCATCCGTCAAAGCGACCGCCACGGCGTACGTCAAGTTCATCTGCGCCCCGGTCATCCCGGACGGAACGTAGTCCCAACCCACATGAAGCTTGGTGGATGTCGAGCAGTACACCGTAATGCGTTCCACTGTTTCCGGTCCAAGCTGCGGATGCGATTGTTTCAGGGCCAGAATGGCGTCCACGGAAGTGTGGTTGCTGCCGCAGCAGGAGTACGGCTTGAAACCGACATGGAGCGTTTCGTATTCCTCGCCGAGCCCCTGAACGGCGTCGCCCGGAACGACATCCTGGGCGAAGGTCGAGAAAAACCCGCCGTACGACGCTTCCAGCACATCGGTAATGCCGGTATATCCGATCGCGGTCAACGCGCCGGCGTAGACGCCCGTTTGCGCGGATCGCCCGGGGTTCATCCTTTTGGCCATCGCCTGATATTGCGACGACATCAGGCCGGACGTCTGCGTTCCCGCGATGCCGAGCGCGTGCGCCGTCTGCTCCTCCGTGAAATTCAATATTTTGGCCACCCCCGCGGCTGCGCCGAATGTGCCGGATGTCGCCGAGGGATGGAATCCTTTCTTGAGCTGGCTTGCTCCCGAAGCCACACCGACCCTGCATCCCACCTCATAGCCGGCAATGATCGCGGTCAGCAGCTTTTTCCCGTCTACACCGCCGCATTGCTCCGCCGTCGCAAGGACGGCGGGGATCACCTCCGCTCCGGGATGGATGACCGCCACTTTGTGCAAATCATCGATTTCAAACGAATGGATCAACGTGCCGTTTACCAACGCCGCCTGATGCGCCGGGACTTTCCACGGCGTCCCCCAAATGAGCGACTCCTCCCCTTTGCCCAGCGACTTTCCGAACTCGATCGCCAACTTTCCCCACGGCAATTGCGAACCGTACAGGCCGCATCCCAGCGAATCCAGCAAACAGTATTGAATGTGTTTGATTAAACTGGCATCCAGAGACTCCCAAGCCAAAGCGGAGACAAAAGAGCTTAATTTGCGAGTGACCGGCAATGCCTGACGATCCGTAACCATAGTCATTCCTCGCTCCAATGAATATATTTTTCTTCCAATTTCTTGATTTCATGAAGCTTGACCAGCGTTTGCCTTTCATCCCACGTGTAAATGAGGCCGTCCAGATTTTTTTGGCTTCTGTCCTGATAAAGCGTTTGCAAGGAGGAGTGAATGCCCTTCATCGCCCCCCGCAAAGCCGTGTTGGCGCAAACCATGATTTTAAATCCTCTTTCCTGCAAGTCCTGGGCGCTGAGAAGCGGCGTCAAACCGCCTTCCACCATGTTGGCCATCTGCGGAATGCCCTTGAGCTCTTGCGTGATTCTTTCCAGTTCCTCCAACGATCGCGGCGCCTCCACGAAGGTGACGTCCGCCCCCGCTTCCGCGTAGGCATAAGCGCGGCTGATCGCATCGTCCAAGCCGTTCACGGCCCGGGCATCCGTTCTTGCGACGAGCACCAGATCGGGGTTTTCCCGCGTATCGATGACCGCTTTAATTTTCAACACCATTTCTTTCTTGGAAATGACATCCTTGCCGGCGAAATGCCCGCATTTTTTCGGAGCGACCTGATCCTCCAACTGAATGCCGGCCGCCCCGGCGCGTTCAAACTCGCGAATCGCGCGAATCACGTTGATCGCGTTTCCAAAGCCGGTGTCCATATCGGCCAGAATGGGGATGTTCGTCACGTCGGCCATGCGGGTGACCGCCTGCGCCACTTCCGTCATCGTCGTAAGCCCAACGTCCGCCCAGCCCAACTGGCTGTTCGAAATGCCGGCCCCCGTGGCCAGCATCGCTTCAAACCCGGTTTCCTCCACGAGTCTCGCGGACATCCCGTCATAAGCGCCCGGCATGATAATAATGTTCTCGCCCTTCAACAGTTCTTTGAATCTTGCTGACTTATTCATCTGACTTTTCATCCTCCTGCTTCCTTTCCCGCAAATAAACTTCGATCGACTCCACCGCCACGGCCAAGCTGTTTTGAATATGCTTTTGCATCTCCAGTTCGGCTCCTTCGGCGTCGCCCGCCGCGATCAGATCGAATATCCTCTGATGCTCTTCGGCGGCCAATCGGCTTCTGTCCGCGCTGCGCAACGGGCCCAGCCTGCGATATCGGCTGATGCAGTCATTCAGTTGATTCAATATCTTCAAAACGGTCCGATTTCCGCTTATGTCATACAGATGCGCATGGAACTGACTTCCGTAAAAGACGACATCCTCCCTTCTTCCTTCTTTTGCGGCATCCACGATCATACGCGTCAAATCGGACAGGCTTTGGATATCCTTGGGTGTCGCTTTCTCGGCAGCCTGTCTGGCGGTAATCCCTTCAAGGAGACGCCGAACAATAAAAACCTCCTGCACCTCCTGCACGGAAATCGACGCTACCTTCAATCTTCCGTTCGGTTGGCGGACAACCAGTTCCTCGATCTCCAGCCTTTGCAACGCTTCGCGAAGGGGCGTTCGGCTGATCTCCAATTCGGCGGCCAGATTTTCTTCAATCAAATTTCGATCCGGCTCGTAATCTCCATTTATGATCAGGTGCTTGATCTCGAGGTAGGCAAAATCTTTGGTGGACAGCCTTCGATTTTTCATATAACCTGACGGCTTCAAAAAAACGACCTCTTTTCAATTTTTGTATTTTTGTATAACTGTATAATTGTATACAATTATGTAGTACCTCATTTATACCGCCTTTCCGCCCAAAAGTCAACTTTAATTTTACGGCAACGGCGAAAATCCATCCGCTCCGCGTGTCGCCGAGAAAGGGGCATGGACGAAGGGACACAGACGAAGAGCACAGGCCGAAGGGGCGCAGACGGGGGGACGCAGACGAGAGGCACAGGCGAAGGGGCGCAGATGAAGGGTCGCAGACGAGGGGACGCCGAGGGCAATAACTGCAAAAGTGCATTTATTTTTTCTGTAGGCGATGCATCAGGAAAAATACCTGCGAAAATGCAGGTATTTCAAGGCCAAGCGCCGTCAACGGGAGGTTGAGCTTCAAATACCTGCACATTCGCAGGTATTTCTCTCCAACGCCTGTGATAAGCCAAAAAAGATGCACTTTTGCAGTTATTTCGCTCCACCGAGCCTGGGATAGGCCGAAAAAAGATACACTTTTACAGGTTCGGCATTCAAACCAACAGCCGTACGCCCTAACATCGTTCATTTGCGACCCTCAACCGCAAAAACCCGCGACGATCTTATTCCAATGACCATCCGAACGGCTGACTATCCGAACGATTAAACCGAATGGCTTATCCGGACACCCGGCCCGAGTGGCTCTTCCTAGCATTTGACGCGAACAGTACATACGGGACGCCTGGCCCGAACAGCTAACCTGGACGGTTCGCCTGACGGCTTCCCCCGAACAGCCTTGTCTGTACGATTGGCCCCAAACGGCTTGACACGCCGCCTTTCGCGTCAATACACCGCCCCTCCGGCCGCCGCCGAAACAAAAAAGCGCCCGATTCAGGCGCTCTTTCATCCGGATGATCCGTGTTATCCACGCATTCGTATCCATCGTGTCATCCGTACATCCACGTCGTCCGTTCCGCCGGCCACCCACGCCGGTCTATCCGGCGACAGCCGCGGCAGCGTCGTTCAACGCGCGGATCACCTTGTCGCACCAGGCATCAAATTCGCTGTCCTCTGTTTGATATTCGGGATGTGCCAAAATATGCTCCACCGTCTGCTTCACGCCCTGGTCGAACCGAGTGGTCGCTACAAATTCGGGAACCAGCCTTTTCAGCTTTGAATTATCGAATACAACGGAATTCGCCTTATCCCCCAACAAACTGCCCCTGTAATCCTCTTTGCCGCACGCGGCCAAAAATTCGGATGAAACGTGGACGGCATGGAGCTTCACCCCCAACGCATCGGCAATGGCTTCGTATATTTGATTCCAGGTCAAGGTCTCGTCCGACGTGATATGGACAGATTCGCCGATCGCATGAATATTGCCCATCAAGCCGATAAACCCTTTGGCAAAATCGCGGCTGTGCGTCATCGTCCACAAAGAAGTCCCGTCTCCATGAACGATCACCGGTTTGTTCTCCAGCATACGCCTGGCCACCTGCCAGCTTCCTTTGCTTCCGTGCACGCCAAGCGGAATCGAACGTTCGTCGTAGGTATGGCTCGGCCTTACAATCGTAACCGGAAAGCCATCCTCGCGATACCGCTCCATCAAATAATGTTCGCAGGCAATCTTGTTTCTGGAATACGCCCAATCCGGGTTGGACAGAGGGGTGCCCTCCGTAATCCGATAATCCGACAAAGGTGTCTGGTACGCGGAAGCGGAGCTGATAAAAATAAACTGCTTTGTTTTTCCGCGAAATAGACGATAATCCCTTTCCAATTGAGCTGTTTCAAATGCAATAAAATCCGCGACGACATCAAACGCCAGATCTTGAATCAGCCCGGACACGTGGTCTTCATCCCGAATGTCCGCCTTCAAAATACGGATGCCGGCCGGCAACTCCTCATTTCGGGTGCCCCGATTCAAAAGATACAGCTCGCATCCTTGTTCCGACAACTGCTTGGCAACGGCAAAACTGATCGTCCCCGTTCCTCCGATAAACAGCGCTCTCATAACCCACCACCGTAAAAAATATTGTGCGGCGGCAAAAACCACTTTTTCACACAGCCGACACTTTTTACGATAACATGCATGCTTTGCAAAAACAATTCCACCCGCTTATCCTTTCCGGAACCCCAGGCCGAATCATACCCCGACTTCGCGTCCGGCCTCGCATCTGACCTCGCGCCCGACCTGCATCCGGCCTCACATCCGACCTCATACCCGGCCCCGCATCCGACCTCACGTCCGACCTCGTACCCGATCTCGCATCCGGCCTCGCATCCGGCCTCGTACCCGACCTCGCGTCCGACCTCGCGTCCGATCTACGGATTGGCGGTTTATTTCGACACGATGCGAGCTATTTTTACAAAAAGTATTCCAAATCATTTATTTTTGTGGGTTAATAGGAAGGATTTTGGATCCTATTGTCGAAACCTTCAAATGGGTCTTTTAGACTATTTTGTGACTAAAGGAGGATATGCCATGTTTTTTATGTTTATGTGGCTTTTGGTTTGCGTGGCGGTCTATTTTCTTTACGCCGGGGCTTTCTTCAATTTGGCGAGGAAGGCCAATTTGCACGGCATCGCATGGTTTGCCTTCATCCCGATCTTGAGCAGCATTTTGCAGCTTCGCCTGATCCAAAAGAGCGGGTGGTGGGTGCTGATGTACGTCGTGCCGATCGCCAACCTGGTTTTCATGATCATCTGGCAAGTGAAATTGCTCAACGCGTTCGGAAAGAACGGAGCCCACGTGCTATTTTTCATTTTCCTGCCTGTGGTAAACATGATCCAGTGGATGGTATGGGGCTTCTCCAACGAAACAACCTACCTCCTCGGCGAAACCGGAAACGACGACAACATGGCGTACACTTCCATATAGCTTCCATATAGCTTCCGTATAGCTACATAAGTCAGTCTGTCCCCACCCGCACAAATCGCAGCGATCGGCCGCTTGAACGCCAATCGCTGCGATTTGTTTTCCAACTCCGTTTTTCAGTTCAGCCCTTTAATTTTCCTGAATTACCTTAAATACCCAAATAATCAATTTAATCTCCAAGAAAGGATTGCAGCATCCACACGTGCTTTTCCAAACTGCTGTGAATGGCGAGCAGCATGTCGGCGGTCGTCTCGTCACCCGCAGACTGGGCCTGCCCCATCGCATTCTTCAAATCCGCGATCAACGCGGAAAAATCGGTCGAGATCGCGGCGACCATCTGGCCGGCGCTCTCGCCCCCTTGCGCTTCCTTCACCTGTGAAAGCTCCGTTGCGCCTTTCAGCGTGGCTACCGGCTTGCCTCCGATCGCGAGCAGCCGCTCGGCCAACGCATCGATATGCAGCGAAGCCTCCGTGTAAAGCTCCTCAAATTTCGCGTGCAGCGTGAAAAATTCCGATCCTTTCACAAACCAGTGGAAATTGTGAAGCTTCATGTACAAGACCGTCCAATCGGCAATTTGCTTATTGATCATCTCTTGCAGTGGTTGATGCATCCTGGATCCCTCCCGCTTTGGCGCGTTTTTCCCCATTATAGCCCCCTCGAATGCGCATGTAAAGCCGACGGGGCCCGCGAACGGCTCGCGGAACCCGCATCGGCGGGCTTGATTTCTACGGGTGACGCTCCGGCTCGGCAACCGGGTTCGAAGCCGATTCAATGTCTATGAACGCCCAATGCGCGGGCGGAACATCGGACCAGGTTTGGCCGGCCGGGTGCTCCATCAGCGGCCTGTCCAACAGCCGGTTCATGATGATCACGGCCTCCGCCCGGGTCAATTTTCTTTCCGGCCGGAACGTGCCGTCGGGGTAGCCGGCGATGACGCCGACATCCGCCGCCGCTTCAATCATCCCGTGCGCCCAATGGCCCGCCGTATCCGTGAAGGAGCTGCCTTGCTTCGCCGCCAGCTCCTCCCAGTGAAACGCGATGGACGCCATCTCCGCTCGCGTGATCCGTTCCTCCGGTCGGAAAGTCCCGTCGGGATAGCCTACCATCAGGCCGCCCCGCACCGCGGCCCGGATTTCGTCATAAGCCCAATGGCCCGGCCCCAGGTCGGTGAAGTCCAGCGGGCGGTCCCCGGCGGGGCTTTCGATGTTGCGCGCCAGCAAAGCGGCCGCTTCGGCTCGCGTGATTTCCCGATCCGGCCGGAACGTGCCGTCTTCGTACCCGAAAATGTAAGCCGGCATCTCCGCGGCGGTTTGGCCGTCTTTCAGACCGTTCTCATCCACGAGGCCAATAAACTGCTCCCATCCTTCCAGATAGATCATGGTAAAGACGCTGAATTTGCTGATCTCAAACTGAACGCCCGGCTCGCCGTCGCCGTGATAGTTCGCCAACTGTCCCCTGACCAGCTCTTTCGTACCGTCATCATGCTCCACAAAAATGACCAGGTTGTCCAGCACCTCCCGGCGCTCGTCCGGATCATCCGGCAAATCGCCGCGCAACGGGAGGATAATGGTCACAGGATGGCTCTTCATATTCGTTTCGATCGTCATCGGAACGCCCAGGATCCGCATGGTGTTGCTCCCGACGATATGGCGAACCATCTCCTCCTGTTTGGCCCGTTGAATGATTTCATTTCTCTGCTGCTCCTCTTTCACGGGAACGATACGGAAATACAATTCTTGGCCAAAAGCGGCCAACGATTCGGCCGGCACAAGAATGCGCGCGTATTCGGTGTAAATCTCCAGGTCGGTCTGCCCGTCGGCAAGCGTATGGACCGACGACGACGGCACGTTCACGTTCGTTTCCGCCACCTGGCCCGCCGGGTCCGGAATCACGATACGAACCGTATCTCCGCCCTGTTCCCGCAGCTTCTCGACCGCATCCTGCGCATCTTCCTCGTTGAAGGTGACCTCATCCTTCACCGTCCCGTCAAGCTCCGTCGTGCGCTCGATCGTCACGGACGAGATCGCGGCGCCGCCGGGAAAATCGCCCGCTTCCACATTCGCGGTAATTTCCTCCTTCTTCGGCTCCGGCTCCGAACCGGAACCCGAATCATGATTCGCCCGGACGGTGATGTTCACCGTCGCCGCGGCGCTGGCCGCCGCCGGCTTGCCGTGATACGCCGCATCGGTCACGGTAAACGCGAAGCTGTCCGGACCGTAATAGCCCGCGGTCGGCGTATACACCACGTGCGAATCCGTATCGTCCGTCCCGCTCAACGCGCCGTGCGCGGGCAGCGTCGTCACCGTATAGACGAGCGCATCCGCCGCCGTCTCCTGGTCGCTGCCGCTCAACGTGATCGACACGGCGGTATTCCGGTTCGTATCGACCGTCTGGCCATGGGCCACCGGCGCTTCGTTCACCCCGTCCACCGTAATGTTCACGGTCGCCGGGGCGCTGACGATCGCCGAATAGCCGTTATAGACGGTATCCGTCACGGTAAACGCGAAACTGTCGGGGCCGTAATAGCCCGCATTCGGCGTATACACCACGTGCGAATCCGTATCGTCCGTTCCGCTCAGCGTGCCGTGCGCGGGCAGGGTCGTCACCGTATAGGTCAGCGCGTCCGCCGCCGTTTCCTGATCGCTGCCGCTCAATTCAATCGAAACGGCCGCATTCTCGTCCGTCGATACATTTTGTCCATCGGCGATCGGCGCGGTGTTCCCCGGTCCGACGGCGATCGTTACCGTGGCCTCCGCGCTCGTTTTCGCCGGATCGGCCCCGTCGCCGGTGTCGGTGACGGTATATTTGAAAACGTAGGTTCCCGCAAAATCCGCCGCCGGCGTATATGTAGCCGACCGGCCGCTGACCGTCACGGTTCCTTCCGGGGTGGACGCCCCGCTGGTAATGCTGTAAATCAAATCATCCGGATCGTCGGTTTCCACATCCGAGCCGCTCAGCGTAACGACCAACGGACCGTTCACGTCGGTATGCGCGGACAGGTTGTCCGCGGTCGGCGCGTCATTCACCGCTTTCACATCCACCGTCACCGCCGTCTCGTCGCTGGTGATGCCGTCTTCATCGGTTACCGTAAACTTGAAGCTGTCCGGGCCGTTATAGTCGGCGGTTGGCGTATACGTTACATGCCGGTCCGTATCGTCCGTCCCGCTCAGCGTGCCGTGCGCGGGCAAGGACGTAATGTGATACGCCAACTGATCCGCATCGGTTTCCACGTCCGTACCCGCCAGCACGATCGCCAAGGCCGTATCCTCATCGGTATTCACCGAATCGGCAGTCGCCGTCGGACCGTTCACAACGGTCAGGTTGACCGTAGCGGAAGCGCCCGGAAAATACGTCCACGTATCGATGGCGATTTCGTCGCCGTTGGCGAAATGGTGGGCGCCGCCGGAGCTGTCTACGCCGTTGCTGCCGTCATCCGGGGCGGATCCGATGCCCTCGGAGTCCAAATCGACCAGCGTGCCGTTGGCCGTGGTATAGTTGGTGTCGTTATAATACACCGTAAATTCATTGATCGTTGAGCCCGCCGGAAAAAGGCCGGGCGGATTCAACATCTCGACGATGATTCCGTTCGGCGCGCTCTCCACATCCAGGAAGGGGAAATGATACTCGCCGCCCTTCATCGTGATTTTTGCGGTATAATCGCCCGCCGGCACGTCCGCGCCATCCCGATCTTTGCCGTTCCACAAAACGGTGTTGGTATCGGCCGCCGATACGTTTTCAATCACGACATCCTGGCTCGGTTCATATTCCCCGTCCTGATCCGCATCGATGATGATCTGATACGTCGCGGCGGAATCCGTCGTAAATTGAAATGAGCCCCCTTCGCCAACCAGCGCCTTGTCGCCCGCCTCCCCCTCGAATACAAAACTGTCGGGAATGGGGATCGGCTTCTGTTGCAACACATCATCCGGCAGGTCGGGACTGGGCGGATTGAAGAAAATCTTGTGCGTCACATCGGTTTCCGTATCCGGCAAGGCCGGGTTCTGCACCGCGATATTCGCGGTCCCCATTTGCCCCAAAGGCACGGAACGATACAAAGTGCGATTGTTCGTGCTGTCGATATAACCGCGGTTGTTGGAGAAAAAAACAAATCCGTACGGATCAATTCCGTTCATGCGGATCCGGTACTGAAAACCGTCCGCGGTCAGGATGAACAATTCGGGGGTGATCTGCACCAGATCGCCCGACGTGCCGTTCTTTCCCACGTTCAGCGGCAAATAGTTCGCGTACATCCGTCCCGGAATCCCCGCAAGCCCGTCGGCGCTGACCGTCACATCCCAGGCAGCGACATTGGTGCCTTGCGCGCTGCCCGACGCCCAGGCCTCATCCACCCATTTGCCGCCGGGATTGACGGCGCCCGAC
>CAYYCV010000038.1:0-21623 GCA_964470405.1 uncultured Caryophanales bacterium
TCGCCTGCCCCAGCCCCGGGAACGCGATCGTCAATACAGGCTCGCCGCTCCATTCGTCCGGGCGCTCAACGATGCCGACGATGCCTTGATCCGCGCCAAATCTGACTTGCGTCCACATCCGCTTTCACCTCTTTCTCCAAAATGATCATCCGTTCCATTGCGCTTCAAGCCATTGGCCGGAGCACTGCATCAGCCGCTCCTCCAACGGGCTGGAGTTAAACAGATGGCCGGCGCGAGGAATGCATACCAGACGATGATCGGCGTGATTCGAATAAAGGTGGTGCCGATTCGTCTGTTTCTTTTCGAATTCCTCCCGAATCAACGGATCGTCATCGCCGTAAACGACCAAAGATTTCCCCCGAAATGCGGCCAATTCCCGCTCCAGATCCGTATCCTGCAAATCGCGGAAAAATTCCATCCCCACCCATAAGCCGGCCCAGGGAATCACCAATTTCTCGGGATATCGCGCATGCCGGACAAACCGGGGGTGACGCCCCAAATATTTTCCGCTGAATTCATAAAACAACGGGCTCCACAGAAGCAGATGCTCCACCTTTGTCCGATTGGCGGACAGCAGCGCGATTCTCGCCCCGTCGCTAAAACCGAGAAAAGCCACGCGGGACGAATCGATCGCCGGGTGGGATCGCGCCATTTCATACGCTTTGACGCTGTTGGAAACCTTGGTCGAAGTCGTGACCTCGAAATAGCGCCCGTCGCTCAACCCCATGCCGTAGTAATCGTACCGCAGGAAGGCGATGCCTTGGGCGGCCAGCCGTCTGGCGAATTTCACCGCCAGGCGGTGCACTTCAAAGCGCTCGCCGTTTTTGCCCGGGCAGTAAATAACCGCGGGACACGGCGCGGACATCGGTTCGGGCAAATGCAAAACGCCCGCCAAGCGCCCGCCTTGATCCTCCAGTTCAACAAATCGCTCCTCCGCTATCGGGGTCACCTTCTTTCCCGAATATCAACACCGCGTCAATCACCTTGATTTCATTCACCCAGCCTTCTCCGTCAAAACAGATCAAACCGTCGTCCTCCTTCGTGCATTGCAGAATATATTTGACCCGGTCCCCCGGGACGACCGGATAGAGGAACCTGGAGCGAAGCTCCCGTTCCGTCCAGACCTGGCGCCGCTTCCGCTGCAGGCGGATAAATTCCGCGGTCTGCATCAGCCCTTCCAACAGCAGCATGCCGGGATAGACGCTATAGTCCGGAAAATGGCCGATCAAGTAGAAATCGCTGCCGGTAATATTTTTTACGCTGACAGCTCTCGTACCGTGATCCACCTCCAGCGCATGATCGATCATGACCCAGGGTTTTGCGCAGGCCAGCGCGGTTTCAGCTCTCATCTCTTCTCCTCCCCTTGTCGGAAATGGAAACCATGAGCGTGGCGGAGACGATCGGAGGCCCCCCATTCTGCCTGGCCACCCCGTACAAAATCGCCTGCTTGCAAAACATGCGAATCGGGCTGAGCTCATAGGCGAGCGGCTGATCCCAAACCGCTTTCCCCGCCACATCCGCCTCTATTTTGCCGAGCAAGGGCACCTCATGGGGTTGCAGCGGCCTTGTCTCCAATTGGGTGAACAGTACGGCGACCTGCGCCAGCCCTTCGATCAGCAAGCTGGACGGCATCGTTGCCCCTTTTCCAAAGTACGGATACAAAGGCAGTTGGTGAAACCTCGCGTGAATGCCTTCCCCTTTCACATACCGGGTGATGGCGTCGACAAGCCGAAAAGGGTATTGGTGCGGAAGCAATTCAACCATCTGACGGTCATCCATATGCGTAAGCCACGCTCCTTTCCCTAAAAATTTTGGATTCGCACGTATCCGTCGTCCGCGTCGTCTTCCCCCGCGGCCCCGCCCCGTGCGGGAGAACCGCCGTCGCGCCCATCGCATGCGGCGGTGTCCTTTGCGGCAAGGCGACCCGCAGCCGTTTCGCCTGCGGCGCATGCCTCGAATTGGGCGAGGCTGACCTCCCCGAGCATAAAATCGAGCAGCTTCCCGACGGCGGGATGGTCGTGCTTGCGATAAAAGTACGCATGGCTGCGGCGCAACTGGGCGCGATAGGAATCGATCGCCCTCGCATGGGCCAGATGCACGTTGACGGCCTCCGCGCAATAATGGAAAGGAAGCCCTTGCATCGCTCCGCGAAAACCGAATTCAAAATGCTCGAAGCCCCAATCTTCAAAGCCTTCGTCAAATCCCCCGATTCGTTCGTACCACGACCGGGGCAGCGAGAGATTGCCGCTTAGCGCGGCCAGCCACGCCACGGGGGAAGCGGTGTTCCCCTCCGGATCGAACAAACGGTAGATCAGGCGGCAATATTGCGGGATGCGGTCGTGCTTTTCCCGCATCGCCTGCTGTCTGGCCTGCTGCGCGCGGCGCTCCAGATCCGTGACGTACATTTCCCGCACCTGGCCGACCACCATGCGCTCCCGGCCCTGCCGGGCCGCACGCAGATGGGCTTCCAGAAAACGGCGGCGGGGAATGCGATCGGCGTCGCAATAGATCAGCAGATCGGCCTGCCCGCAGCGGGAGCCCGCGTTTCGCGCCGCGGACCTGCCCTTGCGGGGCAAGCGAAGGTAGCGGATCGGCAGCATCCGATCGAACCGCTCGACGAGCGGCCGGATCGGGTCCGTCGAACCGTCGTCGACCACGGTGATGGCAACCCGGTCCAGCGGCAGCGTTTGCCTGCAAAATCCCTCCAGCGTCAGTTCCAGCGGCAGCGGCTGATTGAATACGGGGATGACCACGTCAATGCTGTTCATGGCAGGCGGACATCGCTTGAATAATATCGCCGACTTTCGTTTCCGGCTGAACATCCAACAGCTCGTCGGGCACGGACAACTGCAGGCTTTCCTCCAGCAGCACGACAAACTCCATGTAGCGGAGCGAAGCAAACCCGATATCGTACAACCTTCGATCCGCGTCGATCTCCTCGCGGGGCAATACGCCGCAGCCCTCGTTGCTAAGCAATCGAATCACTTCACTTTGAATGGACATGGTATTCCTCCTGACATTTCAACCTGTTTCACATTATAAATCCGGGCGTTTGGTCTGACTCTGCTTTGGTTGCGGCGATTCGGTCGGCAGAAGCCTAGTTGCGGCCGCAAAGGTGTAGGATAATAAGGGGAACAAACAGGAAGAGGAGTGGATTCCTACGATGAAAAATACCGCTTCCGCGGACGAAACGAATCGCACGCAATGCGCCGCGACGATGCACATCGAGGCCCCGGCCGGGCAAGTATGGCGCCACCTCGCGACGGCGGCCGGAATGAACGCCTTTCTCACGGATAAAGTCATTTGCGCCAACGACTCGATTCAAGCCGGCGACAAAGTGCAAATCGTGATCGGGGATATGGTGAATGAAGCGGTTTGCCTCGTCAGCGAGCCGCCGCTCCGGTTCGTTCTGAAGGATCATTTTCGATCGATTCTTGCGGACAACCATTATCTGGAATACGATCTGACCACGACCTTTACCTTGGAGGAGCGCGCCCCGATGACGAAAGTAACGGTGCGCGTGGAGGGCTATCGGGCGGAGGATGAATTCATGCAGTGGCTGCGCGAATGCGGGGAGCTTGGCTGGAGGCAATCTTTGTTCAATCTGAAAAATGTGCTGGAGCTGGGGCTTGATCTGCGCTACGACATTTTCGGTTATCCGCGGCTGGGCGTGTGCAACTACACGGCGAATTCGGAGCAGATTCGGGCAAACGGGCTCGATCCGGCACGATGCAAAGGGAATATGCTGATGGCAGTATTCCCCGGCAGCCCCGCCGCCCAAGCCGGTTTGGCCAAAGGGGATCTCGTCGTGGAATTGGGAGGCTATCCGGTGCCCACGTATCGCGAGTTCGTCAAGGCGTTGGCGCTCTCTTTTCATCGAAACCCCTCGATCGCCGTCGTCTATTACCGCAGCGGAACGCGGTTCGCGGCCACCGCCGCGCTGTCCTCCCACCCGCTTCTGACCGGCCTCGTCCAGCCGACCGAAGAGCGGCTCGCGCGGATCAGGAAGGGAAGCGCGAATCGGCCGTAGCCGGGCATCGGCGGCCGGCTATCGACAGCGCCCCGCCCCGGTTCGAATGCCGCGCGCGGGGCCCGCTGCTTGTTAGCCGGCCCATGGGCCGGCAGCCCGGAAAACCCGGGGGATGCACGGCGGGGCTGCCGCACGACGAAGATACCGGCAAACGAACGGAGAAGCGCTTATCCCCGTTTTTCTTTCCACATTTGCCCCGACGCGGAACGCTGCCTTGCCAGTTGCTCCCGTTTTTTTTGAATTTCCTCCAGCGGGGTATGCTCGATATCAACCAATCCGGTAAACGTATCCTCGATCGAAAACAGCACGCTGGTCGTCTGCTTCTTTCCGTCCCGAACATATTCAACCGGCGGCTGGGCTTTTTTTCCGTAATAAGAGGACACCGTTCTGACAAATTCGCGATAATTTCTGACCGGCTGCCCCCCGATCGAAATCAGGACATCGCCTTTCCTTAGCCCCGCGTCATCGGCCGGGCTGTGCGGAAACACGTCCATCAAGTAATTCCCCTCGCCGACCGGAACGGATGTTTCCTTGCTCTGTTGCCCGTTGATCGTACAGTTGACCACGCCCATGCGGGGGAAGCTGAACATTTCGGTGCGCAAATCCAGACCGAGCTCCAGAACGGATTTCAAATTCATGAGCGATCGCCGCCAGCCCATTTCCAGGCACTCCCGAAACCATTGGCCGTGGGTTGTCGGCTCAAACCCCGCGACGGTCAACGTCAGCTTCGTAAATGCGCCCTCCCGCTCCAGCAGGTAGCTGGTCTGAACCCGATACGTCCGCATTTGCCCATCGGGGTCCATCGATTCATAGCGGTCCGACAGCGAAATCCGCTTCGGCGGATCGCAGAATACAATCGTCGTCTCGTTGTTGATATCGCCGTAATTCAGACTGTATCGATCGCCCGCCTTGGGCTCGCCGTCGATCCCGCTCGTTGTGCCATAAAAGGTCAAATACGAGTTGGAACCGGACGGGGTGGCGACAGACCACCACACTTTCTCCAACGGCGCTTCGAGATAGGTAACGTTCACGGAACGATCCGCGGGGCATTCAATCATGATGCAATCCCTCCATTAAAATAGAATGAATATGTTGCGAACGACGGCTCAGCTCCTTGACGAGGCTTGGAAACGTGCAAAGAACATCCAGGGTAGCCAGCGCCGGCGGGTCCAATGGCCGAGTCGCCATTTCCAGCGTTTTCAAGCAATGGTCGTATTGCGGAACAATGCGCTCGTCGCGTCGGTCGGTGTAAGCGCTCATCGCTTCCTTCCACGTTTTTTCCGCTTTCATATATAAATTCAGTTCGTTTGCCAGCATCTCCGCCGTGCAAACGGCGTTGTCGATCCCGCTGCCGGACACCGGATGCAGGTAAGCGCCGGCATCCCCCACCAGCGCCCATCGATCCCCGCAGGGATGGCGGATATAGCTGGCCATAGGGGCAATGCCGCGCAGCTTTCCGCTCATGGCCGCTTGCTTCATCCGCGGCGCGAGCGTGCGGATTTGCCGCAGACGTTCGAGATAGAACGCCTTGGGGCAGCTTCGCCATTCCTGGAAACGGCGCTGCGGAATCATCGCGGCAATGCAGTGCAATCCCCGATCGAGCGGGTTGCACAGGACGATATCCCCGTCGTTCCAATACCATTCCACCGCCGGAATGGGCAGCGGCTCCATCCGTTCGATGTAAGCGTAATAAACGGCGAGATGATGCGCCTCGGATCGCATGGACGTCTTCGCGTCCACGGCGCGCGCGACCGTGGAGCTTCGCCCGTCCGCGCCGATGATCGCTTTCGCATATACGGTTTCCTGCCCCCGGCCGGCCCGTCTTATTCGAACGCCGATTTCCGGCTTCCCGGATTGGATCACCGCCATGCATGAAGTCCGCAACGAGATATCGACATTGGGGAATTGCCTCAATTCCTCCAGCAGCCATCGATCCAGCAGCTCTCTCCGCACGCTGAGCGCTCTCGGCGTGACCGTGATGTCCGATTCGAACAACCGGCCTTCCAGATCGATGCGCATTCTGGTCAATTCGGGAATACCGCTCGCTTTCATGCGGGCGTCGATGTTCAATTGACGGTAGATGTCGGTTTCCCCGATAATATGGGTGGAAAGCGTCGGGCCCGGGGCGGCGTACCGGTCGATCACCAGAAGGCGAAAGCCGTGGCGGGCAAGGAAGAAAGCCGTAGCGGCGCCCGCGCATCTGGCTCCGACGACGATAAAATCATACATGGGCTTCACCCTGTCCATAGGTTCGTTGAAAAAGAAAGGCCATGCGAGATGGCCTTTCTTGGCGGAATTAATTGGATTGCAGACAACCGTAGATTTGCCCCACTTGATTGTCCTGCTCGTCATAGAGCGGAACGACGCTCTCGGAGTAGAACGTGGCGTCCTTCGGAGGAAGGCCGCGCAAGGTGCCTTTCATATGGATCGGCTTCTTGTTGTGGAACTTTCCTTCCGGCGTTTCCATGATCCAATACAAATAGGACTCTCCTTGCACGCCATCGGCCATTTTCCTGTTGAAAGGGATCGTCGCGCTCGCCTTCATCGGTTGGCCTTGGCCTTGCAGTCCGCCGCTGACGCGGATGACTTGACCGGGCCACAGCTTGCTGGACGTAGCCACCAGATCCACATTCATGATTTCCAGATCGACCGTGATTCCGGACTTCAAGCTGAACTCGGAATCCTGCACGGTGAAGTGCGTCGGTTGGGCCTGCGTAAAGTGCAATTCCTCGACGCGTCCGTCCAGCAGTTCCAAATACGTTTTGCTGTCGGAGCTTTCGAGCGTCATCGCCAATTTTTTCAGTGCCGTTTTCATCGATATTGCCTCCTTGTTTTATATTGCCTCCCGGGGACAACTCTATCTTCTCACGATTTCCGGCAAATGACTCAGCTTTTACCCCTGCGATCTTTCGTTGTTTCTTGGCATTGCTCGAGCAGGTCGCAAATGCGATGGACGTTGCTGAAATGCTCAAGGTAGACGGCCGAATCTTCGATTTCAATCTCAAAAGCTTCCTCCAGCGACACCACCAAACGGATGAACGTCATCGAATTGATGCCCGCCTTGAGCAAATCCGTATCGCGGCGCACGGCGACGTTGGACGGCAGCAGCTCTTCCAGACAGGCAATGACCTTTACTTCCATCGCTTCACGGCTCATCTTCATACCCTTCTTTCGTTTTGAATTCAATTCGGTCGGGGCACAGGTTGGGACACATGCAGCCTGACGTCGATAAGATGCTCCATCAGCAAAGGAACAGCGCGTTTTTCCTGCTCGAACACCGATTGGAAAAGCGCGGCCAGCCGGTCGAGGTACCGCCGTTCTCCGGTCTTCTGATATTTGTAGGATTCGACCCTCGCGTTCATGATCAGCCCCTTGGCTTTCTCATAAAGCGATTCGCTTTTTTGCAGCAAGCGGCTGCCGCTCCCCTCCCGCGTTTGCCGCAAGTACGCCAGCCTGCGCAGCATCCATTTTTTATGCTGCAACATTTTCACAATGACGATGTTCCATACCCCATACTCCCTCGGATCGATATTTCCGTCCAACGCCCGTTGAGAGAAATACGACGCCATATATTCGTTGACGAAATATCCGTTGGCGAACACATCGTCGCCTTGTCCCTGCGGCCGAACCTTGCCCCGTTCCAGCGAAAAATAAAGACAGCGCCAATCCCCTTCCGCATCCGCATATGGGAGAAGGTCGATCGTGGATATCGGGAACCCGTAGTACGCAAACCATTTGTTCGCATGCCAATGCTCCTCCAGCACATGGGCCAACTCCAACTCGCATGCCGCAAACGATATTTGCACGGCGTCATAGGATTTCCCGTTCACTTCAAAAGCGAGCAGGTCGAACAGACCCGCTTCCCGGTCGTATCCGTAAATGATCGCATCATGCACCAAATCGGGGCCGTTGTAAAAATTCGACGCTTCTATGCGCTTCCAATTCAAATAGATCAGCACGTATCGGCCCTGGTCGATCGCCTCCCGGATCGCCGCGTCCCATGCCTTCCCGCGGGCATCCATCAGCCGTTCGGTCAACAGGCCGGAATAAATATCCAGATGCTCTTCAAAGGCGACGAACGGAAAATGCATCTTCGCCTTGGATTGAATTTTCAAGTTCACAAAATGGTTGCAGCACCAGGCAAGACGCTCCGGGCCGGACATCAGCAGGCTCAAGCGAAAATTATGGTAACACTCCGTCTCCAGACCCGGGTTGAGATGGACGGGCAATCGTTTTTTCGACATCGCGCACCCCCTCCCTTCCTTGTTGGCGTAAAGCCACGACAAATCCGACGGCGTATTCCTCCGAGTGCGACAGGCTGATTTGAAAAGACAGCCGGCGCGCATCGGCAAACGCGCGAATGGCACCGTACAAATGCAGACAAGGTTTGCCGCCGGGCGCATTCCTCGTCTCCACGTCGACAAAGCGGTAAGGCTGCTTCATCGCCCCGCCGAGCGCTTTGTACACCGCCTCCTTGATCGCCCATCGGGCGGCGTAATGCTGGGCGGACAAACCGCGCTTCTCGCAATATTCGATTTCATGCCGCGTGAATATTTTGATCAGGAAACGATCGCCCTGCTTGTTGATCGCTTCCTCCAGGCGGCCGATATGCTGAATATCCACGCCCGTCCCCACAACACCCGCAACGTCCATCGCGCGCCCCCCGCGTATCCTGTTCTACTCTTGGCCAATCATCGTCCTTACCGGTCATCGTCTTCGCCATTGCTGCCAGCGGTCTTCCCCACACCGCCGTTACTTCCACGGATTTTTGCCGCCGACCCCGCTCCAGGTCGTTTGCTTCAAAGTCTGATTGGGCAGCCTCGGCTTCATGTTGAGCCTCCGCCGCACCTTCGCGCCGCTGCGATCGACAAGATGCTGGTGATTGATCGACACCTTTTCGACGCTCACTCCGGTAAAATGCGCGACATGCGCCTGCCGAAATTCATGCTGCGTCACATTGGCATAAGAGCCATGCAGCAGATTGCCGTGAAAGGCAATCACGTCGCCGAGGCCGGCGTCCAGGGCCAACTGCTCATACCCGGGCGGCACATGCAGCTTCTCGCCGTATTCGCCCGCCATATCCTCGATCGGCTCCGGCTGAAGCAGACCGAGCCGATGCGACGCCGGAACGACGAAGACGCCTCCGTTGCGAACATGGGATGAACTGAGGCTGGTCCATAAAGAGCAGGTGGAAACGGGAGCGGCCCCTACGCTGTGGTTGTCCTGATGCATCGGCAAGCCGAAAGCGCCGGGGGCCTTGAAGTAGTAGCTGGTGGATATCGCCAATGCCGGTTCCGCGATCAGCGGCTCCGCGGCCGCAAACATTCGCTCCGACAGCACGAGCTCCGCGATGCGGGCGCGGGAATGATGATAATCCCTCAGCCTTGGAAACAAGCCGGGCAGCGACGCGTCTTCCGGCTGCCGGATCGCTCCCTCGCGGATCAAATCCATCCACAGCCGTTGAAATTCCCGGTTGATTTCGCTTACCTCGCCGGATGTCAGCCATTGCCGCAGCACCAAATAGCCGTTCTCTTCGTAAAATTGCCGTTCCTTGGCGGTTATCGCTCTCGTCATGACGAGGCCCCCCCGATCGTTGAATTTTTCCGGCATCCGATCTCGGCAAGCCGCAAGATCGTCTCGTCAAACCGTTCAACCAGCATATAGCCAAGCCCCCTTACATGGATAATCAGCCGGGCCGGGGCCGTTGGCACGCGTATCTTCTTCCTCAGCCGGTAAATGTACTGGCGCAAGGAATCCGAGCTCGCATATTCATCCCACAGCGCGCCCATGATTTCATCCACGCCGACAAAGCGGCCTCTCCGGTTCCACAAGTAGAGCAGCAGGTCTTTTTCCCGCTCGGTCAACAGGATGATTTCCCCCTGCGCTTCCACGCAATGCAGTCCCGGCTTGAATACGACGCCGGGGAACAGCGCAAGCTCCTGGACGCCGCGCCCCCGATGCTTTTCGTCAATCGCTTGCCGGACCCATTGCTCCAGATCCGCCAGGAGCAGCCGCTCGCCGTCGATCCACTCCTGTAATTCCAGTTCGATTTGGAACGCACTTTCCAGATCGGTCGTGATCCGAAGCCACATCACGGATGACAGGTCCAGAGTTGAGATGGAAAGACGCGGGTCGGCTTCCGTCTCCGCAAATTGGACCCCATATGCCGAAAACACCTGCGTAATTTGTTGGGCAATACTTGTCCGCTCCATAAGTCCCCCGCATTCTAATCTGGTTTATCTTCATCACATATCGCACGGTCGACCGCTTGCTTCCATCCTTTGTCCAATTGGCGAACGGCTTGTATCCGGTGCGGAATTTTGTAATCGGCCAGATGTTTCCTCAGACAGGTTTTCACTTCCTCGGGCGACAGCGCGGGGTCCAGCACCATCCGGGCCGCCACCGTTTCGCCGTGGTACGGATCCGCCTGCCCGAACACGATCACATCGAGGACCCCCGGTATTCGCCTGCAGGCCGCTTCGACTTCCTTCGGATTGACTTTGCGCCCCGCCACATTGATAAAACGCGGCCATCTTCCCTTTAAAAAAATTTGTCCCTCGCGAATATCGGCCAAATCATCCGTGAGATGCCAACGGTCCCCGACCGGATCGCCATTCCGGGCCGGATCGCCATCCCGGGCTGGATTGCCGTCTCGGAGCGAATCGCCGCTCCGGGTCGGATTGCCCCTCTGGTCCGCGGTCAAATACCCCTGGAACAAGCTCGGGCTGGAAACGGCAAGCCGCCCCTGTTCGCCGATGCGCGCCGCCACCCCCGGCAAAATGAAGCCGTGGCTCCCGCGGACGGGCGCCCGCGCCGGGTGGTGCGCGGCGATCGCTCCCGTTTCCGTGCTGCCGTAGAGCTGCAGAATGCGGCATCCGCTCCGCCGCTCAAATTGGTTTGACACATCGGCGGGCAAACGGGCGCCCGCCGAAATCGCGAAGCGAACGGACCGGCAGTCCGCGGGGTTCAGCGATCTGGAATCGCACAGCAACTGATAAAATGAAGGAACCCCCAATACGACCGTCGCCTTGAATTCCCGCAGCAGGCGAATCGCTTTGCGCGGAGAGGGGCGCGGGCAAAGGATCAGCGCGCCGCCAGCCCGGAGCGCCGCCATCAACGAGCCGGTCAAGCCATACAGGTGATTCAGGGGCACCGTGGACAGCAGCTTGTCCTGCCGGGTAAACCCGAACCAATCCGTGTAAACCTGCGCTTCGCGCAGGATGACGTCCATGGGAAGACAAGCGATCTTGGGCTCGCCCGTCGTTCCCGACGTAAGTTGATACACAAAGGATGACGCCGTTTTCCCCTCGCAAAGGGGGGCGGGTTCCCGGGCAGCCATTCCGAAAATCCGGTCATAGCCGTACAGCGTTTCAAGCGAGCGGCATTGCCGATATTCGGCCGTTTTGCCCGACGGAACAATCCAAACGGAAACCCCGCAATGGCTTTGAATGCGATCCAGTTCGGAGGGCTTCTGCATGTCATCCACAGGCAGCACATGGATCCCGCATTCCATCACCGCCAGCAGCAGCAGTACGGAAGCCATCGATTGGTCAAGCGCGATGCCGATCGCCTGATCCTTGTGCGCGCCAAACACGCGTGACAGGCGGCGAACTTCCCGGCGCAGTTCCGGATAGGTCATCACTCGGCTTCCTTCAACAAGCGCCGGCCCGTCCGGCGGTTTCGCACCCTCGAGCCTTTCCAGCATAGCCGTTACTTTCCCCAACCGGCTCCCTCCCTTCCCGTCTTGTCTCCATAGTATAGGCCGCCCCAAACCGCGCGGACTCGGCTTTTTGCGGGAAAGCCGATTCGCCGTCGATTTACCTCGCGTTCACGCAATGCCTACGCTCCGTTCATATACAAAACCCGTTCCAATGTGTAACGTAGAAATAAACGGCTCACGGAGGGATTTCCGATGGCAAGTCTCGCAAATCTCGCATGCTATGTGCCCGAGCGAAAGGTCAGCCTCGTTTCCATGCGCCGGGAGTTGCGCTTGAGCGACGCGGAGCTTCGCGTGCTGACGGAAACCCACGGGCTGCGGCGCATCGCCGTGGAATCCCGGCTGCGCGCGCACGAAATGATGGAGGCGGCCGCGGACCGGCTGCTTTCGGAAGATCCCGGACGCGCCGGCGAGATCGACTGGATTTTGCATACGCACACTTTTAACCCGTTTGTCCCTTTTCTTTTCGAGCCGTTGGCCCAATTCCAGCGGAAATGGAGCATCCGGGCCAAAACCAGATGCGTGGCCCAATTGAATTGCGCCTCGTTCGACCTGCTTTTTTTCGTCGCAAACGAACTGATTCGACAGCGGCGCGCCCGCTGTGTGCTGCTGCTCGCGGCCGATAAAATGTTTCTCCCGCACAGCCGCTATTTGAAGGACAGCACCGTATCGGGGGACGGCGCGGCGGCGGCGCTTCTGACGGACGAAGAAGGGGAAAACCGGCTGCTCGCCTCGGCGGTTCAGGCGGACGCGACGATTTACAACAGCGTTCAGTCCCCCGCGCAGGAATTTTCCTGGTTTCAAAAATCGTTCTACATGGGGCTGGTCAAAATTATACGCCAAGCGCTGCGGCGCGCCGGGCTCACGGCGGAGCAAATTCGCTGGGTTTTTCCGGCCAATGTCAATCGGGGGACCTGGCAGCGCATTGCCGAAGCATGCGGCATCCCGGCCGCGCGTTTTCACTTTCCCACCCTGCCGCAAATCGGGCATGCCCACAACACGGACGCGCTGCTCAACATGGAAGACGCCCTGGCGAAGCGAACCGTCCAACGCGGCGATTATTTTGCCACGCTCACGGTTGGAATGGGAAGCACGTTCGGCTGTTCCATCTTCCGGAGGTGACTTGATGTTATTTTTATCCCATCTGTCGGTATACGAATGCGAACGGCATCTTCCCTTGCGGGCATGCATGCCGTCGTCGGCTCCCGGGGAGCCCGGCGGGAAAGGCCCCGGGGAATTCCCGGGGAAGCCTGCCGCGGAACCGGCGGACGCGCCGCTTCAATATCCGCTGCACGCTCTGCACGCGGAATACGCCGTCCCCTCGGAGGCGGCCTTCTCCAAATCGTGCCCGGAACGGCTGCTCGATACGGCCGTCCCCGTTTCCATCGGCCGTTCCGCCTCGGCGCTGGCGCTGGAAGCGGCGCAACAGTTGCTAAGCCGGGAGGACGAGCTGCGTCATCGATGCCAATATTTGATCTATGGCCACGATACGGTGGAACCGAGCTTTTATTTGACGCCGGGGTTGTTTATAAAAAAAAAGCTCGGCTTGAAGCAAACGTTGCCCTTTGCCCTCAGCCATTGCGGCTCGACGGTGTTTCCCGCGGCGCTGGACATGCTGGGCGCGCTCGCCGCCGATCGGGGAACCGAACCGCGCCCTTCCCTGGTCGTCATCGGCGATCAGTGCACGGACCCGATGCCCAGAGTCTGGTTTGACCAGTACCCCAAAGGGGACGCGGCTGCCGCCTGCGCCTGTTCGCACACGGCCGGAGAGTGGGAGGTCGTCGCCGTCCGCAGCGAAGAATGGCCTTTGCCGACAAACCATCCTTACGTCTGGTCGGAGCGCGAGCAGCGGGAACAGGAACGGTTTCTCATCGAGCGGAGCCGCGCCATGACGGCCTCGTTCCTGCACGAGCACAGCTCGCGCCGCAAGCAAATCCGGCATGCGATCGTGCAGCGCCTGAGCCCCGGATTTACGCAATCGCTGTCTGAAGTATGGGGGGACGATATCGGCATCTACCGCCGAGCCTACGCCCCCGATTGCAATTTGCTCGGCAGCGATTGCCTGTATACGCTGCGCGAGCTGGAGCGCGCGCAAATAACGGCCCCCGGCGAATGCGTCGTCCTGCTGACGGCCGGGCCGTTATCGCGGGCCGGCGTCCTGCTGCTCCAACGAACGTGAAAGGCCCGGAATGCGAACGAATCATACGTCATCGCGGAGGTGTCACGCAGTGGACAATCAGTTGCCCCATCCCGCTTCGACCCGAATGCTGCTGCGAAGCGAGGGATCGACCACGCAGCTTCTCGAAAGCCTGCTCGACGAGACATTGAGCGTGTCCGTCGTCCAACAGCGCAAAGTGCCTCCGCGCTCCGTCGCCCCATTTATTGTGCGGCATTTGTCCGCCGAACGGGACGGGCTGTTGCTGGAGCGGCGCTCCATGCTGCTCACCCCGGCGGGAGAATGGGTATCCCGCAACTATGTGATTTGCCGGCTGGGCGGATCCAATCCGATTCTGGACGAATTGAAGCGCGGCCGGCTTCCGATCGGGAAGCTGTGGCAGCAGCGGCAATTGTCCGGACACCGCTCCCTGCTCGGATACGGGCGGATGCTCCGCGCGGGCGGCCGACGCCCTTCGATCGTTCCCTACAAGCATTACGTGCAGTGGCATGAAGACGCCCCGCTGATGTATATCAGGGAGCAATTCAATCCGAAATATGTCGGGCTGGACGGGCCGTCCGCCGATGCCAAATAAACCTATGCCCAACCCCGCGCCTGTTTTTCGCTACACTTCCGCCCGGTTTGCCGCATATATTATCCAGGTAGAAGGGATAAGGGAAGCCGATTTTCACACCAAATTCACTCCCGAAAGGAGAAAATCGAAATGTATTATCAGAACTATTATTTTCGCTCGTCTGCGGATACGGCGCTGATCGCCGACATTGCCAAAGCCATCAACGGCGAATACAGCGCCATGGCCTGCTATGAGCAATTGGCCAAAATGGCGCCCAACGAAGCGGAAAAAAATCGGATTTTGGAAATACGAAAAGACGAGGTTCGTCATTTTCAAACATTTTCGCATATTTATACCACGCTGACCGGCAGGCAGCCTGCGCCTCAAATCGTGGAGAAATGTCCTTCCGAATATCGCAAAGGGCTTGACTTCGCTTTCAAGGACGAACAGGAGACCGTGGACTTTTACCTGGATATTGCGGACAGAGCCGGCGATCCGACGATCAAGGAACAGTTCAGACGCGCCGCGGCGGACGAACAGCACCACGCCGTCTGGTTTCTGTATTTTTTAACGCAGCCGCAGCCCAAGGCCAAGACGCAAGCGATGCGCTAAGGGAACGATGGTATCGCAACAGCCCGCTTCGGCTTCTCATCCGCTGCCGAGACGGGCCGCATGCTGCGCCAACCATTCCGCCAACAGCCTCTGTTCCTTTTTGGCGGACAGCCCGGCGTACCGCATTCGATCCCTGGGCCGCGTTTCGTCCCATTCCAGCGTGTCGCGGATCGTTTCGGCCAACGGACGAAATCGCAGCCCTTGATCCAACGCCTTTTGGTTGCTCAGCGCCATATAGTAAATCATGTCCGCTGTTTCCCCCTGCCCCGGATTCCAAAGCGGCATTTCATCCCACGGAATCACGCGGCGCTCCAGCAGGAAATCACCCGTCACCCAGACCAGTTCGGCGTCGCTTCGGGTCGTATTTTTGCACAGTTCAAGAAAATCGCGCATGGTCAGCGGGTAATCCGGTCCAAGGGCGTTGAATGCTCCGGTTTGCCGAATCTCCGCCATCCGCACGATCCAATCCGCCAAATCCCTCGCATCGATGATTTGAATCGGATCGTCGGGCTCCCCGGGCACCAGCACGTTCCCGCCCCGGCGAATGCGGCCGGGCCAATAGGTGAAGCGGTCCATCGGATCGCGGGGCCCGGCGGTCAACCCGGCGCGAACGTGAAACGTCCTGCCGGGCAGGATGGAATCCAAAACGCGCTCCGAAACCACCTTCAGCTCGCCGTAATATTTTCGCACATCCTCGGATGCCGGGTCGTCGATTTCGCGTAAAGCCGCGGTTTCATCCAAGCCGGGCCGCATGAATTCGCGATAAACCGAAATGCTGGATACGAAAGTGTAATGCTCCACTTTGCCCGCCAGCGTCTCCGCCAAGCTTCTTACCGTTTTGGGAAGGTACCCGGAGGTGTCGATCACCGCGTCCCAGCGGCGCCCCTTCAACGCGCGAAGATCGTGATTGCGGTCGCCGATCAGCTTTTCCACGCCGGGAAACGCCTCCGGATCGGACTTTCCCCGGTTGAACAAGGTCACTTCATGACCGGCGCGCAGCGCCGATTCCACTATATGATAGCCTATAAATATCGTGCCCCCGATGACGAGCAGTCTCAATCCGAGTTCCTCCTTTACTCTTGCCAACTGACGATGCCGATTCGATTGGCATCCGGATCGAACACCTCAAAAACGATCATGCCTCCCGTGTCGATCATTTCGGATACCGGAACGCCCTTTGCTTTTAATGTCTGATGAAGGTCCACGCCGTCCGGGGTATACAGATTAAACGCCATGTGCGCCGCGGGCTGAACCTCCCTCACCTCATAGAGCGTAAACCAGGGGATAAAGTCCGCTCCCTCGTCATAAGCCCGCAGGGAATAATACTTCCATGTCGTATCCTGCCTCTCCAGACGAAAGCCGAACGTTTCCCCATACCACTTGGCCGACTTTTCCACATCGCTGACCGGAATAAATACCGAATCCATCCTTTGAAACTGCACCATTGTCACCCTTCCTCCCTCTCTTCTTCGCCTGTTCGGATCGCATGAATCCAATTCGCCAGGCTTTGCACTGTGGCCAAATGCTCCGGCTGTAAAGCCTCCATATCGAACTCCACCCCGCATCGCTGCTCCAAATCCAGCAGCAGGGTGACGATGCCGGACGAATCCACGCCCAGCCCCTCGTAAAGCGCGTCGTTCTCCCGGATCGATCCGGCTTCCAGGGACAAATAACCCGCCAATGCTTCCTTTACCGCAGTCATAATCTCATTCATGACGATCCTCGCCTTCGTTCGGCCCGATGCGTTTCGAACGCATGCCGCCGTTGATTTTTTCGCCGTCCGCCGGCGACCTTCCGGCGGTGCAAAGCAACGCTTTTTTGGTTTTAACTTCACCGCAGCTTCATCGTAATGCTTTTCCGCGCTTGCGCGCTTGGCTTTATTTGTCATGCTCCGGCTTTTCTTGCCCATAGCGCAGCGCATTCTTATCTATGTACATGGCGCATTCGTATACGAGGTCGGCCCCCCGGTAATTCCGCCGCTCCACCATCCGTTTCAGCGGCATCAACCGCTGCTTGTACCCGTCTCCGATCATATATAGGCACAATTGATAAAGGTGCGAAGCGGTAAAAGCGCGCGGCATCATGTACTCTCCTGCGCCCAGTTCGAAAACTTGCCTGGCGTTAAACTCCCGCTCCGTCTGGGTGGGAATGATCAGGGACGGAACGCCCTGCATGACAGCCGCCAGGCAACTCCCGTGCCCCCCGTGGTGGATGAACAAATCGAACGGCTCCAGCGCGTCCTCGTTGAAGTAAGGGACGATGCGGATGTTGGGGGAACAGGCTTCCGACAAAGCGGCCGGCAACGTCTCCGAAGTGGCCAGCACGACGGCGATTTCCTTTCCGGCAAACGCTTCGATCACCGACTCGATCAAATGCAGCCCGGTCGGTCCCGCCGCGTCGTGCATCCTGCCGGGATAGACGAGAATGGCGGGCCGGCGGTCGGGAAAAACCCGGTTGTCGGACGGATGCAGATTCATCCGAATCGGCCCCGCATAGCGCACGCCATGGTCGTCAATGGGGTCCAGTTCGGGAATGCCCGGCACAATGTCCATATGGCCCTGATGCAGTTCCTCCGTCTTCTCGATCTCGGGCAGGCGATAATCGCGCAGAATAGCGTTCATCACCGGCATGATCGACGGCAGATTGCGCGGCGGATCGCCCCAATAATGCATCTTTTTGCCGCGAGGGTGCAGGCAGGACTGGGTGATCGCGATCGAGGGAATACCCAACACTTTGGCCGCGATCAGCGTATGCGGGCTCATATCGGAAAGAACAAAATCGGCCTTGATTTCCTCCAGCAGCCGAATCCGGTTTCGTATCCACGTCCTTGCGAACGCCGGATCCAGCAAACCCATTTGGGCGTAATAATGATCCAAATGATAGAACGCCGGCTGAGGCCGGATCATATAAGCCTGGCGCGGCCGTGCGGGATCGTCGTCCATCCATACTTCGCAATTCAACCGCTTCAGCAGTTGAATGCCGGTTTCGCCGTAGATGCTGAAGCTGACCCGAATGCCCGATTGCTCAAACAGCCTGGCTATCGGAACGGTCCGAACAACCGGTCCCATCCCGCCGCTCAAGCCCATGAAAACATGCTTCATTGTCGATCCCCTTCCTTCCCCGGCGCCCGTCCCATTTTCCGCTGAAAGTCCGCCCACTGCGCAGGCGTGCCAATGGGCAGGCAGGCCTCCGTCCGCTCGATTCGGAACGCGTATCCCGCTTCGATCAACCGGTTGTACAACGGGGCGACATACGCTTCGCCCTCCACTTCGCGCCCGGAATATAGCGCCTCTTCCGCCGCGCGCACAAACAAATCGGAACGCGTAAAGTGATACAAGCCCGCCGTGGCATGCGAGGATATGACTTCCTTCTCCTTCACCCGCAGTACGTTTCCCTGCGCATCGGCCTCGACATAACTGAAGCAAGGATGCCGCGACGCGAACACGGGGATAATGCCATCGTACGGAAACGCCCGCCGCAACAGCTCCGCCTCCATCTTCGTGTAGGTGTCGCAATTGTAAATCAGCAGCGCTTCATCCGCTTCAAGCAGCGGCGCGGCCGCCAAAACCGTCTCCGCCTGCCCCCGGGTCGGTTCATCCAACGCGATCAGTTGCGCGTGCGGACAATAATCATAAATAACCCGCTCGAGCGGAAACGAGCGCAGATGCCCGGCGAGGCAGACGAAGATCGCCCGTTCGCCGGAAATCAGGGGCTGCAAGCTGTCCAGCGCCCAATACAGCATCGGCCGGCTCAATGTGTCGATCAGCATTTTAGGCGTTCGGAATCCCGCTTCAAGGAATCTCCGACCCGCCCCGGCCATTGGAATGACGATGTTCATGGTTCCTCCTTCAAGTGGACAGCGCATGGTGCAGAAGCCGGACGCCCAGGCCGTACATCGCCCATTGCCGCCGTTGTTGATCCGCATGCAGCGGCACCATCGACAAGAACAGCAGGGCTTCGATCAAACGAATCGCCCGCTGCCGGTACAGACACCGGGCGTCCCATATCGCCAGCCACTCCCGATGGGCCGCGCGCAGCGGAATGTCGATGTCAAGCTGCCCGTCCCTCCATTCGGCGTGAAACCGATCGGAGATAATATGTTCATAACCGCTCAGGCTATGACGCACCTTGGCCATATCATACCGGGCGTCCCCGTAAAGGCCCGGCGTCCCGAACGACCCGCGCGGATCGATCATCTTGATTTGCGTGCCGGTATCGTCGATAAACAGGTTGGAAAAACAAAAATCGCCGTGGATGATCCGGCACAGCGGCCGGCTCCACAACGCGTCCAGCTCGCCGGACGCCCCTTCCAGCATCCGAACGGGGCAAGGGAATCGCCGGCCGTTGACGAGGACGCTGCCCCTCCGATAAATGCGCCGGGCCCAATCGCGCTGCCGCAGCAATTGATGGAGCCGGTCCAGCGTTTTCCCCCCATACATCGTTTGCAAATCCCGCTCGGGCACGTCCGCCCGGTAGTCGGCAAAATCGGAAAACGCTTGCTGCAGCCGTTCGAACACGGAATGCCGCCATTTCCCGGAATGCGGTTTTTTCATATAAAGGTCATGCAGGGTCGGCCAGGAAACGCATTCCATGGTCACATACACATTCCCGTCTTCCAGGCCATAGTCGATAATATCCGGTACGTAGCGGCGAAGGGGCTGCGGCAGCAGCAGATACCAGCGAATTTCGTTTCTTAGCTTGGCCTCGTCCTCGCTTCGTTTGGTGATTCGATGATGCTTGGCGTCATACGTCAAAATGTTAAAATATCTGGAATTCAGATGGAAAGGGTTCACGATCCGTCACAACACCTTTAATTGACGAAGATGCGTCAACATGGAATGAAATGCCTGTTCGGGCGAAGCGGACGGCGCTCCTTCCGTTTCCAGCGTCAGCCATCCGCCGTATCGGGACTGCCTCAAATACCGGAACAGCCGCACAAAGTCCGTGTCGCAGCCGTCCTTGAGGTGAATGCACGGCGTGCGGGCAACATATTTTCGCAGCAGACGAAACAGATCGACGCCCGCCGCGGCGAGGTGGCCGAGATCCGGAACAAGCCCGATCGGCGCCTGCACGCGCTCCATGACCAGATCTATGTCGTCTTCCGTGAAAATGCAATGTCCCCAGTGCGGATGAATGCCGGCCTTGACGCCGTGCGCTTCGTATCTTCTCGCCGTTTCATCGACCATTTGGATCATTCGGAGCACGTTCTGCGGCGTGCGATTTCTGTAGAACTGTATGCCCGGGCCCAATACGACCAGCGGAATGCCCGCTTGCTCCATCAATCGCCCCAACCGGTCATGGTGCAAATAGATTTCGCGCCGGCGCGGCCAATTGTCGAAATGCCCGAATTCATAAACGGCCGAAACCTTCATCCGGCCATCCTTGACCAAAGCGCGCCACCGTTCGACCCCCCGTTCATATCGAAGCAGGAATTTGCTGCCGATCTCGAATCCTTCGATTCCCGCGCGGCCCAGGCAGGCGATCCCGTCGGGATACCGCTCTCCCCAACTGTGGAGTTGACATGAGGTTTGAAAATAATCCGGCACCGCGTCCATCCTCCATTCGGCTCCCCGCCGCATATGACTCGTTCATTCTAGCATCCCCCTTCGCCCCGCCGCTCGGCTTTTGCTTCCCCCGTTGTTTTCCTGCAACGAAAGCTGAGCCGGACAAGCCCGGATTGATTACGATGAGGAGGTACTACAGATAGAACAAAGGAGGATTTAGCACAATGGAGAATGCTTACAGTTTGCAGCGCAGATGGTTTTGGGCGATCGCTGCTTTAGCGGTGGGGACGGTGATTGCGGGATTTTGGAATTATCATGTGGCCGACGGGTTCGGACGCGAGATTGTCGCGGGCCGCACCATCGGCGATACCGGGCAGTTGGCGCATTCTTTCGCCGCGAACGGGTTCGGGTTCGGTCTCCTCTTTGCATCGATTGCCGGTTTGGCCGCCACATTCACCGCTTGCAACTGCGTCGTATTTGCCATGATCCCCGGACTGGCCTGCTCCAACAAACGTTCGTCCGGAGAAGCCGTTTTGCGCACGCTGCTGGTGTTCATCGCGGGGGTGATCGTCATTTGCGCCGCTTACGGCATCGTGATCGGATCGCTGGGCGGAGAGCGCATCCAGGCGTTTAACGCGCGGGATGTCCGCCTGCTTCAAGCGCAGATCACTTTCTCGATCATCGGGCTGGTCATGCTGGTCTGGTCCGGCATCGCCTTCGGATTCATGAACCGATGGTTGAAACGGTTCTCCCCCGCGGCGCGCGCCTTTTTCACAAAGGCGAACACGAAGGCGGGCATCATGGGCATCTTTGTCGGCTTTTTTGCCATCGGCAGACCTTTTCCCGTGTTTCGGGATTTCCTGACCTACGCCGCGGAATCGAGAAATCCGCTGTACGGCGCCGCGGTCATGGCCGTGCAAGGCCTGGGGCAAATTGCCGTCATGGTCGCATTGTTCCTGATCATCCTGTAGCTGTTCAGGAAAAAGCTGCTCCGCTGGATCACCGCCAAACCGCACCAATCGGAATTGGCA
>CAYYCV010000038.1:21633-30519 GCA_964470405.1 uncultured Caryophanales bacterium
GGCCGCGTTAACTTAAAAGGCCGCCCGGGTGGACCCCCCCAAACCCCCCCAAATCGAATTTGCAACGCGATTTGCGGTTTGCCGCCGGCGGAGCTTATTTCATTTACTATTGGTGGCTCGCAAGGGAGCTGGACATCGGCAGTTGGGGATTCAAACTGGGGTGGTACTGATCGAATTCGCATCCCTTTGAACCCTTGAAGCAAAGCTTAAAGCAAAAGGCGGCGAATCTTCCCCCGGTTCCGCGCCGGGCGGGATTCGCCGCCTTTGTTGCCGCCGCTTTACGCCGACGCCTGATTTTGCCGCCGCAACACCATCATCCGGTAGGGAATGCCGAGTACGATGGTCACGATAAAGGCGGCGTAAAACAACGAATTCGTGATCGCGAACATGCGGAGAACGGCATCCACGGCGGAGACGCTGAGCGCCATCCAAATGCGGACGGAGGATTTCGCGGGGGTCGTTTTGGGGTCCGTCAGCATAAAAAAGGTGAACAATTGAAAAGACGCGCCCCACATCGGGCCAAGCGAATAATAAAGCGGCTCCCCGATAAATTCGTGGCGAAACAGGGCGAACAACAGGTAGCCGCCGAGAAAAGCGAGAACGGTGTCCAGCCGCTTGGCGGCGCCGGCCGCAACGCAGCCAAGCAGCAAAATCATAATCATGACGAATGTGGCGTTCGTCCATTGCTTGGGCGTGCTGACCACATACTGCGGAAGAACGTAGAGCACGAACACCACGGCCACGTTATTGGGGTTGAATATGTGGCTTCCGCCCATGCGAAGCGCGTACTTCATTCCGATGGCCATGACGGATGCCAGCGCATACGGCCACGTCGTATACGAGCTGAGAATCAGGCTGATGCCGATCCCGGATATCAATGCGCTCAACGGGAAAACCCAACGTTTTTTCAACCATCGGTGCAGCAGCAATTCCGTAACGACGGCAAAGACGACAGCAACAAAAAAGGCATCCCATTTTTGAAAAAAACCTAAAAATAGCTGCCCGGTCACTACGAAACTTAGCAAAAATATTAAAATGTAATACCTTGGGTCCCATCGAAACCATTTCACTGCAAAATGCCCCTTTCCAAAAAAACAGATTGTCTGCGATATTTGGATGGCTGGATGCCGACCAATTTCTTAAACACCCTCGAGAAATGAGTCAGATCGTTGTAGCCGACCAAATAGCACGTGTTCGTCACCGATTCCCCCTTGTCCAAAAAGTCTTTCGCCCGTTCAATCCTCCGTTGCATGACATATTCTTTGAAGCCCACTCCGACGTAGTTTTGAAAAATACGGGAGTAATAAAACTTGCTGATGTAGACCTGCGAAGCAACGCGGTCCAGAGTGAGGCCGCTCTCGCACAGGTTCTGATCGATGAACGCCAGCGATTTTTGAATCAGCGCATGATTCAACTCGGCTCCCTGATTCGCGGCAGCCGCGTCGATCCAATCGTTCAGCAATCGAATGTGATGCCGATTCACCTTCGTCAGGATCAAGGTCGGGCTGTCGATGCCGGGATCGAATACCTTCCACGATTCGGGAAATATATGGCGATCGGTCAAAAACACGATCAAATGGTGGCTTTTCTTTTTCGCCAACTGGATCGCTTTTTGAAAGCAATCGGTCACATACAGGTTGGATTTGTTCGACAGTTGGCTCACAGCTTGGAGATCGCACTCACCTCCATTACTTTGATATACGACAAGCACATCCAATACAATCACCCTTTCCATTTTGTACATCCGGTCCATCGTTAAAAGTGTGGTGAAAAACAGGCGGCTCCGAGATGGGGCATGGGTTTTAAGATTTCACCGCACTTCTAATCATATCTCTGATTCGCGGACGATGTTATGCATTGGTTGTTATATATTGGGCTTTTATTGTTAAAAAAGGGATTTCATACAGGATGAAAGTCGATTAACCAAGAAAAGCCGTGTCGAATAACAAATGAATGGATTATGCTCAAATCAAATTCAGCTTGCAAGGTGGTGAATTCCTTTGATAGAATCGTTCGAAAGTTCCGAGTTCGGCTTGCCTCACCGACAGTCGGACTTTCCCAGGCTCATCGACGAATGCGCCTATATTCGCTGCCGCAATCCCATTTACAAAAATGAGGTCAATTGGGAGCTGTACGGGGAATGGTTTTGCTGCGCGTCGTGTCTGGCCAAACACGTCAATGCCAAAAAACGAGTGGTGGAATGAAGGTGGAGTCGATGATCAGAACCTTGACGGATGCGGAAAAAGCCTGGCTGCACAAAGAGGGATATCTCGTAATTAAAGCGTTGTACACGCCGGAGGAAACGGCGGACCTTCGGCATGAATTGGAAAAAGAATGGATTCGTTTAATCGCCGGCCGCGTGCTGGAGCAAAACCCCAAGCATCCGTTAAACAGCTTGTTTTATCCCGTGCGGGATCGGCACTTGACCAATCGACGCCTGATGAAGCTGATGCTGGATCCGCGAAATTTCTCCCTCGTTGAGCAGGTGATCGGGGAGGAGCCGCTGGCCGTCGGGACCAGTTGCTTTTTTAAAGCGCCCGGCGCGGACGTCCTGCCATTTCATCAGGACAACTACGATATCGGCGCTTTTCCCGGCACCACCTGGGCCGTCTGGATCAGCCTCGACGAGGCGAGGGTGGAGAACGGCGCGCTGCGGTTTGTGCCGGGCACCCAGCATTTTGACCTGCTGCCGCCCAGGCTGCCCGCCCATATAACCACGTACGGCCAATCGCTGCGCGTGCCCGAGGGCTACGCCATCGTCGACGTGTGCACCGACCCGGGCGATGCGGTCGTCTTCAGCGGCCAGGTGCTGCACGGCTCCAACGCCAATCGGACGACAGACCGGTTCCGGCGCTCCTTCGTCACCCACTTTACCGGCAGCAGCGTGGAGAAGGTGTTCGTCCATTACCTCGATCTGTACAACCGCCGCGGCGAAACAGTGAAACGGCGGCTGAACAAAAGGCACAAATTGCAGTTTGAACAAGGGTTCGCCAAACGCTGAGCGAAAAGCCCGCCGCTCCGCGAAAAAGCCATCCGGCTCCTCCCCTTTCGGGAAAGGGGGAACCGGATGGCTTTTTTTCAACCGCGGCGGGCCGTCGGCGCGATTACGTCGCCGGCGTTCCCGACGTCTCCGCGCATTCGGTCACCGTTACCAGGTTGCCGGCAATATCGCGGAACTCGAAATGCTTGTACTCGTTGTTCGGTCCGATGCTCCTGATGTAGGTGTCGCATGGGACGCCCAAAGTCTGAACAAAGGCGAAAGCCTCTTGTATGTTCGGCACATTCAGACTCAGAACGGGAAGCTCCGCCGGGCCCAGCGAATTTCCATCCACGATCGTCAGCTTGGCGTTGCTCACGCCGCTTCCAATCTGCAGCTTTTGGATGGAACCGAAATTGTACTCGACGGGCAAATTGAAATTGATCGAGTAAAAATCAACCAACTGCTGAAAATTGGTTCCTTTGATGAAAACGTTGTCAATATGATGGAACATCGCCATCGTCAACACTCCTCTCGCCTGAGCGGATTAGATTCGTTACATGAATGCGGGGCTTTCGGCCACCGTGATCAGATTGCCGATCGGATCTCTGAACTCGAAGTGCTTGTACTCGTTTTTCGGCCCGATGGTTTTAACATACGTGTCGCAATGGATGCCCAAAGATCTGACACGTTCGAACGCCTCTTCCGCGTTCACCACATTAAAGCTCAGTACGGAAAGCTCTCCTGTGGCCAGCTTCGTTTCATCCACAACGGTCAGCATCGCGCTGCCGTCATGTCCTCCGATTCGCAGCTTCTGCACCGGACCGTGATTGTACGCCACAGACAAATCGAAACTTTTGGCGTAAAAGTCGATCAGCTTCTGAGGATCTTTGGCTTTCAGAAACACGTTGTCGATATACTGCAACATCGCCATTGGCATGATCCCTCCTGTTCCGTTTTTTATCGGACGGCGCTCCCCGGGAGGCTTGCGCCGTCCAACATGGATATCATCGCATAATTCGCATCCGATTCCTCAGTGTTAACCTATTCAAAATTCAACTTTTGACGGGATTGCATCCTCCCGTTTCAACAGGTCCGTTACTTTTTGCGGCCATTGCTCCGCCCTGCTTCCGTGCACGGCCAGAAAAGCTCGGATCCAGCGGTCGATGCCAAATCCGACGCACCCCGAATGCGCTTCTCCCGCCTCGGACTGAACTCCGAACGCCTGGCACAGCACGTGGCTGCACAGGTTGAAAGAGGCGATGGAGAAGTCGGCCCGATCGTCCAGCGCAAAGCGCAGCTCATATTTCATCTCATGGGACGTTTGCAAATACATCATGGCCTGATCCTCTTCATAATAAAAAGGATCCGTTGCGTTCTCCACATAGCCGCGCAAGCCCAGCTCCCGGAACAACGCCCACGTCTCCTCCATCAACTGCAGCCTCATGCGGATCACCTGCTCCGCCTCGCCGATGCATACGATTTCCCGCATCGCGAATTCCCGCAGCCTCGTGTCGGAAAGGCGGCTGCGATGCTCATGCCGATAACACGGCCCCGCCGCGGTAATCAGCTCCAATCCCTTCACCTTGCGTCCGGTGCGTGCAAATTCGTCGTACACATGAAAACAAACGCACGGCTGGAGAAACAGGCCATTGTGCGCAAAGTGCCCCGCAATCTCTCGTCCCTCGCGAAAGTCGCACCGGTATTGCTGAAGCTTCCCGTGCTCGTGGGGAATCTCGCTGACACCGTAAAGCGTCTGCGGGAAATGATGCAGGTATCCGCTGTGTTTCATCTGCCTTGCCGTGAAAATAGACGGGTATTTCCGCAAACGCGCCCCGTGCTTCTGGGCCATTTCGCGAAACAGCCGGTCGAAGACCGCCTCCAGCAGCACGGGGCGCTCCTCCGCCCGCAGATCGTCCGCCAAGGCAGCCCCGCCGCCGTTCAACCGCGCCGGTCCGCTCCAGGCGGCCCGGTTATCGCGCACGATCTCCTGCGCGGCGAAACGGGTTTGCATGCTGCCGTCCATAAACCGTTTCAGCTCCCCGCCAAACGCCTCGCCGTCTTCGCCGATATATTTTATTTCCAGACCGGTTTCGCCCATTCGAACATCGGCGACGGCTTCGGAAAGATAATAGACCGAATCGATCAGGCGCATCGCGGTTCTTCGTTTCCTTTCCCCCGTGATCGGATAGTGGATCAGCATTCCTTTTCCCCCTTTCCCCCTCTCGAAGCTACATGCCCTTAATGATCTGATCGAAATAGGAAGCGTCCTTGTACTGAAAAATGGAGGACTCCGCCTCGATGATTTTCGGGTGAGGATTGAGCTTTTTCCGGATTCTTTTCCCTTCTTTGTTCAGAAGATAGCTGTAATTCAAAGAAATTTTCTCGACGCCGGCCCTTGCAAAGTGGGCGACGAAGGAGCGGCGGTAGCGATATTCGCTCCGGTTTTTGGAGGAACCGTGGTACAGGTTCCCGTGAAAAATCACAACGTCGCCGGGGGAAGTCCGAATTTGCACGGTGTCGTATCCCGCCGGTTTGCGCTGCAATTCCGATCCGAACGCGTTGCTGCTCCCCGGCACCACCTCCGATGCGGACAGCTCCAGCTTGTGGGTTCCCGGCACAAACAGCAAGCTGCCGTTCTCCTCATCCGACGGATCGATGCTGGTCCATACTGCGTAGGACGTATCGGGCTCAATGCCGATATGGGAATTGTCCTGATGGAAGCCCAGGCCTTTCGCGCCGGGCGGCTTGTAGTAATAGTTGCTTTGAATGGCGAGAGGTTCTTCGCCGATGCAGGCTTCCAGCAGTTGAATGATCGCGGGCTTCAGCATGAATTTCGTTATCGTCTCGTTGCCCCGGTGGAAATCCCGCAGCCGGTTGGGATACAGGCTTTCCAACGGCCTTTGCGGATTTTGCCTGATTTTGCCCGCTGCCAGCAATTCGATCCAAATTTTAAAATATTCCCGGTTGATTTCCTGCAGTTCGTCGTCTTCATACCCTTTTTGCACAATGCAATAGCCCTGCCGCTCAAATTGGGCCTTGGCTTCCTCCGTGATCCGCAGCGATGTCAATTCTCCTCTCCTCCTTTTCCGATAGGCCATCCGACGCCCGGCAAACTAAAAATGACACGCATTGAGGACATGCCCTTCGATATCCGTGAAATCGAAAATTTGCACGGTTCCGTAATCCCGGATCTCCCCGACGGATACACCCCGCTCCCGCAGCGTGTCATGGGCCTTTTGAATATCCGGGGCATAAAAGTTAAACAGCGGATGCCGCTCGGAAACGGCGCCTTTCTTGACCAATGTAATCGGCGTCCGATCGCCCGCTTTCAATGCCGCAATGATATCCGTGCGCCAAATGACGGGAAACCCCAACGTCTTGTGATACCATTCAAAAGCGCGCTCGAAATCGTCGACCTGCAAAAAAATCGTATCGATCCTGTCGAACACCTGATCCATCCTTCTCCCTCCCTACCCGCATACCGGATTTGCGTTCACACCACATTGTAGCACCGCCGTTTCGGGGAACCTCTGCTTCCTTTGTTCATTTTGCGGCTCCGGCGGCGCAACGCGCGTCCGGATGAAAAAAACGCCCGCGCGCCGCGAAACGGCACGGGCGTTTGCGATGGTTCGCAAACCCTCAACGGATGGGAAAACGGATTTTCAGCTCGTTATCGTCCGCCTCCTTGTCGTCCCATTTATGGTTCATATCATATTCTTCAATGCGGTATCCCTGATCGTCATAGTTGATCTCTCCGTTGCCAATTCGCGCAAACAGGGCCTGATAAAAGCTCATGCTGTCGCGGGTCGCGCCCACGTAATGAAATTCCAGGCAATCTTGGGCAGGCACTTCAAAACGGATCCACTCGTCGGGAAGGGCCTCTTCCCCGAAATGCGCCTCGTCCACGAGCACATAGAGCGTATGGATGTCTTCCAGGCTTGTGATTTTTTCCGGGGGCGAAACCGTATAGAGCAATGGATTTCCCGCTTTTCCTTTGCTTGCCGCACGAAGATGACGCAACAGCTCCGTTCTCGCCCTGCGCACTTCTTCCGCAAGCCCGGAATACGGCTTCATGACTTTATATCCGACTCCGCGAAGCCCGTCAAACCTCGTCCTGCTGCCTTTGACGCCATTCACCAGCACATTTTCCACCCAGGTTCCTCCTTGTGAGATCAAATTTATTTCTCACCTCTTTATTCTATACAAACCCGGAAGTTCCTTCTAATATTTGGGTGATTTCCTGATTTAGGTTGTTTTGAGCTGATCGATCAGGCAGGCGGCCGTGAAAGGTTTTCCAGTGCACAGGGTGATCAATTCCGCCCATGTTTTGGAAGCGCCGTGGCGGAATACCGTCTCCTTCAAATGCTCCAGGGCCGGCTGGGTGTGCCACGCTCCGAACCGTTCGTTCAAAACTTGCTGGAATTGGGAAGCGGCCAGTTCGCCAAGCAAGTAATTGTAGTACGACGCGGGCAGCGTGGTCAGGTGCGGCTTGCAGGACCAGTAAGGCGCGTCCCATTGATCGGGCCGGGCGATTCCCTGATATTCCTCCACCAGGTCCCACCAGAGCCGGTTCAGCGGTTGATCGGGATCTTCGTACAGCTTTTGTTCAAATCGGACCAGCGTGATCGTCCAAAACAGCTTCACCAGCATCTGTTTCTTCATTTCCCGGTTTACGGTTTCGCGGGAATGGACAAAAACGCCGCCCTCCTTTCCGAGCATCTGCCGCCACCCGGGAATGTAGAGCAGCCGCTCCATCAAAAGCGCCGCCGCTTCGCTCAGGAACGGGTGGGCCGGCCGTCTGAGCAGAAACGGGAGCTTCGGATCGCAATGCTTGTCGTATATTGCGTGTCCCAGTTCGTGAAGCACGATCGCCGCGCCTTTCAGATCGGCCCCGACCCGGCAGGACACCCGAATATCCCGGCGGCGGTCGATCGACAGACAAAAATTGGCGGCGCTTTTGCCTTTGCGGGCGGACATGTCCATCCGCTCCACAATCTCCCGGATCGGGCATCCCCGCTCCTCCAACCACCCGGCGATCTCCGGCAGGAACGTTTCCCATTCGATCGCTTGATTCATTCCTGGCTTTCGCATGATTGGAAAAAAGGGTGGTCGTAATGCCAGGAACGAAGGGAAGCGGAATCGACGCCATACCGTTCGCACAATTCGGCGTCCAATTCCCGTTTGACCTCGCGGTGGCTTGGCCCCAACTCCGCCAGCAGCCTGTCGATCGCCTGTTGAATCACAAGCGGGTCCATTTCCTGCGACGCCAGTTTCATCGCGTAATAATGCTCGAACCCTTGCGCCCGGGCCAGCCGGTTCCGGTTTTTGACCAGCTCTACAAGCCGGGGAGCAACGGTATTTCCAAGGCGCATATACGCGTGCCAAAGCCGCTTTCGCTTATCCTCCTCTTTCAACACGCGGAACAGGACAAGCGCTTCTTTGTCCTCCAGCCCGGTTCCATCCATTTCCGTGCGAAAAGCGCCGATGTGGGCGTTCAATTCATTCCATTGCCGGATGATTTCATTTTGCAAGCCGCGGTCGCCCTGATACTCCAGCATTTCGCAGTCCAGCACAATCAATTCCCGCGCCGTCCACAGGCCCGGATGCTTCCGATCCCGCCACCGCCTGATCTTTTTCTGCACGCCGTGAGACGATAAAATCCGCTGATACGCTTGCTCATGCCGTTCAAATACTTCCAGCCATCGGTGCTCTCCGCTCGTCAGCATCTTCCAGAGCGCATCCATTTTCGCCGTGTATTCTGCGCCCAAGGCATGGTTAAGCTCCCGCAGAAACGCCTCGCATGCGTCCGGGCCGGGGGCGGGGGTGGACGCGGCCCCGTCGTCTTCGCGCCATGCGCCGAGGCCAGGGGCTACTTCGGCCCCGCCGTCTTCGCGCCCTGCGCCGGG
>CAYYCV010000039.1:0-29755 GCA_964470405.1 uncultured Caryophanales bacterium
GTGAAAAACAGGCGGCTCCGAGATGGGGCATCGGTTTTAAGATCGCAGTGGCCCGCCGATTTCCCGATGTTCAGCCCGATATAGGGAGAAATCATCGAGCAAAGGCGACCGCTGGCGTTTCTCCAACCCATGCCCCATCCCTGCACCGCTTTTTTCACCACGCTTCTAGGTTTTCACGGCTCCCAAAACCATTCCCTTGATAAAATACTTTTGGATGAATGGCGAGATCAGGATAATAGGGATCACCATCGCAACTATAATCGCGGATGTCAGGGAGACCGGAACCATCCCCGGCAGATCGACGGCCATCTGCATGTCGGCGCGCTTGATCAAATTTTGCAAAATGACCATCATCGGATACTTTTCCGAGCCGACCAAAATGCCCGACCAGAAAAATTCATTCCAATGGAACACGCCGTAGAACAACGTCATCACGGCTAAAATCGGTTTGGACAGCGGCACGACCACCTTCTGGAACACGGTAAACTCCTTCGCCCCATCCAAAAAAGCCGCCTCTTCCAATTCCACCGGAATCGAATGGAAGAAATTTTGCATCAGAATGATGTTGAAGGGCGTGCACAGGAAAGGCAGGATCAAGGCCCAGATCGATCCGGTCAAGCCGATCCCGCGAACGACCAAATACAAAGGAATCATGCCGCCGCTGAACAACAGCGGAATGACCACCATCAAATTGAGCGCCTTGTGCCATTTCAATTGGCGCTTGGTCAAAACATAGGAGCCCGCGGCGGACACGACCACATTCAGAAACGTTCCCACAAACGTGACAAACAGCGTCACGCCGATGGCATGCTTCAATCTCTCATTGCTGAAAATCAGGCGATAGTAATCCAGCGTGAACCCGTCGGGGAACAGATGGTACGCCTTCGTGGCATAATTCTCCAGCGGCATGACGGAAATGACGATAATATAGTAGAAAGGGAAGATCAGCAGAAACAAAAACAGACTGAGAATGCCGATAATGATGAACTGGGAATGCCAGGGACTTCGATTATTCATTGGAGCGTCTCCTCCCGATTCGTTAAAATAATCCGTTCGATCCGAGCTTCTTGGCGATTTTGTTGACGGCGAACAGCAACACCAAACCGATCACGCCTTGAAACAGCCCCGCCGCGGTCGCAAAGCCGTAATTTGCGCGCTCGATCCCCTGTCGGTAAACGAAGGTGTCGATAATATCCGAGACCTGGTAAACGACGGGCGAATACAGCGCGTAAATCTGCTCAAACCCCGCGTACATCAAATAACCGAGCCGCAGGATCAGCAACACCACAATCGTGTTGATGATCCCCGGGATCGTGATCGCAAAGGTTTGCTTCCAGCGATTGGCCCCGTCCACCTGGGCCGCTTCATACAAATGCGGATCGATCATCGTAAAGGCGGCCAAATAAATAATGCTCTCCCAGCCCGCCCCCCGGATATTGTCCGAAAGGAAAATAATGAACAGAAACCAGCCGTTTTGCGCCAGGAAGGAAACGGGCTCCTGGTCCATGGAGTGCAAAATGCCGTTGATCAGCCCCGACGAGTTGAGCAGGTTTTCCAAAATGCCGGCAAATACGACCCAGGACAAAAAGTAAGGAACAAACATGATATTCTGAAACACGCCCCTGAACCAGCGAATCCGCACTTCGTTCACCAGCAGGGCGATGATAATCGGAATCGGAAATCCGAACAAAATTTTGCCCGCGCTGATCGTCAACGTGTTGAAAAACGCTCTTTTGAAAAACGGGTTGTCGAATACTTTCTGAAAGTTCTCCAGCCCGACCCAAGGGCTGTTCCATACGCCCTGCACGATGGAATAATCCTTGAAAGCGATAATGATGCCATACATCGGGGTGTACACAAAAACAATGAAAAACAAAATCATGGGAAGCGCCAGCAAATACAATTGATGATATCTGAGCAAATCCTTCACCGTTCCCGTCCGTATTCCCGTCCGTCCCTGCATAGGTCGATTCCTCCTTCACGTCACATTATATGAACCCCCCGTCCGGCCCGAAAGAAGCAGAATTATCAATATGTTTCAAATTTCTAGATCCCGTTTTTGCATGTTCATCGATCTGTTGTAATCCGCTTCGCGGCTTGCTTTATTCGCGGCTTGCGCCCACAAACGGCGGCGATATCGCCCGCCGGCGACCCGTTGAAACGCAAAAAAACACCCAGCCGAAGGGGCCGGGCGTCGGGTGTTGCAAGCGTTGCGAGCGTCGCGTTCCGCGTTAACGGCGGCGCGTCATTTATTGGTCTTCCTTCACTTTCGATGCAAATTGATCCTGCCATTTCTTCAGCCAATCGGCGGCGAATTCGCGGCCTCCAAGGCCAAACGCCAGGCCGAAGGCCAGCGCCAGACCGCCGAGGGTCAATATAAACGCCGCGTTCACGATCGAGCTGGCGACCCCGAGTTGGTCCAAAGCCATGAACAGCGACAGGACGATAATCGTATATTTCGCGATCAGGCTCAATATTTTAAATTGGGACTGCACGATGCTGCCGAGAATGCGCTGCACCAGGTTGCCCAGGAACAATCCCAGCCCGATGATGACGACCGCGATAAACAGATTGGGCAAATAGGCAATGAAGTCCGTGACCAGGGTGACCAGCACCTGCAGCTTTACCACTTGCAGCGCCTCGACGATAAAGAGCAGGAGGATCACAATCTGGACAATCCGTCCGACGATTTGCGAAGCGGTCATCGCTGCGGACGAAGGCTCCAAAGACCCCAGCCCCATGTGCTTCAACACGGAGTTAAAGCCGAGCTTCTCCAGCAATTGCGCCACGACATTGCCGATGATGCGGCCAAGCCAAACGCCGACCAACACCAGCACAATGCCGATGATGACGTTGGGCACCATGGACAGAATCATGGTCAGCATCGCGATCGCCGGGCCCGAAATGCCTTGCAGGTCCAACGTTTCCAACGCGGAGATGAAGGTCGGAATCAACACGAAAATATAAGCGATCGTGCCGATGATAGCCGAAACCCCCGTTTTGCTGAACAGCTTGTCCAGGCCCAATCGCTCGGACAGCCGATCCGCGCCCACGCTCTGCAAAAACTTGGTGAGAATTTCGCGGACGATCTTGGCGATCACCCAACCGATCAGGAGAATGAGCGCCGCGCCGAACAGCTTGGGCAGGAAATGCAAAAATTGGGTCAGCATGCTGGACAGCGGATTGGACACCGCCGAAATATGCAAGGCCCCCAAAACCCCGGGCAGGAAGATCAACAGGACCAAATAAAAAACGATGCGCCCTGCGCCCTTCAATGTTTTCTCGGCATCCTGCGGATTTTCGCTGATGTTCCATTTGGCCAGCAACCGATCGACGCCCAATTTTCTGCCGCCTTTTTGAATCAGCAGGCTGAGGATCGTAGCGGCGACCCAGGCCAGCAGCAAAATGAGCCCGGCTTTCAAAATATTCGGAACCGACTGGGTAATGATCGACATCATGTCGATCAACGGAGCGGCCACAAATTGCAAGCCCAACACATTAAAGCAGGTGATCAGCACAAAAATCATCAGTATGTAATAAATCGCTTTGCTGATAACGATGTGGGACTTATACTTTTCGTTGATTTTCACCAAATCGAACAGCTTGTCATCCCATTTCGTTTTGCCAAGAATCCCTCTAATCACACGGCTGATGATCGCCGCGACCAGCCAGCCAACCAGGAAGACAATGATTGCGGTAAGTACGCTGGGGAACTGATTAAGTTGGGAATTCCATGATTGAAAAACTTCGTTCAAATTTTCCACTTGATCACTCTCCATAAATTGGTTTTTGAAAAAAAAAAAAGATACCCTTAAGTCATAAGAGTACATGTTTATCATACCAAACCATATATAAAATGCAAGTTGAACGGGCAAATTCTTCACCCCGTCCTGCCTTTTGCCCGAGCGGCGGCCGCCGAAGAAGCCGGGGAACGGAAAAACCTCGCGGCGCCCCCTATTTTGCGAAGCGTCCGAGCGTTTTGCGATAAAGGGCTTGCAGCGGGCGCGGGAAATCGTTCACATCCTCCCGGGTGATCCCCTTCAAGCCGAACAACAGCACGGGGTAAACGCAGAGCAATATTCCGCCTGTCCACAGCGATTGCAGCAAATACCGCACGACGTTGGAATCAGGATGGATGAACCTTTCCCCGAGATACAGCAATCCCGCCCCGAGCGCCGCCATGATCGCCGCGGCGGCCGAAAAGCCGATCCAGCGGCGGCCCAGCACGGCCAAATCGATCAATTTGTTCAATGCCAGCAAATTCAGCGCCATGGTCACGATAAAGCAAAGAATGGTCGAGGCGATGATGCCGTAGATGCCGAACAGTGGAGCAAGCAGAAAATTTCCCGCCAGCTTCACGGCGATGCCGACGAACACGTTGACCGTCGGCGCTTTCATTCGGCCCAGGCCCATCAAAATCGCGCCCGTGGTCATCATCACGATCTGAAACATCGATGCGACGATCATCAGGGCGATTATCCCGGTACCGTCGGTATCCGCAAACAGAAACCCGTTGACCGGCGCGGCCGCAACGGAAAGGATCAGCACCATCGGAAGGCCGGTCAGGATGGAAATCCGCAGCGCCTGGGAAGCCTTCAAATTGACTTCCGCGTGATCGTTTCGGGCATAGGCCGCCGACACGACAGGCACCACGGACTGGCTGAGCGCGATCGCCAGAATGATCGGTATGCCGGCCAACGACTGGGCTCTGCCTGTCAGGATGCCCAGCGCGACCTGCGCCTGATCCCAGCCCAGCGGGCCTTTCAATAGCGGAATCACGGTGGAGGAATCGATGAAATACACGATCGGCACAGCCAATGAAATCAGGCTGATCGGAATCGAAACATGGAAGATCAGCATATAGATGCGCTTCAATGACAGGTTGGCCTGAGCCGGCACCGGGTCCGGACCGCGTTCCGCGGGCTCGCGGTCGCGGCGCTTCAGCTTTCGCCAGCAGTAGACCATCACGGCGAAGGCTCCGACGCTGCCCATCACGCCGCCGAACGACGCCCCCGCAATCGCGATCGGGCGGCCGTATCCGAGGCGAAGCGCCAGAAAGGCCAGCCCGACTGCGGTCGCCACGCGCAGGATTTGCTCCACGATCTGCGACAATCCCGTCGCCATCATCGTCTGCCTTCCCTGAAAATAACCGCGCATGATGGCGATCAGGGGAAACAGCAGCAGCGCCGGAGCCAAGGCCCGAATCGCCAGAGCGGCGTCGGGGTCCTGGCTGATCCGGTCGGCGTAGAACGGAGCGCCGGCATACAGAATGACCGTCATGAGAGCGCCCGCCGTTACGGCAAACCAGACCGAGGCCCGATAAATCCGCTGCGCCTCGTCGTAGCGGCCCGTGGCCATTCGCTCCGAGATCAGCTTGCTGAGTGCGCTCGGAATGCCCGCCGTTGCGATGATCAGCAGAGGAAAATAGATATTGTAGGCGATGCCGTAAGTAGCCATGCCGGCATCATCGAGCAGGTGCTTCAACGGAACGCGCTGGACCACGCCGAGGAAGCGGGCGACGAACGCGGCCGCCATCAAAATAATCGTCCCTTTGACAAGCGAATCTTTGGTCAAACAAACCCTCCTCCAAAGTTTTCTGTAAGAAAACTTACTTCGTAAGCAAGAGCTCCAAGTTTTGCGCAGCAAAATCTGCTTCGAAAGCATGAACTCTGGGCGTTTCGTCAGAAATGCCGAAAGCGGACCCCCCAAAGTTTTCTGTAAGAAAACTTGCTTCGTAAGCAAGAGCTCCAAGTTTTGCGCAGCAAAATCTGCTTCGAAAGCATGAACTCTGGGCATTTCGTAGAAATGCCGAAAGTGGACCCTCTCTCCTAAAATCACAAAACAAAATCGAAGCAACATTTGTAGCGCTTTGTACGAAAATGCGGCCGATCGTGTGCCGAATTTTCGCTCTGCGCGGTGGTCGGAACCCAGCCATGAGAGATTTGTACGAAATGTCGTATAACGCGGTCCGATTCTCCGTCCCATCGGACCGGTTTGTATGATTCGTCGTACAAACTCTGCGGCTTCGATGTCGATCCGCCGCATGTTTGTACGAAAAATCGCACAACATGACTTCCAGCCGGGTCAAAACCAGGGCTCCTTGTATGTTTTATCATACAAACCTCCCATGGCCTGAAGGAAACCTTCGCCGCGCATCCTGCAAATGCGGTGCCTTAACGCACGCCCCGTCGACTGATGGCGGCAGCCCGGGGCATCGTCTGATGACGGCAGCCCGGGACATCGTCTGACGACGATAGCAGCCCACACACACCGTCATTTTTCAACTGTGCACGATTGTGCACAATTTTCCCCAAATCGAACTGTCACAAAGTGAGCTAAGGCTTACTTTCGGGACATTCCCACTTCCTAAGCGGGAGCCAAGCTTTGCGCAGCAAAACTACGCTTCCAACACCCGCTCCCGAATCACCTGCGCCACTCCGTCCCGATCGTTGCTCGCCGTGACCAGATCGGCGGCGGCTTTGACGGCGTCCTGGGCGTTGCCCATCGCCACCCCGAGGCCGGCTGCGCGAATCATGTCGATGTCGTTCATGCTGTCGCCGACGGCGACCACCTGCGACAGATCGATCTCCAGCAATCGGCATACCTCGCGGATCCCGGCCGCTTTGGTGACGCCGGCCGGATTCACTTCCATATTGTCGGGATTGGAATTGGTAATTTCCAGCGTGCCCCACGACAACAGAGCGTTGCGTATTTCATTCCGAATCCGCTCATCTTCCGTTTGAAATCCGAATTTCAGCCACGTTTTCCGCTCGTAATCGTCCATCCAGGTCCCCCTGTTGAACGGTCCGTCGGTGGAATAACCCCAAAACCACGTGTCGTAATCGAGCGCCATTCGGTACAGTTCGCGAATATGCCGGGTTTCCATCACGGTGCGCTTCCACATTGTCCGGGGAGACGACCACACCTCGGAGCCGTTCACGGCGACAATCGGAGACGACAATTCCAATTCTTCGACAAACGGAACGATCGTTCGCATCCCGCGCCCCGTCGCGATCATCACGATGACTCCCCGCTCCGAGGCGCGCCGAATCCATCGTTTGTTCTCCTTCGAAATACGGCCCTCTCCGTTCAGCAGCGTTCCGTCCATATCCAGCGCAACCAGTTTGTAATGTGCCATACGGTCCTCCGTTCGAGTCTTGCGAATCAGGCCAGCGGCATGGAGAAGCTTTGCGGCTGTTCCTGCATATACGCGTTGTGCCAAAGCGCAAAAATATAAAGGATCCACAAATTCCGGGAGAAGTCGGCCTGGCCGGCGCGATGCAGGCGCATCATTTTTTCCACCGCATCCATTCGAAAATAAGAACCGATCCCGGCGGATTGAATGACCTCCAGCATCTCCTCTCCTTCGCGCTCCTTCAACCATTGGCGGATCGGAACCGGAAATCCCAGCTTGGGCCGGTCCAAAATCGGCGCCGGAATGAGGCCTTCCATCGCTTTGCGAAAAATGTATTTGGTCGTTCCGCCGGCGATCCGCAATGACGCGGGGATGCGCCTGGCCAGCTCGAACAGTTCCTTGTCCAAAAAGGGAACGCGAAGCTCCAGCGAATGGGCCATCGTCATTTTGTCCGCCTTCATCAGAATGTCGCCCGGCATCCACAAATTCAGGTCGACATACTGCATTCGCGTCACCGGATCCCATTCCGACGATTTGTCGTAAAACGGAGCGGCAACCTGCACCGGGTTCAAGTATTGCCGCAAGGCTTCCCGCTGCATATTCAACACCTCGGCCTTCAGGTCTTCGCTAAAAATTTTCGCGTTGCCAAGAAAGCGCTGCTCCAAAGCGGTGGTCGCCCGCAGGAGATAATTTTTCCCTTTGAATTGCAACGGCAAACGGCGAAGGAGCCGGTTCAACCCCTTTTTCAGAGGAAGCGGAAGCCACTCCAAAGGCTTGAGGGATCCGGGCTCGCAATAAATCCGGTAGCCCCCGAAAATCTCGTCGGCTCCTTCGCCGGACAGCACCACCGTGACCTGCTCCGCCGCAAGCCCCGCCACATGGTAAAGCGCGATCGCGGAAGGGTCGGCCACCGGTTCGTCCTGGTGCCAGATCGCCCGCGGGATCGCATCGAAGAAATCCTTGCGGTCGATCACCTTGGCGAAATGATCGGTGTTCAACGCGCGGGCCGTTTCCGCGGCGATCAACGTTTCGTTGTTCGGGCCTTCAAAGCCGACGGAAAAAGTGCGGATCGGCTCCACCGCCCGCATGTGAGCCGCAATGGCCGTCGAATCAATGCCGCTGGACAGAAAGCATCCGCGCTCCACATCGCTTTGCATGTGATGAACGACCGAGCCCTTGAGCCTCTCGCGCAGCTCCTCGATCCAATCGCCGACCGACCGCTGCGCCGGTTCGAAGGACGGGTCCCAATACCGGCGAAGGCTTACGCCGCCTTCATGCGTCACGGTGATGGTATGAGCCGGAGGCAGCTTGCGGACGTCTTTGAACATCGTATGCGGTTCGGGCGAATATTGAAAGGTCAGGTAGCTGATCAGGCTTTGCGTTTCGATGGATCGCGCCGCCGCGCCGGAAGCGAGCACGCTTTTGATCTCCGAGGCAAAAACAAAGCGCTCCGGGTCGTGAAAATAGTAAAAAGGCTTGATCCCGAAGTGGTCGCGGGCGCCAAACAACAAACGGTTCCGCTTGTCCCAGATCGCAAATCCGAACATGCCGCGCAAATGCCGAACGCAATCTTCGCCGTATTCTTCATAAAGATGCACGATCACTTCCGTGTCGGTGTTCGTTTTGAATTGATGCCCTTTTCCGGAAAGCATGTCCCGCAAATATTTATAATTATAAATCTCGCCGTTGAACACGATCCAGACCGTTTCATCTTCATTGCTCAACGGTTGATGCCCTTCCGCCAAATCGATGATCGACAGTCTGCGAAAACCGAGGCCCGCCGAAGGCTCACAAAAAAAACCGGAATCGTCCGGTCCCCTGTGGCGGATCACATCCGTCATTTGCTTCAGCATTTCCTGCGACGGCACCCTGTCATCGAAATAAATCACGCCGGAGATTCCGCACATAGTGGTTTTAATCCTTTCTTGACTTGAAAAATAGGGGAATGGTAATAAGAATAATATACCACAACCGTCCGATGGATAAAATATACTTCTCATTGCGCTAAAAAAGAGGTAAAGTAGTATTAACTTCCTCGACATATAACGACACAATACCTTAAATCATGACAAGTTTAAAGAAAGGGCTGTTGTTTATGTTGGAAACCCTGAAGCACGCACTCCTCGTGATTTGGCCTTTTCTACTCGCTTTCCTGCTGCTGGCGTTTCTGATGGTTCGTTATCAAATCAGGCCCAGCACCGCGATTTTCAAACATTTCCGCGAACAGAACGGGAAAAGGACGTCCTGTTTGCTGCTATTTTTGTTGATCCAGGCCGGACTTATCTATTTGCTGCAATTCATGACGCTGCACCAAATCGGGGTGGCCGACAAGTCGATTATCGCCGTGTTGTTTGCGGCGACGCTGCTCAGCTTGGCGGTGATTTTCGTCGCGCTCAAGTGGGCCGGCCAGACGAAAGCGGACGCGATTCTGATGACCCAGCAGGTGTACCTGGACGATTTGAATCGGATGCTGACCACCATGCGCGGGCAGAGGCACGATTTTCTGAACCATGTGCAGGTGATCCAATCGTTCGTCAAAATGGGAAAATTCAGCGAGTTGGAGCGCTATACGCAGGAACTGGTCGGCGAAATATCGGAAACCAATCAAATTTTGCACATCGGCGATCCCGCTTTATCGGCGCTGATTCAAAGCAAGCTGATCACGGCGGAACACAACAAAATCTGGATGCAGCAGCATTTTTCGGACCTTGAAGATTTGTCGCTGGGCGTGAAATCCGTCGATATTGTCAAAATTGTCGGCAACCTGCTGGACAATGCGTTCGATGAGGTAACCAAGCTTCATCCGGACCTGAGATGGGTGGAAATGAAAGGCTGGAAAGAAAACGAAATGCTCATTTTCACCGTGCGCAATCCGGGCCGTTTCATCAGCGAAGGGGAAATCGCCAAAATCTTCTCCCTCGGCTATTCCACTAAAGACCATCCCGACCACAGGGGCATCGGCCTTTCCGTCGTCAAGGAACGGGTCGAGCATTACAACGGAATGGTGCACGTCGAGAGCCACCCCGAGAAAGGCACCGTTTTCCAGGTTGAAATCCCGCTAAAGCTCAATTGGAATCCGCCGGTTTATCCGTAAGCCCGACGTATTGATCGTACGCGTCGAATATTTTGCGCGCAATCGGCGCCGCTCCATAGGAGCCGAAACCGCCCTCGGGAACGACGACGGCCACGGCCAATTTGGGGTGATCCGCGGGAGCGTAAGCGATAAACACCGCATTATCCAGCTTCTGGCCGGCGATATCGGATTGCGACGTCCCGGTTTTCCGCAACAGGCCGTATTTGAAATCTTCAAAGCCGTGCACCCCGACCTTGGACATCCCCTGCTCAATGACATCCCAGTATTTATCGGGCATTTCCACTTCATTCAACACCTCGGGCTCAAACGTTCGAACCACGCGGTTGTCGAAATCGGTAATCTTCTGCACAAACTGCGGCTTCATCCGCTTCCCGTGATTGGCCAGCATCGACGCGTATTGCGCCAGTTGAAGCGCGGTATATTTCGCCTGCTGGCCGAAGGAGGCCTGAACCAGCGCCGCCTGCAAGCTGTATCTTTTCGTCGTGTCGTCGTAGGAAATGACGCCCGCATTCTCGCCCGGCAGCCCGCTGCCCGTCGTGACGCCCAGCCCGAAATCCTTCATATATTTGTCCCACAAAGCCAGTTTCTGATCGTCGGGAATTTTGTTTGTCGTGTACAGGCGATTGCCGATCATTTCGGCCATAAACGTGTTGGAAGAATGCCAAATGGCATCGGCCGCATTGATGTTGCCGTAGCCGTAGCCGTCCGAGTTGGGGACCTGCGCGTTGTTGTTTTTTCCGTAGTAAAATATCCCCTTGTCGTTGTAACGTTCCGTCGTCGTGATCAGACCCTCGTTCAATCCAAACAGCACCGTAAGCGGCTTGAGCGTTGAACCGGGAGGCACCATCGACGTCGGATGCTTGCCGATGACGTCGGCCGGCAAATCGGGATACCGGTCCCGGATCGTGCCGTTCGTATATTGGTACTGGATGTGATTCCAGTCCTGATCGCTGATGCCGCCGCGCCAGATGTTCGGATCGTAATCCGGCATGCTGGCCATCGCGACGACCTGCCCCGTATCCACTTCCATCGCCACGGCATAGCCGGCCACCGCTTCGCGGCCTTTGTACGGGGTGCCGATCTTTTTCGCTTCGTCGCTTTTCAGCCATTCCAGATGCTCCGTGATCGCCCGCTGCGCGGCCAACTGCACGTCCTTCTGAATCGTCAGTTGCAGGTTGTTTCCCTTCTTGGCCGACTCCACCGTGACCGGGCCGACAATTTGCTGGAGCGAATTGATCGGATAAATCCGATGTCCGTTTCTGCCCCGCAGCTCATCCTGGAACATGAGTTCCAGGCCGTCCAGCCCCACGTATTCGTTTTTCAAATACTCGGAATTCGTGGCGCTGTCGCGATAAAAATCCAGGTACGACGTGGGCGTGTTCACCACGGAATCATATGGCCGCAAATAGCCGACGAGCTGCGCGGCGATCCACTGGTTATCCACGCTTTCGTATTTGCGGATCGTTTCCTCCCGCACATCGAAGCCGTTCAACTCATCCCTGTGCCCCAAAATATAAGCGATCTCGGATTCGGTCAAATTTTCCTTCACCCGCCGGGGCGAGGAATAATAATTCGGCTCCGTCGTATCGTTCAGGTTCAAATCATAGCCCACGTCCATTCGTTTAAGCACTTCTTCCGCGCTGAGCGGAGGACGGTTCGGATCGCCAAAACGGCGGAAGATGTCCGCCACCTGCCTGGCCAGACGGACGACCTGCTGCTTGTCGCGCCCGCCGTCGGCCTGATAAAACAGCGACTGCTCGGAAACGGTCGTCGCGATCGGAAAAGAGTCGCGATCGTAAATGTTGCCGCGAATCGGGGCGAGCGGACTGTTGATCGTGAACGTTTGATTTTCCTGCTTCGTCAGTTCCTCCCCTTCCACAAACTGCAACAAAGCGAGCCGAACCACCAGGATCGAAAAAAGGAAAAAAATAACGAAAAAGAAAATATTTAAACGAAAGGTAAAATGCCGTTTTTTGATCAATTCGACTTTGTGCGGATCGGCCAAATGAGGTGATCGGTTCATCGTTCCAACCCTTTCCGATGATATAATTCTTCAAGCGAATGAATGCCGTCTCCCTCCAAATAGGAATAGCGGCGGATTCGAACCGCGTCGATTCCCGCTTTGGAAGCGGCGAGGATATCGTTGATTTGATGATCTCCCACATACAGCACCTGGTCCGCCGATAAACCCGATTGCTCCAAAGCCAGCAAAAAAATCGCCGGGTCGGGCTTCTCCAATCCGGCTTCCGTGGAGACGATCAGCGGATCGAAGTAATGAAGGATGTCGTTTACACGCAAAATTTCGCGGAGCGTCGGGGCAAAATTGGAAATCAGGCCGAGGCGTAGCCCCCTGCCGCTCAACTCCCGCAGGCACGGCTTCACGTCGTCAAACAGCCGGTAGTGGTCCGGGCCCGTAAAAATGTCGTACAGCTCGTGGCAACAGCGGTGAATTTGCCCCTCATCCCAATGCTCAAGCGCTCCCAGCTTTTCGAGCATATACGTATACAATTCGACCCAAAAACGGCGATCCGACTCCGGAGTGCAAGCTTCGTACTGCTCCGGATCACGCTCGTAATAATAGATCCGAATCGCTTCGTTCAAAACCCGGCGAATGGGCTCCTCGTCGCGCTCGATCGATCGCGCGGACAAATACGCCTTGATCAACGTATGGGCTTGCGGGATCGTCAGCAAGGTATCGCCCGCATCGAAAAAAACCGCCTTGTACCGATCTATAGGTTTAAGCATGGAATTTCCCCTTCATCCAATCATCGTTCTACCTCAGTTTAACACAACCGGCGAAAATGTACCTCTTGCGGCCAAAAAATTACCCGGAATAACTTGTCGCCTCTTTACGTACAAGTAATCATCGGCCTGTATCCCCATCCGCGGAAGGTGAGAATATGAAAACAGCGATATGGCTTTACCTGTTTATCTTTGTCGCTCTGTTCGATTTGCATGCACAGTACCCGATCTTGTCTCCTTTCGCTCTTTCCTTGGGCGCGGCGCCTTCCTTCATCGGATTCATTATGGGCGCCTACTCGATTACCCATCTTCCGGGCAACGTGTTGGCGGGTTATGGGGTCGATCGGCATGGAAGCCGACTTTTTATCGTATTCAGCCTGATTCTGGCCGGCATCGTTTTGCTGTTTCAATCCCGCTCGCATAATCCGTGGGAGCTGTTGATCATTCGTTCGGCCAGCGGCTTCATTCTCGCCTTTCTCTCCCCGGCCTGCATGGCTTTGCTGGCAAAAATCGCAAGGGACCGCATCCACCAGGGAAAATTGATGGCGGGCAACGGCCTGGTGCACACTTTGGCTTCCGTCGTGTCGCCCGCCGCCGGCGCTTATTTGGTGGCCCAGGTCGGCTTCTCCAAAAGCTTCACCATACTCGGGTGGATCCTGATCGGCACAGGCATTCTGGCGCTGATCGGCATTCGCGATATCCGAACAACCCATGCGGAAATTCGCACCCCGTTGGAATACCCTTTGTTCAAGACAGGAGCACCTTCTTCGTCCCCATCCGTATCCGCGCCTATCGCGTCTTCCACCCCGTGGCCGTTTTTCATTTTCCCCCTGGCCATCTCCTGCTCGCAAGGCATTTTGTTTTTCGAGCTTCCTCTGATCCATGCGTCGCGGGATTCCATCCTCAGCTCCGGCTTGCTTTTCTCCGTCGTCAGTTTGGGCGCGTTGTTCACTTTGAGCCTGATGTTTCTGAACCGGATATCCTCCTTCACCCGCACCGCATTCGGCAGCCTCGGGCTGGCGATCATCTACTTCGGCATGGCTGTGCACTGGCCTCTGCCGCTGACGGTGTCCCTGTTTATGATAGGCATGGCCAACGGCATCATTTTCCCCGCGATGTCGACATTGCTGATCAGTTTGAGCGACGTCGGCCGATACGGCAGAGTGTTCTCCATTCTGTCGATTTCTTTTTCCGTCGGCGCCTTTATCGGGCCGATCATCGCCGGCCAGTTGCGGGACCACATATCGCCGTACTATATCGCTTTCGTGTCGCTGATGCTCGCCCTGTCGCTCATGCCGCCCCGCCGGGCAAAAACCATGACCGTCCGCAAAACCTAGAAGCGCTGCGAAAACCAGGCGGCTCCGCACTTGGCATAAGCTTTCCGATCGGGATACTTTGGAGGGAGCGGCAAATCGCCATGAGGGATAAATTTCCAAACAAATCTTAAAAGTGCGGTGAAAAAGCGGTGTAGGGATGGGGCATGGGTTGGAGAAACCTCCGTGGTTGCCTTTGCCCGCAGATTTCTCCCTGTATGGGGCTGGAAATTCGGAAATCGGTGGGCAACCGCGATCGGAAGCCCATACCCCATCTCGGAGCCGCCCGTTTTTCACCACACTTTTAGAGTTTTGCTTTCCGACGCAGTTCATACCTTGCCGACACGTTTTTGCATATTTATTGTTGGCTTGAGACGGAGGCCATTCCTTCCAAGTATATTTTACGGCATTAATCATGTCCTTTGACCGTGCCCTTCCTTTACAGGTATCGACATTTCCCGGGAAATCAGTGTACTATGGTGGTGGCAATACATATTTTACGGAGGAAAAAAATGGATGCCGTACTGATTGTAGAGGGAAAGAACGATCGCGCCCGATTGCAAAAAGTGCTGGATGAACGAATTTCCATCTTATGCACCTATGGGACGCCGGGTACGATACGAATGGAAAAATTAAAAAAAGAAGCCCATAGCCGCCAAGTCTATATTTTTACCGATAACGATCCCCCGGGAAGAAAAATCCGCGCCCTGCTTGGAGACGCATTCCCTGACGCCATTCAGATTTATACCCGCAAAGGGTATGCCGGCGTAGAAGGAACGCCCGAAGAATATTTGATGCAACAACTGGAAAAAGCCGGCTTGGAGTCATATTTCAAACTTTAGCGCTTCCCTCCCCAAGTTGCTCCTGCGAGCCGAGAAGCCTTTTATGTTTATGCGTTCCAGTAGATTTCTTATACGTTCCAGTGTAACCTTCCATTTGTGCTCTAGCGTAACCCCTCATTTGCGCTCGAACATGGCCGATTTTCCATCCTTGCAAACTTTACCCGCGCTATAGATCTGACTCTCTATTGAATTTCCAATTAAAGGGAAATTCTGCTGCCAGATTAGCTGCAAAATCTCAACCCGTAAAATCCGAAAATAGCGCTACCTGTATTCGTTAGCAGCACCAACCGAAAAAGCCGCAACCACCGCTGTGCCCGCCGCCAAAAACAAAGTCTCGAAGTCCCCTTCCGGACGGATCGGGCTGAAGCCGGCGGTTACGGCAGCCGGTTGGACAGCCCGCCATGGAAACAAAGCTAAAGGCAACCCACTCGGAACCCGATGCCCAAGCGCGGGCTACTTGTTTTTTTACCACGCTTTGAAACCTGCGCGACCTTTTTGCCGGACTGTCAAAGACAGAGAAACGATGGGAACGGGCAAGGTTGCCGAAATTCTTGCAACCGGCCGCCAAAAACGAACGGGCGAGCAGGAGGCGAACGTGTGCCGATGAAATACCTGCAAAAGTGCATCTATTTGTAGATTCCAATGGACATTTCGAGAAAATTCCTGCGTTTATGCAGTTATTTGGAAGCATTTCTCTTCATTTCAGTCGAATGCACAAAAATACATGCATTTTTGCAGGTATTCGATTCCTGGGCATCTGATAAGCTCCAATAGATGTATTATTGCAGTTATTTCAGTCCAGAGTGGCCGGTCCAACCGCAAATTGCGAAAAAATGTTCGATGCGGACTCAACAGTCCGATGCTCCCCGACAGGCCGTTGTCCATCGGCTGTTGCTGTCCGACAGACTATTGTCCATCAGGCTGTTGCTATCCGACGGGCCATTGTCCACCAGGTCGTTGCTGTCCGGCAGGCCACTGTTCACCAGGCCGTTACTGTCCGGCAGGCCACTGTTCGTCAGGTCGTTGCTGTCCGGCAGGCCGTTGTCCATCAGGCTGTTGCTATCCGGCAGGCCACCGTTCGTCAAGCCGTTACTGTCGGACAAACTACTGCTATCCCGGGGAAACGGGAAATTTTGGAATCCGACAAATGAAAATTCCTGTAACTGCAAGATTTGGACAAGGTTTCGACAGAGTTTGAACAGAATTTGAACAGAGTTTGGACAGGGTTTGGACAGAGTTTGAACGGAGTTTGGACGGAGTTTGAACAGGTTTCGGCAAGATTTGGGCAGAGGGTGGCAAAACGCGAAGCGGTTGCTTTTGTCCGCGGATTTTCCCAAACGGTCTGTGAAATGGGGAATTCGAACGGGCCGCGAAATGAAAAAAAAAAGCGGACAACCGCGCTCGGACACCGATGCCCAAGCGCGAAGCCGCCTGCTTTCCACCCGTTTTCCGCTGCGCTGCGCTGCCGCTTTTAAACGTGGCTTGTGTTGAGAATCATCACGACCATCGTAATCGTCAAATAGTTGATCGAAAAAATGAAATTTTTCTTGGCCCAGGCGTCGTCGTTTTTGCTTTTCAAGCCGACGATGCACATCACCAGCCACGCCAAGCCCAGCAGGCCCGCGATCAGCAAATACACGATGCCCACATAACCGTAGGTGTACAGAAGCACCGTCGCAGGAACCAGCAGCAGCACGTACGGAATCATTTGCAGCTTCGTCCTGTAAATGCCTTTGACCACCGGAAGAATCATGAACCCGGCCGCCCGGTATTCCTCCGTCCTGCGGATGCCCAACGCCCAAAAATGCGGCGGCTGCCAGAAAAATAAAATCGCAAACAAAATCCAGGCCCCCATGTCCATTTGGCCCGTCACTGCGCAATACCCGATCACCGGCGGCATCGAGCCGGAAAAAGAGCCCATCACCGTGCTCAGAGTGGATGTCCTTTTCAACCAGGCGGTATAAATGCCCACATAGACAATCATGCCGATCAAGCCCAAAACCGCGCACAACAAATTCACCGCAAAGCCCAGCACAGCCAGCCCCGAAGCGCCCAATATCAGACCGAACACCAGCACCTGAACCGGCTGCACTCTCCCCGAAGGCAACGCTCTTTTGCGTGTCCGGGCCATTTTTTGATCCAATTCCCGGTCCAGATAATTGTTAAACACGCAGGAAGCGGCCAAAATCAACGTGGTTCCCAAAAGCATATATAGGAAGGGGCCCCATGCAATCGACCATTGGGAAGCAACCCAATATCCCGCAAAAGCGGCAAACAGATTGGAGCGAAGGATGCCCGGCTTGGTCAATTGCACGAAATCCCGCCAACTTGCCTTTTCACGAACAGCGGCCGCAGAGTTTGCCAGCGCATCGAAAGTATTTTGAATATGCATCTGTTTGTCCATTCCTCCTCAGCCCCCCGTTATCAACTTCGGTCTATTTCATCATAACAACCTGAACCGCCTTTTACAATCCGGCAGCGAAGTTTTCGAAATATTGTCACCATTGCCCTGACAATTCCATACATTAATATAGATTCCTGCCCAGACGCATCCATCCAATCGAAGGGAAGTGATATCCGCTTCATGGCAGTCATTAAAACCAACGCCGCGCAAACCCGGCTGCTGGCCAGGCTCATGCGCGCGGAAGCCGAAGGCGAAGGGGAATTGGGCATGCTGATGGTCGGCAACGTGGGCGTCAACCGCGTCCGAGCCAATTGTCTCGACTTCCAAAACATCACCAATATCAGGGATATGGTATTTCAAAGCCCCGGCGGATTCGAAGCGACGACGAAAGGGTACTTTTACCAAAGGGCGCGGGAAAGGGACATTCGCCTGGCCCAAAAAACGATCAATGGCGAACGCCGACATCCGGCCTCTTTTGCCTTGTGGTTTTTCAAACCGGCGGGCTCATGCCCCGACCAATGGTACAATCAACCCCATGCCGGGCGCTATAAATCCCATTGTTTTTTCTCGCCCACCGGCGACGATTGCCCATCCGTTTACAGCACGTTTTAAATATGTTTCAGGGAGGGAATTTGAACAAAATGAGAAGTGAGCAGTCCTATCAGCCCGCCTATCCCCCATACTACCCCAAAAACATGATGCAGCCGATGTATCCGCCCGGCGTTTCGAGCGTGGCCAGCGGCGGAACCATTCCGGGCGGAACGTCGCCGCAGACTTCCATCGTCACCCCCGGCCAGTTGCCTATCGAACAATCCTACATTGAAAATATACTGCGTTTGAATTTGGGCCGATACGCCACGATTTATATGACCTACGAGAACAACAGGCAATGGAACGCCAAAATTTTCAAGGGGATCATCGAGGCGGCCGGACGGGATCATATCATCATCAGCGATCCGCAGACGAACCTGCGCACGCTTCTGCTGATGGTCAACCTCGATTACATCAACTTTGAGGGCGAGCTGAAATACACCTATTAAGCGAACCAGGGAGGCTGTACGCGCATAAGATAACTTGCGCCGGACGGCTTCTTTTTATTTTGCCGCGGGACGTGTTAGAATAAGACTGAACCGTTCTTATATTGGATAAAATAAGCCCGATGGAATGCTACGCTATGCGATGGAGGAGATCTAGTGGATACAGGCACACATCTTGTGGTTGGACTCGGATTGGCAGGTCTGTCTTACATTGATCCGGTCATTGCGTCGGATACGTCCGCAGCGACCGCCGTGCTGATCGGAACGGTGTTGGGCTCCCAGGCCCCGGATTCCGACGGATTGCTGCGAATGAAAGGAAACGCGGCATATATCAGAAATCATCGCGGCATCACCCATTCGCTTCCGGCTATTGGGTTATGGAGCTTGCTGATCACCGCCGGATTGGCGCTGGTCTTTCCCGGCTTGCCTGTTCTGCATGTCGGAGGCTGGGTGCTGCTCGCGGTCGGCTTTCACGTGTTCAGCGATTTGTTCAATACGTACGGCACCCAGGCGCTGCGGCCCATTTCGGAAAAATGGATCGGCTGGAACATCATTCACATTTTCGATCCCGTTATTTTCGTCAGCCATTTGATTGCTATTTTCATGTGGTCCGTCCATTTATTCCAGCCGGCCGACATTTTCTCCGTGCTGTACAGTCTGCTCGCCGTATATTATCTTTGGAGAACGTACATCCATTTCCTGCTCGAAAAGGGACTGCCGAAGCAAGATCCGCACTACCGCGCGGGCGAGCGATATTACCTGATCCCCACCATTCATTTAAACCATTGGAACGTGCTGAAATACAAAGGAAACGGATGCTACGCGCTGGGTGAACTGAAAAATGAAAAACTGCAATGGATCGATCAGGTCACCTGCTCCGACCACCCCGCCGCGGAGGCGTCCAAGACCCATCCGGACATCGCTTCCTTCCTTTATTTTTCCTCCTTCGCCTGCGCCGAAGTCAAGCAGCACCGCTGGGGGTACGAGGTGCGATGGGCCGATGTGCGCTACCGCCACCGCAAGCAGTATCCGTTCGTTGCCGTGCTGCTTTGCGACCATCAAATGCGCCCGATGGATTCCTACGTCGGCTGGCTCAGCGATACGCGCCTGGAGAAAAAAATGCACGTCAATTCGCACGGTTGAGGTTGATCGTTGGTCGGGAATCGATCGCAAAATAAGGGCGGCTCGCGCGCAGGCCGGGCCGCCGCCGTTATGGGGTGAATTCATTGAGTAAAAAATGGGCGCTGTTTTTTTCGACGACGGGCACTTTGCTGCTCGCCTGCATCGGCGCGGCCATCAGTTATCACAACGCCTGGCTGATCGCATCCAGCATCGTTGCCGCCTTGCTGTTCATCGGTTCGGGATTCGCATTCAAGGCGAAGGCCGGGAAAGAGCGGGCATAACCGCTTGCCGGGCTATACCAGAAAGCCCATGCGTTCCTTGGCCCGGCGCAGCGTTTCATCGGCGACGGCCGAAGCCCGCTCCCGCCCCCGGCGCAAAATGCGGCCGATTTCGCCGGATGCGCGGATGTCGCGATACGTTTGCTGCAGCGGCTCCAACGAGGCCGCCACGCGTTCGGCCAAATCCTTTTTGAACTGTCCGTATCCCTTGCCCTCATACTCCCGCTCAATCGCCGGAATATCCAGGTCGCTGCAATGGGAATAAATGCTCATCAGGTTGCTGATCTCCGGCTTGTTTTGCGGGTCATACTTGATTTCCCGGCCGGAATCGGTGGTCGCGCGGCTGATTTTCTTCCTGATTTCATCCGGCGGATCGAGCAGCGCGATATAGCTGCCCGGATTCGGGTTGCTTTTGCTCATCTTTTTGGAGGCGTCATCCAGCGACATGATTCTCGCCCCGATTTCGGGCGTATACACCTGCGGCACCGTGAACAAATCGCCGAACCGCTGGTTGAATCGCTGCGCCAAATCGCGGGTCAATTCCAAATGCTGTTTCTGATCGTCGCCGACAGGCACCAGGTCGGCCTGGTACAGCAAAATATCCGCGGCCATCAGCGCGGGATAAACAAGCAGCCCCGCTCCGATCGATTCCTTCCCCGACGATTTGTCTTTGTATTGCGTCATTCGTTCGAGCTCTCCCATATGCGTCAGGGTGGTCAACAGCCATCCCAGCACCGCATGCGCCGCCACCTGGGATTGCAGAAAAACGGCGGATTTGTCCGGGTCGATTCCGGCCGCGATAAACAGCGCAGCCACCGCCTCCGACTGCTCCCGCAGCGCCTGCGGCTCCTGCGGCACGGTGATCGCATGGAGATCCACCACCATAAAAAAGCAATCGTGGCTGTGTTGCAGTTTAACGAAATTTTGCATGGCTCCGATGTAATTGCCCAATGTCAGTTTTCCGCTGGGCTGTATGCCCGACAAAACCCGTTTCATTCGATTTCCTCCTTCGTTTCGGACACAAAAAGGCCTTTCGCCGCAAGGGACGAAAGACCGTGGTGCCACCCTGATTTATTCCCCGTACGCGCCAAACGCATCCGGGCAAACTCTCGCATTCCGATAACGCGGAATCGACGTTCGGCATACTTGTTCCGCTCTCCCGCGGGAACTGCCCCGGCAGAGAACGTTCCGTTCAACCTTATGCTCCAGGATCCATTCGGAAAACCCGCCGCGCCGGTTCGCAGCACCCACCGGCTCTCTGAAGCGCTGTCGGTTCCCTTACTCGTTCCTCTCATCGCATTTGTCCATATGCGGTTTCGCGCCTTGCCGGGCGGCGAAGCCGTTTGTTTAGATTATACACGCTTCCATATGGATGTCAACTGAGATAGAATATGGGGTGAGAAAAGGGGGAACTTGAAAACGATGATCACACAGGAAGACTGGTCGGGAACACCCGTGTACCACCTGCAAAACGAACAATTTCTGGCGGTGCTGTGCCCGTCGATCGGCAACAATCTGATTCGATTGTTCGACAAAACCCGGCAGCGCGAAGTGCTGCGGCGCCCGGATCACCCCGGCCTGCTGCAAGCGCATCCCGGCCATTACGGCACGCCCTTGATGCTGCCTCCCGGGAGGATCCGGCACGGCGCGTTCCGGTACGGCGGACGGTCCTATCAATTGGACGTCAATTCGGGCGCGCACCACATTCACGGCTTCCTCCGGAGCCGGCCCTGGAAGATCGAATCCCGCCAGGAGGAAAACGGAGTGGCTTCCATCACTTCAAGCTTCCATACGGTCGATTATCCCGAGGTGATCGAACAATATCCCCACGACGTGCGGGTCGAAGTGACGTATGAGCTGCGCGGCGGCCAACTGCTGCATCAGGCGGTGTTTCACAACCGCGGCGACCGGCCCGCGCCGTTCGGATACGGGCTGCATACCTGGTTCGCGCTCGACGGGCAGCCGGCCCAATGGACGCTGCGCGCACCCGTTTCCCACATCTGGGAGCTGGAACCGGATCTGATTACCACCGGCCGGATGCTGCCGCTCGCACCCTATCAAGACCTGCCCTCGGGCATGAAGCTGGATGAGACGACCAACCTCGACGTCGTATTTCAGGCCGACGGCCGGCCGAATACGGTCGTGCTGGGCAGGGGCGATATGGAGCTGCGCTATACCGCATCCGACCTGTTCAAACAATGGGTGATCTACACCATGGGGCAGGCCGATCAGTGGATCTGTCTGGAGCCGTATACCTGGGTCCCGAATGCGCCCAATCTGTCCGTTCCGCCGGAGCAAAGCGGCTTGAGAGCCGTCGCGCCGGGGGAAACGCTCCAAGCCGAAGTTTCGCTTGAAGTGGTTCATTCCTAATTCGCGAGCAAAGGAGATGAGCGCAATGCAGCCTGTCGTCACCGTTATCGGCACTACTTTTATGGACTGTAAGGGCTTCTCGCAGGAACAGTACCGGCCGCTGGCAAGAAACCTCGGTTCGGTTGAATTCGTGGACGGCGGCGTGGGCCGGAACGTCGCCGTGAATTTGAACGGCCTCGGCCTGCCCGTTTTCTTCGTATCTTCAGCCGACCGATCGCCCGCGGGGAAAGGCGCGCTGGACAAACTGCGCCAGTGCGGCCTGGACACCCGTTTCATCAAGGAAACGGAACAGCGCGGGCTGGGCATATGGCTGGCCATTCTGGATTCGAACGGAGACTTGGCCGGTTCCATCTCGCAGATGCCCGATTTGACCGGCATTCGGGAAACCCTGGCCGAACAAGGCGAGGAAATCGCCCGCCTGTCCACCCATTTCGCCCTGGAGCTGGACCTGAACGCCGATATTTCCCGATTGACCCTGGCGCTCGGACATCGGTACGGCCTCCCCGTTTACGGCCTCCCCGGCAACCTGGAGCTCATTTTGAAGCATCGTGAAATGCTCGCTCAACTGGAATGCTTCATCTGCAACGATATCGAGGCGGAGAGATTGTGGGAAGAGGACTTCAGACACTCCGACATCGGCCGGATGGAGCGGCAAATCGCCGATTGCGCCAAACGGGACGGGCTCAAATCCCTGGTCGTCACCTTGGGCGACAAGGGATCGGTCTATTATGACCGCGCTTCCGAAAAGTGCGGCCACCGGCCCGCGGAGCAAGTCCGCCTCGTTGACACCAGCGGCGCGGGCGACGCCTTCTTCTCCGGCACGATAGCCGGGCTGATCCGGGGCCTGCCGCTCCCGGACGCGGTCGTGTGGGGCACCAAAATCGCCGCGTGGACGATCGAATCGCCGGAAAACACATGTCCCTCCCTGAGCGAGCATGCGAAAGAGCTTTACCGCAGCGGAACATGGACATAATTACCATCCGCATCGCTCGCGTATAATCTCCAATTTGGTTCATACTACCTAATGGAGGTGATAGAGATGGCAAGAGGACAAAGTCGTTCAAGCAACCAATTGGTCGTACCCCAAGCGAATCAAGCTTTGGATCAACTCAAGTATGAAGTGGCACAAGAACTCGGAATCCAAATTCCTCAGGACGGATACATGGGCTTCATGGCTACCCGTGACGCCGGTGCAATCGGGGGACACATCACTCGCCGCCTGGTACAAATCGCCGAACAACAAATTGCCGGCCAATTCTCAAAATAAAAGCTTACTTACGCAAAACGATCTGCCGGTGTCGAACCGGCAGATCGTTTGCGGCATCAAGCTTTCTGTTACAGGCGCTACAGGCTCGATTGCCGGTATTCCCGGGGCCTGTTCAGCAAATTGGCCATGTTGTAGTTCGACTCGAATTGAACGCTGGTGTGCAGCCGGTTGTGCTTGATCGCAAATTCGTACAAAATTTCGCCATGCGTCCAATTTTTTTTGTATTGCAGCGATTTGATGCCCATTTGGCGAAAAGCGGATTGATGGTATTCCGTTAATCCGTTCCGATTGCCCTCGGCTTGCCCGTCTCCGGTTTCAATCGGATCGTGTCTGACGCCGAATTTCCCCACCACATTATTGCGGATTTGAATGAAAACGATACCGGACGACAAGTAGGACAGCTCTTCCCCGATTTCCCGGAACACCATATCTATCTGCCTCGCCAAAGACAATTGTTCTACGTTCACAAATTCACCTCCTTCCACATAGGAAATTTGTACCCTATTCTACATAAAAAATAGGAGTTACGACTTAATTATATTGAATTGGTTGTAATTATTCAACAAATTTTCACATTATATATATATTCACCATTTATATGTCATACAATATATACAATATTTTTCTAACTTTTTAGACTTATATAGACCTTAGCCCTATCTAATGCTATAATGTTTTTAATTATTCCCAATTTGAAGGAGAATGAAATAGATGGAATGGTTCGCTAACCTGTCTTTCAAGAAAAAGTTGCAAATCGGAGTCTATTCAATTATTGCCTTGTTTGCGATTGTGGCGCTGATCGTTCTGCTCACCAACATGTCGGCGATCGTGGGAATCATCCTGTTGATCATACTGCTCGGATTGAGCTTTCCGATGGTGAACTTTTTGGAAAGATCGCTGACCGAGGCCATTGATAGCGTTTCCCAAGCGGCGCTGAGCATTTCCAAAGGCGACTTTTCGCAGAAGCTGACGGTGCGCTCCAACGACGCTTTGGGGCAGTTGGGCCATTCGTTCAACCGCATGATGGACAAACTGCGCGAAATCCTGAAAGAAACCGTGGATATTTCCAAGCACGTCGGCGATTCCAGCCGGGACATCTACGTAAAAAATCAAAACATGAAGGAAGTTTTGGGACAGGTTACCATGTCCGCCGGGGAGCTGGCCTCGGGGGCAAGCCAAATTTCCGAAGAAATTTCGGAAATCTCCGTATCCATTAAAGATATTGAAAACAAAGTGACTTCATATGCCAACTCCACCAAGGAAATGAACCTTCGCTCCGAGCAAACCGTCGGCCTCGTGGAGAAAGGGAGAAAAGCGGTTGAAAGCCAGGGCGAGGGAATGAAGAGAAACATTGAAGCGACATCCAATGTTTCCAAAACGATCGAAGAGTTGGCCAAACAGGCCAACGGCATCAACAAAATCACCCAGACCATTTCCGAAATTGCCGAGCAAACCAACCTGCTGTCGCTCAACGCATCCATTGAAGCCGCCCGGGCGGGGGAACACGGCCGCGGATTCGCGGTGGTGGCGCAAGAAGTTCGAAATCTGGCGGTCGAATCGACATCCTCCACGCGCGAGGTGTTCAACCTGGTCAGCAGCATTAACGAAGGCATCAAGCAGGCAATCGAGAACATTGAAATCAACGAAGAAATCGTAACCTCGCAAAACCAGTTGATTCAGGAAACGGAAAGAGTATTTTCCGAAATTGTAAACAGCGTAAAATTTATAACGGAACAAATTTACGCTTTTGCCAAAGAGAGCGATCAAATGCTCGACGGCGCCCAGAAGATTTCCCACACCATCGAGAACATTTCCGCCATTACACAGCAATCCGCAGCCGGAACAGAGCAGGTATCGGCCTCCATGAACGAGCAGATTTCCGCCGTACAAGCGGTCGTTGAACGCTCCGAGCAGATGACGCAAATGGTCACCCAATTGCAACGGACGATCCAAGTGTTTAAAATATAAGTACACCGAGCCTAAAATTCAGGCATTGTTTTACATACCCAAAGCCCGGTCAACCGGGCTTTTCCATATTCATCATAAGGGAGGAAAACAACATGAAACCAAATCAAATCTCTTTGGAAACAGCAAAGATGCTTTCCGAAAAACTGAAAATGCCGATCGAGCATATCATGCACATGCCAAAGCACATTTTGGTGCAAAAACTGTCCGAGTTGGCCAAGCAAGAACATAAAGACGACGAAGGGGCCAGTGGGCACGATGCATAGTTACCACCCTCATTCTGCGGGAAATTCGGTTGCCTCAAAAAAACAAAGCAACAATAAAGCCCGTAAAACCGCCGTTCCTTCCCACGGCATTCCGCCGATTCAATCGCTGACGCCATCCACTCTGATTCAACTTCAAAAAACGATCGGCAACCGTGCCGTGCAGCGTCTGCTTTCCGATCAGGACTCCACTCCCCCCATACAGCGGGTCATCCACCAGGGAAAGACCCATCGAAGCAAACCATATGTAAGCCTAAAACTATCGGGTTGGTATAAGAAGCTTAATGACACTCAAAAAGCATTTGCCCTTCAGCTTCATGGCGAAGATGAGAGCTTCACCAAAGAGGAAGCGGAAGCCGAAATCGAGCGCAGAATAAATAGAGGCGATTCCGTACCCAACCCGGAAGAAAACCCAAAAGCGGAAAGACTCAAGAAAGTAAGAGAATACATAAACGAACATGCGCCCAAAGAAAGTGACGAGAGCTTTAAGATAGGAAAAATATGGTCTGAAGTGGGGGAGGAGGCTTACGACCGTTTGGTGAAAAGGTATAAGAAAACTGATAGGTTCAAACAATCCGTTTCCGAGATCGAAAATAATAAGCCGGGCTTGTTCAATAAGCAAACGAAAATTCTCGAGAACCTCAGCGAATGGGAACGAATCGTAGCCCTTTCTTCATCTATTCCTCAAAGCTATAATTTCGACCTGGGGGGAGTAAACATAAAATTGGACGGAATAGACGTCCTTTCCAACAATGATCGCGACGGCAAAAGAGAAGGAAAGAAAGTCAACCTTCAACAGGTGTTTATTAGCCAAAACCATGGGATGGACAGCTATTGGAACATGAGCGATTCCGAGGAGAAAATAAAGGATACCAGTGAACACAAAATGCTGCGGTTTCTTGAAGTGGAACGGGATCCCAAGTCTGCCTTTACCACATTTTTCAAAGATTTGAGATATAAAAAAGGCCAAATCTCCAATAAAAAGGCATTCGGGGATCGAACCGGTTATGCTTTTCAAGAGTTTAAAGGAGCTTCCAAGCCGACCACTAACATGCGCAGAATGCAGATAGCCAGCAGCTATCACTTGCTGAAAAGCGCACGGGAAAAGCTTAAAAAGGGAAAAGAAGGGAGACTGGGTCGCCCCGTTAATGAAAAACGGCCTATCACAACCGTGAAACGCCTTCACAGTGAAATGGAAGAATATCGGAAAGATATAACAAATCCAAATAAACGCAGAAGGATAGTGAAAGAAGCATTCAGACTGATTCGTGCGCGAATCCGGGAAGATATCAGTTCAGACGATGACGAATCCCCAGTGGAATCAGAAGTGGAGTCCGGCATCAAATCCGATTCGGAACAGGATGAAAAATTCGCCTAACGATAGGATTGGAGCCATGGGAAAATGATGCCGTTTGGACCCTCGGAGCGCTGCTGTCGGCGGTCCTTTTCATTATGAAGCGCATCATCCTTTTCCTGACGCTCGTTTTCCTTCCCTCTATCCTTTCCTTCCTCCTTTGGATCGCGGTTGCGTTTCACGTTCTCCTCCCGATTGCCCGCGCGGCCATTCATTTTCGGATCGTTCGCGTCCTCGCCCTTTTCCCGCGGGTTCATCCATATGTTGATCCATTCATCCACTTTCGGACTCAGCCGGTTTGCATCCTCTCGTCCGCTTCCCCGCCGGTCGGCATTTCCCTTATTGTCGCCGCTTGATTGATCCGATATCCCCTGTCTCCCGCTTCTCTCCCGATCGGGGGCCTGCTTCCCGCGATCCGATTCCCGCTGTTCATCCCGCCGGTCGCCGCCTTGTCTTTCGCCATCCGGCTGCCGGATTGTGCCGGTCGGCTGTCGGTACCGTCCATCGTCCACTCGTCCATCATTTCGATTTCTGTCAACCTGCCTGCCATCCCGTTTGGCATCATCCTGTCCATTGTTCTGAAACTTGCCGTACTCATACTTGCTGTTCTGATAGCTGTCGTCTTGCTTGCTGCTCTGACGCTTGCCGCCGCCCTGATTTTTCCCGCCATCCTGACGGCTGCCGTTCTGCTTGCCGCTATCGCTTTGACTGCCTTGTTTGTTGTTCTGTACGGGGCTTTCTTTCTTGTCGCTTTGGCCTCTGTCATCCTTCTTCGCATCCGGTTCCTGGTCCCGCGATTTCCCATCGGCATGCTGTCCGTTCTGCTGTTGAAATTGCTTCAAAAGCCGCCCCAATTCCTGCTTCGTATCCTCGGCCGAAGGATCCGAACCGGAGGTGTCCTGCGGTTTGCCCGCAAGCAATTTTACGGCCAGGCCGCCTGTCGACAATCCTTCGCTCTTGGCCTGATCGCGAACTTCCTTCGGAGTCGCCAGCGTCGTGATGGCCACTTTGCTCTCGGCTCCCTGCCCATGCTTCTCCGCCAGCACCTTCTGCGTCTGCTGCTTCACAACCTGATTCAGCGTTTCCTCCTTCAATCCGGGTTTTTGGGCCACGATCGTGCTGGTTACGACCATGGCCGCCTCCTCCCGGTCAAAGTAATGCTGCTCATCCGCCTTGCCTACAATGGCGGCCGTTACCTCGCTCAACGGTTTATTTTTATATTCAATCGATTGCAAAAGGAGGATTCCGTCCGGATCCAATCCCCTCGCTTCGACCACATTCTTTTTGATATCGATGCCGAGCTCCACGCCGGGGTTGATTTCAATCGACACATAGGCTACGGCGGCCTGCCCTCCGGCGAATAATCCGATCGTGGAGAAGACGATGATTCCGATCAGAAGAGCCGCGGCCAGACTCGACGTAATTCTCAGCGACGGCCAGGCGAGACGGGGAGCGGAGACGGGAAAATGAATTTCTTCGCCGACCCGGCAATGACCGCGGTAGCGGCGCAGCCGTTTGAATTGCCCGTCCGGCGTCAGCACGATCACGCTCTTTCCGGCAACTTCCATGACAATTCCCTTATTCATTCTCCCCACCCCCTTCCGACGACGCATCGCCGATCCGCAAATAATCCTGCAAAAACGGGTATGCTCCCCGATAAATCAAAGCAACGGCAATCAAAAATTTGCGGTTGCGTTCCAACGTTTTCCGCGAAACGCGGACTTGCCCCAGCAATTCCTTGATCGGCAACGTTTTTTTGTCCATTACGATGCTCATCCAACCGTCATGTTCCGCCAGCCTCTTGCCGATGCGATAAATCATTTTGCGGGAATCGGCGTGTTTCGGCGAAATGCCGGCCAACTCGGAGAAGGATATACCGAACGCCGTCAACTGCTGATGCAGATCGGAAATTTCCTGTTGCCGCTCGCTGCTGGTTTTTTCCTTTTCGTAATGCTCTATCGCCTGATGGATCTCCACCGGGTTCAAATCGCGGGCTTCCTCGTCCTCCGCGTCGAACGAGCTGTACGGAATGTGCCCGGCATGCCGGGTTTCCTTGCGTACCAGGTCAATCAGACGTCTTCGAATAACCGTATCCGCAAACCCCAAAAAAGATTTGCCCATATCGGCGGAAAATTTATTGATTGCTTCGTTAAAAGCGGACAAAGCAATGCTATATTCATCATCCCGCGAAGGATCGATATATCGCTTGCAAAAACGGCTGGCCGATTTGGCGACGAACGGCTGATAATCGGCTATAAATTGATTGCGCAATTTGATGTCCCCCGATTGAATCCGGAGCACGGTTTGTTCCACTATTTCTGAATCAGCCGCGGGATCGTGAGTCCGATGTTTGCCCAAAAACCTCTGGAACATGAGAAGTAACAACCGATCCACCTCACACAATAAGCTTCGTTGGCGCTGTAAAGTATTGGGGGGTGGCATGACACACCCCAACTATTATAACGCGCGCGAAGGGCGGAAGTTGCTAAATCAGCAAAAAAAGCGTTTCATCGAAACGCTTTTCCCGCGGACACACGCCGGATACACGGCCGATTATACAAGTCTCGTT
>CAYYCV010000040.1:0-13155 GCA_964470405.1 uncultured Caryophanales bacterium
ATTCTACTTGAATTGATAAGCATAGGTGTGGTATGTTAACACTTAAAACGAATTTGATTGCGGCAGACATCGACTCCGCGCAGCTTGAGAGGGCCCGGTTCATTAGCGGAAAAGGAGGCAACCGACACGCAAGCCAATCATTTTTACAAGAATTTCGGGATATACAGCGGCGGCCTTTTTTTTATCATTTCGAACATGACGCAGCCTTTCATCACATTGTATGCCCAGGAAGCGGGAATCTCGACGGGGATGATTGGGCTGATCGTGACGATGCGCTCGTTTCTGCCTATTTTCATCGCGATGCCGATCGGGCAATTGATCGATTCGATCGGGCCGGCGAGGATGCTCAAATACGGCATGTTTTTCTTGATATTATCGCTTGTCACCAACGTGGCTTCCGCCAATGTGTGGATGCTTTCGTTATCTCAGGTGTGGATCGGCGTCAGCTTCATTATCATGACGACGTCGTTTCAGGTGATGGTCTCCGAAGGCACGAAAAAGGAAAGAAACGAGAACATCAAAAATTTCTCCATGTGGACATCCGCAGGGGGGTTGCTGGGTCCGCTGATCGGCGGCGCCCTGATTTCCATGTTTACGGACAAGATGGCCGGATATCGCTTTATTTTCGGTTTTGCTTCCGTGCTGGCCGTGCTGTTTCTCGCGGTCATATTCATCGTTTTCAAAAATCGTACATACGAGCCGAAGGAGGGGGCCGCTCCCCCCGGCGAGCTTTTTAATGTGAAAGGCATCGTGCGAAGCTACGGGGACGGTCTCCATTTGGCCAAGCTCCGCTCCGTTCAATTCGGGCTGGCCGCCACTTTTCTGATCATGTATATCCAGTGGCTGTATATGAGCTTCCTGCCGATTTATCTGAATGAGATCGGGTATTCCACCATGATCATTTCCGTCATCATTTCTATGAAGGAATTTTCGGCCATGGTTTCCAGATACGCGCTTGGATGGATTATGCGGAGAGCGCCCATGGAAAGAATATTGATCATAGCCGGTTTTGTTGCCGCCGTCTGCGTGACGCTGACGCCGCTCGCGGGTTTGAATGCGGCGGGGATCATTTGCGCGGTCCTCATCCTTGGCGGGGCGGTGGGCATCAATATGCCTGTCAGCATCATGATCATGCTGAACGATTCGGAAGAGGCGGACCGCGGCAAGGTGATGGGATTGCGGTTGATCGTCAATCGCTTTGCCCAGATTCTCAGCCCGGCCATGTTCGGGGTGCTCGGCCAATACATCGGGTTGACGATCGCGTTTTATTCGGGAGGGGCTTTTCTGGTCAGCACGATGGTCGGCTTCACCGTCTACTCTTCACTGAGGTGGAAAACAGCGGGTGCAACGAAAAAACGGGCGGAACAGTAGAAGCCTGTCCGGAAGCCTGTTCGGAAGCATGTCTGGAAGTCTGTCCGGAAGCATGTCCCAAAGCCTGTTCCGGTTGCGGGGCGGAGAGAGCGGATGGCGGCGGGGCCGCGCCGATCTCGCTTCGAAAATGCTTCAAAATCGAATCGGAGGGGACGGCCAGCCCGACCTGATGCGATTTGCCTTCCTGCCGGATTTCCGTGGTGGCGAAAATAACGGCGATCACTTCGCCGTCCCGGTTAATGACCGGGCTTCCGCTGTTTCCTTTAAAAATGGACGCCTCAATCATCATGAACGTTTGCTCCCGATCCGCAAGCATCCCCCGGACTTTGCCCTCCATCGCGATATGGTTGAAGAACAGCGGGTTTCCCACGATGTAAACGGGCTCTCCTTCTGTTCCTTTCACTTCGCTCGCCAGCTTCAACGACGGCAAATGGCTGCCCTCGATCTTCAACAAAGCGATGTCCATGACGGGATCGCGCGCCGTCACTTCCGCCAAATAGGTTTTGCCGTCGGCAAAATTGACGATGCACCGCTTCGCTTCGCCCACCACGTGCCGGTTGGTAATGATCAGGCCTTCGGCCGAGACGTTGAATCCGGTGCCCTTGCGATCCTCCGCTTTCACCACGACGATCGACTGTTTGTAGTGTTGAACGTTTTCGTTTTGCAGCAATTTGGCCGATTGAATCAAAAATTGAATCGCGTCCAGCGAATACACCCGCGGCCAGAAAGCCAAAATGTTCGCCGCCAGCGCCAGCGAGAGCAGAAGCGCCATCCACTTTTTGAGATTTTTTCGCGAAGGCGCCGAAACGGGCTCTTCCTCGTCTTCCTCGCCGTGAAAAAAAGCTTCCATTTCTTCCACGCTTTCGAATTCCAGCTCGTCCTTTTCCACGCTGTCAAATTCCAACTCGTCCGTCCGCTGCTGCGTTTGCCGCTTTTGATTTTCGTCGTCGCGGTAGTTCATCGTTTATACCGTCCTTTTTCGGAAATGTGGTGAAAAACGGGCCGTTCACCTTATTATACATCATTCATCGTTTCAACCGCGGTCGATGGGGTCCTTCTTTTTCCGCGGCAGTCTGCGATCGTTCGACAGATTTATACAAATTTCTCTTACCTTATGGTTGGAATTGTTGTAATATGAAAAAGACGCAGATGACTTTTTTCATTTGCCTATTTCCGGGAGTGGTGCGATTGAGTTTCATCCGGTATCCGTTTATTGTGCTTTTGGCGGCCGTGCTTTGGGTTGCCGCGAATACATACAGCTTCGCCCCGACCGCCGACGCGGCCGGCTATTCTCAAACAGGCCGACTTCTCGATATCCGGGAAGCGATTGATCGCGCGCAGAAATTGGATGAAGACATGGTTCAGGCGAGAGCCGACGTGAAGATCAAGCAGGTGGAATGGACGCAGGCGCTGCATGCGGTGATCGGCCAATCCCTGAAAGATCAGAGCCTTTTCGCCAAGCCGCACAGCTTGAGCAAGGACATCGATATCGGAATGAAGATTCCGACCGCGGCGAAGCAGTTGAAAAACGCGCAAATGGCGCTGGAAAACAAGCAGCGCTCGGTTGCTTATGACACGAAAATGCTGTATTTGAATGCGGTGCAAGCCGGAATAAACGCCGATGCCGCGCAGGAGAAAAGGGATGCGGCGGATGCGGCGCGGAAGGAGACGGAAACCAAAGTCAAATTTCGCCTGGCGGATCCGGAGCAGTTGAAAGCGGCGGAGGACGCCCTCCAGAATGCCGAATCCCAGCTTAAACTGGCCGGGCTCGCCTACAAAAACGCCAAAATCGCGCTGGGCAAAAAGGTCGGCATGAATCTGGATGAGGGCTACCGATTTTCCGTGGAGCCGCAGTATACGGTGTTGACCCAGGACGCGATGTGGGCGTTTTATCAGCATGCGGCGCAAAGCGATTACGCGTGGTTTCAGGTTCGGGAAGACCGCAAGCTGGCCGAAACCAAGGCGAGCCTGACCAAGCGGCTCTATTCCGCCAAGTTCAGCTCCCGGGCGCTGAAGATCATCGAATCGATGTATCAGGAGAAGCCGGTCAATTACGATCTGTTTTTGGCGCAGTACGATCAGTTTCTCGATCAGGTCAAGAAGGATTGGGAGGGGTTTATCTACATTATTTTCCCGTTTCCCAAAGTGATTTTCCAGGGTGAATTTGACGGATCGCGCTATTTCGACGATATCAAATATTCGCTGCCGGTTTCGATGATGGAATTGGACAAGGCGAAACTGAAGGAACAGGATGCGCAGGCCGCGCTCGATGCCAAAGTGAAGAAGTCGTACCTGGACGCCAAAACGGCGGAGGAAAATTACGCGAAAGCATTGCAGGATCTCGACGCGAAAAAGAAAGATTTGCAGACGAAGCAAACCCGGTTCGGTTATCGTCTGCTCTCCAGGGACGCGCTGGATCAGGCCGCGCAGGATACGGCGACGGCGGAAGCCGCGGTGAAGAGCGCGATGTTCTCCTATTTGTCGGCGCTGTACACGCTGGACAATGACACAAGCGGCGGCGTGGAGCCTTATTTGACCGTCGGCGTGCTGCCGTATCAGCGCATTGACGACGGGTTGGAGCCGTTTCAATCGGCCGCGGCCGATCAGGCCGCTGTCGGAGGAAAGTGGGAGCTGGCGGACAAGGCCGGCTCGCTGATCGCCGAATTGCATGTGACGGCGGACAAGCAGATCCCCGCGCCCTACTACGGCTTGTATTTGAAGGACGGCACGCCGCTTTCGGACATCGTTCCGGTCAAACAGCCGCTGTCGGCGCTGAAATTGGTTTTCAACGATTTAAGCGAATTGAGCGTTTTGTTTTACGATGAGCCGTCCGGGCAGCCGACAGCCGAAGCGGGCCTGGACGGGTATGGATCGGCCGGTTCCCTGGCCGTTCAGGCAACGCCGCAAACGCAACCGAAGCCCGGAACGGACGCATCCCAGGGCGGCACGCTGCTGATCGGTACGTACATGATTGCGCTTTCCGCGTTAAACGACGACAACTACGCCGCGGCGCAGGCCACGGTCGCCTCGTCCGGACAAGGCGCGTACTATCGCTCCGAACTGGCGGACGATGCCTGGTTTAGCCTGGATAACGCCGTAAGCGTGGAGGACATTCAGGATCCGCAGGGCAGCCTGGCCGTGCCTGACGCCGATATCGCCAAGCTGAAAGTGGCGGTGGCGATCGGTCAGGACGGTTTGATCACAAGCCCGCTGAGCAAGGAGGAACTCGCCGCCGGCCTGGAGCAATCGAAGCAGGAGGCCCAGCAGCTTGAGGAGCAGTCGAAGGCGGCCGCGGAGGCGGGAGAGGCGCAGCAGTCGGCGGATCTGGCGCTTCAGGCCAAGTCGGCGGAGGCGCAGGCCGGGCTGCTCGCGGCGATCCTTGCCGGGGATCAGGCGGCCGCGCAGGCGCAGATGGTTCTCGCGTCCTCCCCGGACGCGGTGGTAAAGCAGGCGGAGCAGGAGGCCGCCGCGGAGGAACAGAAGCAATTGGCCGCCAAGCAAGACCAATTGCAAGCGCAATTCCAGCAGTTGCTGGATGCGGGGGATCTGGAAGCGGCCGCTCAAATGGCCCAGGCGAAGATCGACGCCAGCCTCCAACTGGCGGAAGCCGAAAGCGGCGTTGCGGATGAGATCGATGCGCTGAACGGGGGGATCGCGGCGGTTCAGGAAGCGCTGGGGAAAACGGAGGAGCAGGGCGGTTCGGCCGAAGACGCGGAGGCGCTGCAATCCATGCTTGCGCCGATGCAGCAAAATCTGCTTCAACTTCAGAAAAAGCAGGATTTTCTGAAGCTGGATGCGACCCAGGCGGTTGCGGAGGAATTGAAGCAGGCGGGCGCGGATACGAGCGCCCTGGATGGGCAGATCGTCCTGCTTGCGGAACAAATCCAGAGCATGGTGAAAGCGGAATATACGGAGGACGAGCTTGCCGCGCTCGCGGAGGTTTCGCAGCGGATCGAAGAGGCGTCGGGCGGCGCCGTGCAGGCGCTTCCCGTGGAAACGCTGATTTCCGGCGACTTTGACTTCAAATTGGATCTGCCCCCGGTGACGGTGGACGGAAACGCCTTTTTGCAAATCCGGCCGATTTCCGAAGCGCTTGGCGCAACGGTGACCTGGGATGCGTCGGACGGCTCGGTTACCGTCAGCTATGGGCTGACGACGATGGCCTTGCAGATCGGCAATCCGACCGCTTACGTGAACGGCAATCCGATCGCGCTGGAGCAGTCCCCGAGACTGGTGCAGGATCGGGCCGTCGTGCCGATGCGGGCGGTCTTCGAGAACTTGGGACTTCGCGTGCGATGGGACGAATTGACGAATACGATTCAAATCCACGCCGGATTTTAAACCGGATTGAAAGAAAAGGGGGGATCGATGCACATGAAAAAATCGGTTGCTTTGTTGGTCTTGTTTTTATTGATCTCGGGTTTGATCGCCTATTGGGAATATGGCCACAGACAGCTATTCGACACACCTCCCTGGCAGAACGGTTTGAATTTGGAAAACCTGTCCAAAGTGACTTCCGATTCCGATAAAAACCTGTATTTGATTCATCATTCCAAGCAGAGCATTATCAAGGTGAATGACAAGGGAGTGCTGAAATTTCAAATCAAGCAGTCGGAAAGCAAGGCCGACTCGCTGTTCAGTTTCAACGATTTGACCGTGGGCCCGAACGGCGAACTGTATGTGCTGCGGACGGAGCTGGATAATTACGGGCTGTACGTCAGGGGGGAACGGATCGAGAGATATACATCCGGCGGGAAGCTGGACCGCGTGTTCAAGCAGATCGAATACAGCGGCGAAGAAGACCGCAATCGGATGCTTCGGATCGGGGAGGTCCGATCGCTGCGGACGGACGGACAGTGGCTCTACTATTTCGTCGATCAGGGCGAGCGGGTGACGCTGAACCGGATTTCGCTTTCCGACAACAAGGAGGAGGAGGTCTATTCCGCGAAGATTCCGCCGGAGTGGCAAATCGCGCAGATCATCGGGACCAGCCTCGACACCACGTTTTTCACGACGAAAAAAGGCGATGTGTATCGATTCGACGCCAACGGCCAAGTGATACGGATCTATCCGGCGGACGACCATCCGCTTGAAGATTTGAGCTTTCCCGTCAACCTGCGCGTCGACCCGGGCGGCAACCTGTATTATATCGATCAAAATCAATACAGCATCTCGCGCATAGCGGTCGATTCGCCCGGTTCGATCACGGAGTTGGTGTCGAAAAGCCGCATGGAGCAGATGGCCCAGGAAGGCGCCTTCGACGTCGATGACATGCAGAGCCTCGATTTGCCGGGAGACGGCACCATGCTGCTGGCCACATCCGACCAGATCGTGACGATGACGGATCAGGGCAAGGTGCTGAAGCAGATGTCCAAGGTGCGCGAATCGGCCGAACACATCCGGATGCACAGAGCGGTATGGCTGCTGGCCGCCGCCTTGCTGATTTTGTTGTCGGCCTGCTTCGGGATTGTGTACTTTGGCATTATGGAGCGCAGGGTATCGATTATTCTCAAGCAAATTATTGTGTTTGTGCCCATTATCGTGCTCTCGATGGTCGTTTTGTCGTCCATTGTGTTCAACGGCTTTTCGAACAAGATGAAGGAAGAAGCCCAACACCAGATGGTTTTGCTGGCCCGCAACGGGGAAAATCTGATCAACGGCGACCTGCTGAATCAAATCCATTCTCCCGATGATTTCATGAACGCGGCCTACCAGCGGATTGAAGCCGGGAAAAATTTCAATTTCAGGCGGGACCAGAAGGTGCAGCAGGTGGGCGGAAAGTTGATGAATGTGGAGCGCGAAGGCTTGTACAGCACGCTGTACAAGTATAAGGACGGGAAAATATACATCATTATGGACGACGACGACAGCGTGAATATGTTCAAGCCGTTCGATGTGAACGAAGTCAACCGCGACGTGGTGGAGAAAGGGGGCATCGTTTCGTGGGAGATCGTAGATACCAACGGCAACTGGCTCTATGCGCTCGGTCCGGTCTACGATTCGGCGGGCCATATCGTCGGCGTATATGAGATCGGCAAGGAGATGAACGGCTTCCTGCAGCACAGAAAGGAAATGCTCGCCAACGTGGCAAAGGTCGTCGCGGTCGTGACGTTCGTCATCGTGCTTGCGTTTCTGATTTTGACGTTTTATCTGCTTTCGTCGATTCGTTCGTTGAGAAACAGCGTGTCCGCGATGGCGGACGGAAATTGGGACGTCGAAGTGAAGGTTCGCACCAGGGACGAGGTGGCCGATCTCGGGGAACGCTTTAATTTCATGTCCGGACGCATTCGCAATTATATCGAGGAGATTACGAAATTAAGCGAGTCTTACTTCCGCTTCGTTCCCAGGCAATTTATCAATTACTTGGGCAAAGAGCAAATTTACGAGGTGGAACTGGGGGATCAGGTCGAGCGGGAAATGAGTATTATGGTGGCCAACATCCGCGATTTTTACAAAATTTCGAAGCGGTTGACGCCGGAGGAAAGCTTCCATTTTATCAATTCATTCTTAAAGCGAATCGGGCCTTTGGTGCGCGACAACGAAGGTTTGATCAACAAGTATTTAAGCTCGGGCATCCTTGCGCTGTTTCCCAACGGCACGGAGCAGGCGCTTCAAGCGGCCCTCGCCCTCCGCAAGGAGTTGGAGGCCTACAACGACGAGCTGCGGCAAGCCGGATCCGAACCGATCGACGGAGGGGTCGGCATCCACAAAGGCTCGATCATCATGGGCATCATCGGGGAAGAGAAGCGTCTGGAGGGCAATGTCATCTCTGAAAATGTGAATGTGGCTACGATTTTGGAGCGATCCACCGTCCTGTTGGGCGCCTCCATCCTGATTACGGAAAACGTGCTTTCCTCGATTCAGGAGCCGGAACGTTACCAGTATCGCAATTTGGGGCAGATTCATTTGTCGGGGGAAGACGAAGCGCTGCAATTGTACGATGTGTATCAGGGCGATTTCGATCGCATACGCAAGTTGAAGGATAGAACCAAGGCCGACTTCGAGCGCGGAATCGAGTTTTATCAGGTCGGACGATTTTTCGACGCGCGGGAATGTTTCGTGGAAGTGATCAAGCACAACCGCCAGGATTTGGCGGCCCAATTGTATTTCTTTATTTGCGACGAGTATTTTCAACGGGGCTCGGATGAAGGATTTGACGGCACATTGCGCATCTCGTGATTCGGAAATGGCGATGGGTTGAATATTGCGTTTGGTGGTGGAATATGACAGTGACCGGAAGAGCCTTTCCCGTTCATCGGATGGAAAATGCAGAGCAGGCTCAAGACATATCGGATTTCCTTCGTTCGCCCTGCTCTTTTGACGACCAGCGGCTGACTCCGGGCGAAAGCGAGTATTTTGAACGGAAGCCCGCGCAGTCGCTGAATGAAAAAACCGACTTTTTTCGCTTTATTCGAAATGATCAAGAGGAAATCATCGCGGTCAATATTTTTCGGGAAAACGAGCAAAAAACGGGGGGGTACATTTGGGATTACATGGTGGTGCGCCGGGATTTCAGAAAGATGGGCATCGGCTCCGCATTGATTGAAGATATGCTGAACCTGATCCGGCTGGCGCAGGGCAGGTATTTGATCGCGCACACTTGCGATCTGGAGGTGTATCGGCCGATGTATGTTCTATTTGAAAAATTCGGCTTTCAAAAAATCGGTCATTATCCGGATTATTATTTTGAAAATGAAGGCAGATACTCGTACATGCTGCGGATCAGCAGGTAAACCGGAGGCTCAATCAGGTGAAAACAACAGAGATATCGAAGCAGTTGGAAGAAGCGAGACCGGTATGGGCCGAAATTCGTCTGGACCGGCTGAAAGCGAATTTGGACCGAATCCGCCGAAGCGTGCCGCCCGGAACGGGGGTGATCGCCGTTGTCAAGGCCGATGCTTACGGCCACGGCGCGGCGCGAGTGGCGGAAGCGCTGGTTCGCTCCCGCGCGGATATGCTGGCCGTTGCGGCGTTGGGCGAAGCGGTGAAGCTGCGGCAGGAGGGGATTCAGGCGCCGGTTCTGGTGCTTGGCCCGCTGTCCGAAGAGATGGCGGAGACGGCGGCGGAATATCGGATTACCCCTTCCATTTCCCATCTGTCGACCGCTTTGCGATTGTCCGAAATCGCGCAGCGGAAGGGCGAGAGGTGCAAAGTGCACGTTCGTGTCGATGTGAGCGCGGCGGGGCTTGGCGTTTCCGTGAAAGAGGCCGTTTCGTTTATCGGCCAAGCTGCCCATTTGCAGGGATTGGAGCTGGAAGGCATTTATGCGCATCTGCATTCGGCATACGGCGACGATCCACAGGTGCGCCAAGCCGAGCTTCACAAATTCGAGCATGTTTTGGAGCAATGCCGGCAGAGGGGGCTTTGCTTCCCGATCGTGCACGCCGCGAGCAGCCCGGCCGTTCTGACGATGCCGGAAGCGAGCTACGATATGGTCAGGCCGGGCATTTTGCTGTATGGGCTTCCCGCATGGAAAGGCCAGGCCGCGGATGCATTCGAGCCGGTCATGCAGTTGAAGGCGCGGATCAGCGCCCTGAAAGAGGTCGTTCAAGGCGCGGGCTTTGGCTACGGTTACCGCTATACGTTGGGCGACCAGACAGTGCTGGCCGCCGTTCCGCTCGGCTATGCCGACGCCGCTTTTCTTTTCCATTGGAGGAACGGGGAAGTGCTCGTGCGCGGCAGGAAGGCGGCATTGGTGGGACGGGTGTATATGGACCACTTTATGGTGGATGTGAGCCATATTCCGGATGTGCAAATCGGCGATGAAGTCGTGATTTTCGGCGTCCAGCGCGGCGTGGAGATTCGGGCCGAGGAGACGGCCATGAAGGCCGGCGTGGGGAGGTTGTATGGCGATTTCGCCTGCTTGCTGAGCCCGAGGGTTCCGCGGGTGTATGTTTCGGGGAATTGATTTTGAGCCGGGAGGTTTGCTCGTCGTGTCCATCAACAAGATCCGCGTGTTTTTCATAGCCGCATTCAGCCTGCTGATTTTGATCGTTTTGGGAATTACCGGCGGATTGAATTTGGCGTCATTCCAGCAAAACTATACGAATTCTTTGATTTCCAGCTATTCCGTGCTGGGGGGAGAAAGCGTTCGAAAAATCGAGTATGCCGTCCAATATGGCAAGCCGATCAATAATTTTTACGGCATTGAGCAAATTTTGGGCGAGAGCATGCAGTACTCGCCGGACATCGGGGAGGTCCAACTGGCCACGCCGGAAGGCGAGCTGATCTACAACCAGAATGGCGGCCTTTCCGGCCGGACGCTGACGGACACCCTGCGGGAAAAAGTGCAGTTTCCCGCTTATTCCAACACGCACCAGTATATTTCCGTGCCGGAGCAAGGGCTTTACCACGTCTTCCTTCCGGTTCGCGATCAAAATCAGCAATGGATCGGCAGCCTTGGCATCACATTCGATCAATCCGTCATTCAGGAGAAGACGAACCGCTACATGTGGTCGCTGATCTTTTACCTGCTGCTGTTTGCTTTGGCGTCGTTTTTGCTGCTGATTTTGTTCGTCTACAGGTTCTCTCTGTTTCGCGAGGACGGATCATTTCGGAAAAAGCGGCTGCTGGTCGTTATCTTTTTGCTGCTCGGCACGGTTCAACTGGCTTACGGCACTTTAAACTATGTCATGCTGCAAAACGGCTACCTGAAAACGGTAAAGGACAACACGTCGCTCGCCATCCAGATGATTCGCCAGGATATCGAATCGGTGGTGAAAAAGGGCGTGCCCTACAGCCAATTGTACGGCGTAGGGGATTACATGCGGAGAATTATTGAGAGCGATCCGGAGATCGACCGCATTTCGCTGATCGACTCCGATTATACTTCGGAAAGGCTGGACCGCTCCGGCCATATTTCGAAATACACCTATTCTTTGCCTCTGATCCAGGACAGTATGGGAAAACAGGATTACAAGGTCGTCGTGGACATGTCCCAGGACCGGATCAAGGCGCAGATGCAGGAAATTTTGTTCGATATTTTAACGATGGTCGTGATTTCTTTCCTGTTAATGGTTGAAATTACATTGTTCATGTTCATTTTCCTCCGGCGTCGCATCGTTCGCGACACGGGACGGGAAGAAGCGGATTCGGAGCTTTCCGAGCGTTCGATCGTGCGCACGCTGGGCTTTTTCGTGTTCAGCTCGATGTATATGTCTTCCGCGTTTATTCCCGTGCTGGTGAAGCATATCTACCGGCCGATATTTGGCTTGTCGGAGGAGGTCGTTATCGGCTTGCCGATTTCGGCGGAGCTGCTGTTCGTCGCGATCGCCTCGCTGCTGGCCGGAAACTGGGTGGACAAAAGAGGATGGAAGCCGGTGTTTATTCTCGGCAGCGTGGTGCTGGCCTGCGGGACGCTGGTTTCTTCCCTGGCCGCGGAGCCGGTGCTGTTCATGATCGCGCGCTCCATTGCCGGATTCGGCTTTGGCAGCGCGCTGATGGCCATGCAGGCCTACGTTGTGACCGCGCCGACGGAGGAGGCCAAAAACGCGGCGATTGCCTCGCTCAATTCCGGGGCCTATGCCGGAATGAACTGCGGCATCGTCGTCGGGGCCATGTTGTCCGACCGGATCGGATTTTCCCAGGTGTTTCTGGTCGCGACGGCGCTGGTGTTGCTCGGGGGATTGATCGCGATCAAAATGAAGCAGGCGAACGAGGCTGCGCCGGGCCGTCCCGAAACGCCCGTTTTGGCGCAAGATGCGGCGCCGCGGCAAAGCTTCCTGAAGGTGGCGGGCCATTTTTTCGGAAACTTGAATATACTCGGTTTCTTCCTGTTTATTGTGGTTCCCGTTTCGGTCAGCGGCATGTTCCTGTATTATTTTTTCCCGCTGTTCGCCGAAGAGAACGGAATATCGCCGTCCAACATCGGGCGAATTTTCCTGTTGAACGGATTGTGCATCGTCTATTTGGGACCGATTCTCAGCCATATGACGGAAAAGTACCTGGGGACGATGAAATCGCTGGTTTTGGCCGGATTGCTGGTGTTTTCCGCGCTGATGCTGTTTTCCGGACTCGGCACGATATTCAGCGCGGCCGCGGCGGTCGTTCTGCTCGGTGTCGCCGAGGGATTCGGTCTGACGGCCCAGGTCAATTATTTTATCAGTCGCAAGGCTTCGGCTCGATTGGGTGAGGGCAAGTCGATGGGGTATTACAGCCTGGTGGAAAATTTCGGACAGATGATCGGCCCGTTTATTTTTGCCTCCCTGCTGGCATTCGGCTCCGCCAAAGGCGTTGGCATGATCGGTTTGGCCTTGCTGGCCGCTTTGTTTTTGTTCGTGGTCCTTCATTGGAGAACCAATAAGGCGGAACAGGTTCAGCGTACGGAATCATTATGAGGGGCTGGGAGTTTGTCCGACGGAGCCAGAGACCGTCCCTTTCCGAAATACGGCACGATGAATAAAAATTCACCTGGATCCTTCCGTCGGACAGACTCCCAGGCAGGATTTGCGAGAAATCTATGGAATATAGTAGTCAAAGAACCACGCTGAAAATGGAACAAGAGGAGTGAACAAGAATGGGATTTATGAAGCTCAACAGGCTCCGCAAAAATGAACCGGTAATCAACGCCGGCGTTTCTCACAGGCATACGGATGCGGCGCAGCTTGCGGCCGCAGCCCCGGAGGCTTCCGCATCGAGGCAATCGACGGGCAGCCAGGCGATCCAGCAAAAATTGTCCGACCGGATTCAGATGAAAACGGCGGGGATGCCGATTCAGCGCGAGGCGCTGGAAGGATCGGAACTGGAGGAAGAAGAGCTGCAGATGAAGCGCGCGGGCGCGCCGGT
>CAYYCV010000040.1:13255-24519 GCA_964470405.1 uncultured Caryophanales bacterium
GAAGAGCTGCAGATGAAGCGCGCGGGCGCGCCGGTCCAGCGCGAGGCGCTGGAAGGATCGGAACTGGAGGAAGAAGAGCTGCAGATGAAGCGCGCGGGCGCGCCGGTCCAACGCGCGGTGGAGACGTCGCCGGGCGCGGCAAAATCGAACAGCCGGATGCCCGACTATGTTCAAGCCAAAATGGAAAGCTCGTTCGGCTCCGACTTTTCGGACGTGAAAATCCACTCCAACAGCAGCAAAGCGACGGATGTCGGCGCGTTGGCCTATACGCAGGGCACGGACATTCATTTCGCTCCGGGTCAATACGATCCCGAAAGCACGAGCGGACAAGAGCTGCTGGGACATGAGCTGACGCATGTCGTTCAACAGAAGGAAGGCACGGTCAAGGCGACGACGGAAGCCAACGGCGTTCCGGTCAACGATGATCCGGGTTTGGAGAAGGAAGCGGACGAGCTGGGGAGAAGAGCGGCCAGAAGTTGAGTCCCGCAAGCCACGTTTGCGATATACCGCGGAAAGGGTGCGTGAAAATTGGGATTGAATGAAAATTGGTTTCGCTTCGGCGAAAATAACAAACATCTGGGCTATGCGGCATGGCAGGATCGAGCATCCGAAAAACTGCCCGCCGTCATTGTCATCCAGGAGATTTGGGGAGTGGACGGGCATATCAAGGATGTGGCCCGGCGCTTCGCTCAAGCCGGTTATTTCGCGTTTGCGCCCGATTTGTTTTCGCATGACGGCCACAGGCTGGAGCATATGAACGCGGAGGAAATTGAAGATGCGAAAAATTTCCTCGATCAACTGCCCAAAACCGCGTGGAGGAACGAGGAGGAACGAAAAGAAGCGATGCGGGAAATGCCTGCCGATCGGCAGGATCGGCTGCAGGAGACGATAAAAGCCTTGTTTCGCAGCACTGATCCCGAGCTGCACATTGCCCGATTGACGGACGCGGTGGACTTTCTGCAAAATGTAAACCCGCGTACGCAAGGCCAGCCTGTCGCATCGGTCGGATTTTGCATGGGCGGGGCTTTGTCCGCGCTGCTGGCCGCCCGGTCCGCAAATTTAAGCGGCGCGGTCATTTTTTACGGCAACCCCCCGAAGGAGGAAGCGATCGCGGATGTCTCCTGCCCGGTATTGGGGTTTTACGGGGAATTGGATACCGGCATCACGGGAAAAATACCCGGCTTTTCCGAATCGATGCAAAGCGCGGGCAAGTCGTTCGAACACCATGTCTACGCGGGGGTGGACCACGCCTTCTTCAACGATACGCGCCGTTCTTACAGCAGCGCGGCCGCGAGGGACGCTTTCGCCCGGACGCTTGCGTTCTTCAATCGGCTGCAGAAGAATAACGCCGTTCGATAATGAAATTGGAATAGTCCTGGCGGATCACGGAGCAGGTATATTCGATAATGCTTTGTTCTCCTGCATAGGACAATGTGGTCACCTGAAAACAAGGGGTTCCTTCCCGAATGTGCAAATGCTTCGCGATGTCGAAGCTTGCCGTTACGGGTTCCAGCGTTTCGACCGATCGTTCGATGCGGATGTGAAAGCGGCCTTCAAGCAGCCGGAACAGCGAGCCGCTGCATTCTTCGGCGGTCAGCCCCGGCGCGCATTCCCAGGGAATGCAGGTGACGTCATAATGAATCGGCTCTTCGCCGGCATGGCGCAGGCGCACCAATCGGATCACTGGCGCGCTTGTTTTGATTTGCAGTTTTTCGGCCAAACGCGCATCCGCGGCAATGACCGTGAATTCCAGCACTTTCGTCTTCGGGTTCAGCCCCTGTCCGATCATCAGTTCGGTAAAGCTCTGCATGGGGGCTAACACGCGGTGGACGATCTTTTTGTTGACGAACGTTCCTTTGCCTTGCACTTTGCTGATATAGCCTTCCAATTCCAACTGTTGCAGCGCAAGCCGAATCGTTGTCCGGCTTACTTCGAAGCGCTCGCAAAGCTCGTTTTCGCTCGGCATTTTGTCGCCGGTGCCGAATCTTCCATCTTTGATCGAATCGAGGATTTGATCTTTGATTTTGGAATATAAAGAATGCTTCTGTTTGTAACTGGCCACGATCGTTCCTCCCAACCGCCCCGCCGAAATTTTTCGCTTTCTCACCATTATAGCGGAGGAAAATGGGGTTGACAATTTGTTATAACTACAATTATATTTATAAGTAGTTGTTATAACAAGTTTGGGAGGAATGATTCGATGTCCGTGACGGTAGTGAAGAATTATTCGGAAATGAGTCAAACGGCGGCTCGCATCGTCGCATCAGCCATTCGCAATAAGGGGGGAAAGGTGAATCTGTGTCTGCCCACCGGATCGACGCCGAAAGGCATGTACGAGGAAATGGTCCGCATGGGACGGAGCGGAGAAGTCGATTATTCTTTGGCAAACTGGTTTACGCTGGATGAGTATTTGGGAATCCCGGAAGGCCACCCTTTGCATTGCATTCAACAGTTGCACACTCATTTCTATCAGCCTGCGGGCGTTCCTGCGGAGCGAATTTTCACCTACAATTCCAAGGCGGAATCGCTGGATGCGGAAGCCGAAAAATACGAGCGCCTGATTGCCGATAAGGGCGGTTTGGATCTGGCGGTGCTGGGGATCGGATGGAACGGCCATGTCGGATTCAACGAACCGGGCGCGGATGAGCATGCAGGCACGCACGTGGTTCGGCTGCATTCCGAAACGCTGGAACAGAGCAAGCAGTACTTCGGGGACAATGTGCTTCCCGACCGGGGCATTACGATGGGCATTGCCACATTGCGCAAGGCCGGAGCGATTCTGATCATCGCTTCCGGGAAGAAGAAGGCGGAGGTCGTCAGGAAGGCGCTTCAGGACCCGGTGACATCCGAGGTGCCGGCCTCGTTGCTGCGCGACCACGCGAAGGTTGAATTCCTGCTGGACGAGGAAGCGGCAAGCGAATTGGGCGTCTGGTCAGCGGAATAACGGAAATGAACGACCCCCTCTGTTGACGGAGGGGGTCTATTTGTGATGAGCGGACGCCTATTTCCCGGGGAAGCGCAGAAAATGCCACGCAAAGATAAGACTCGACAAAAGCCGGGACGTATTATCCGCCGATATGGTGCATCTCCACCTTTTCTTTGCGGATTTCAGGCGTGTTGCGCAGCCTTAACTCGGAATACCGATCGGTCCGCGCTCCCCAGATATCGCGGATCATGCGGCTTATTTCAGCATCCGCGGCGCCTTCCCGCAACGGCGATCTCAAATCGAATCCGGCGGCGGCGAACAGGCACGTGTACAGCTCGCCCTCGGCGGACAGCCTTGCGCGGGTGCAGGTGGAACAGAACGCCTGGGTGACGGAAGAAATAAACCCGACCTCCGTACGGGTATCCCGATAGCGGTAATACTGGGCCACCTCTCCGTAATATTCCGGTTCTACGGGCTCCAGCGGCATTTCCGCGTGGATCAGATCGCGAATCTGCCTGCTTGGCACGACCTCGTCCAGTTTCCAGCCGTTGTTGTTGCCGACATCCATAAATTCAATGAATCGGAGCGTGTGTCCTTTTTCCTTGAAATAGCGGGCCATCGGCAGAATATCGCAGTCGTTCATTCCCTTTTTGACCACCATGTTGATTTTCACGGGCAATCCGGCATCGGCGGCGGCTTCTACCGCTTGAAGAATGGGCTCGACCCGGAAGCCGACGCCGTTCATGGCGGCGAATCTGCCGTCATCCAGGCTGTCGAGGCTGACCGTGATGCGGTGCAATCCGCTCCGCTTCAAGGGGCCGGCCAGCTTTTCCAGCAGCGCTCCGTTGGTGGTCAGGGCGATATCCTGCACCCCTTCCACTTCGCGGATCATCGAAATGAAGGTGGGAAGGTCTTGCCGGAGCAGCGGCTCCCCGCCGGTGATGCGAATTTTTTTCACGCCAAGCTCCGTAAAAATGCGAACGAGCCGGGTGAGCTCTTCAAAGCTCAGCAGCTTGTTTTTTGCGAGAAACGCGTAGTCTTTCCCGAAGATTTCGGCGGGCATGCAGTAATGGCAGCGAAAATTGCAGCGGTCCGTGACGGAAATCCTCAAGTCCCTCAGAGGGCGATCGAGCGGATCGAGCGTGATGCTGTGTTCGGGCTTCATTGGATTCACCGGTGTCACTCCTTCGGCAAGGCATAATAATATTTTATCATGATATCTCCTGCAAACCAATGAATTGGTTTATAATGAAATGGAATCAGAACAAATGGAGGGAGTCATACATATGGCATACTATGCGGCTATTTTGAACATGCTGGACCCGGAGCGCAACCAAACGTTGCGGCCTCAGCACCTGGCCTATTTGAAGAAAGGCCTGGAAGCGGGAACGATCGACTCGGTGGGCGCTTTTGCCGACGGCAGCGGCGGAATGGTGATCTACATCGCGGAAACGTACGAGCAGGCGCTGGAAATGGCGAAAAACGATCCCTATGTGGTCGAAAAAGTAAGGGAACTCGACTTGCGGGAGTGGAGAATGACCCGCTCGCTGTGAAGAGGGGGAGATCAAAGCGGAGGCAGAGAAAATGAAATACGATTTCGACAAAGTAACGGACCGCCGGAACACGGCGTGCTATAAATGGGACCAGTCGGAGAAGTTGTTCGGCGATAAGGACGTGCTGCCGATGTGGGTGGCGGATATGGATTTTCAGGCGCCTCCCGAGGTCGTTGAGGCGATCGTTCGGCGCGCCGAACACGGGATCTACGGGTACACCGTGCGCCCGCAATCCTATTATGACGCCATCATCGGGTGGCAGCGGCGCAGGCATGGATGGGAGCTGGAGCAGGACTGGATTTCCTCCAGTCCGGGGGTCGTTTCCGCGTTGAGCCTGATGGTGGAAATCATGACCGAGCCCGGGGATAAAGTCATACTGCAAGCCCCGGTGTACTACCCGTTCTACGACGTGATCAAAATGAACGGGAGGACGGTGGCCAACAATCCGCTCCGTCTGGAAGATCGGCGTTATACGATGGATTTTGATCAGTTGGAGCAAATGCTCGATTCGCGAACGAAGCTGCTGCTGCTGTGCAATCCGCACAATCCCGGCGGGCGGGTATGGACCCGCGAGGAGTTGGAACGCCTTGGCGAGATTTGCCTGAAGCATGGGATTTTCGTCGTGTCGGACGAGATTCATGAGGATCTGGTCTTCAAGGGCCGCCGCCACATTCCTTTCGCTTCCATTTCCGAAGCGTTTGCCCAAAATTCCGCGACATGCACGGCGCCGAGCAAAACGTTCAATTTGGCCGGATTGCAAACCTCGAATGTGATCATTCCCAACCCGCAAATTCGCAGGGCGTACAATCATCGATTGAAGGCGTTGTCCATTCACATGGAAGGCTATTTCGGGGAAACGGCGGTGGAAAGCTGCTATACGCACGGGGATGAATGGCTGGATCAACTGATGGCGTATTTGCAGGACAATCTGGATTATTTGCTCGATTATTTCCAGCGCCACCTGCCGCAGGTGAAAGTGATGCCGCCGGAAGGCACGTACCTGGTCTGGGTGGATTGCCGCGGGCTTTCCACGGACGTTCAGGCGTTGAAGGAGTTAATGTACAACAAGGCGGGCGTGGCTTTCAACGAGGGTTCTTCGTTCGGCAAGGAAGGGGAAGGCTTTCTGCGAATCAACATCGCCTGTCCGCGCTCGTTGCTAAAGGAAGGATTGCGGCGATTCGTTTCGGCCGCGCAAGGATAAACGCGAGAACCGGCGGATTGGCAGGGATAAACGTAAAAACCCGGGGGCTTATCGGCGGACAGTTGAGGTCGGGAAGATCACTGCGAGCGGGAAAGACAACTGAGGTTGAGAAGATCATTGTGATCGGGAAGATCACGCGAGCGGGAAGACAACTGCGGTTGGGAAGATCACTGTGATCGGGAAGACAACTGAGGTCGGGAAGATCACTGTGATCGGAAAGACAACTGCGGTCGAGAAGATCATTGCGAGCGGGAAGACAACTGAGGTCGGAAGATCACTGTGATTGAGAACCGATGCCCGGCGGTGGAGCCGCCTGTTTTCACCGCACGAATAGATGTTGCCTGCACACGCGATGCGCGGTGCGGGCCGTTTTTTTTTTATTTTCGCCGGAAAGTGGTATAATCGTCGTGAACACAATTTGAAATGGAGGGATTTTCCAATGAAGGTGCGGGTCAATTATCCCCGGGTGGCTCCGGAAGCTTTTGGGATTATGAGGCAGTTTGAGGAATACGCCAAAACCACCGGATTTGACAGGAAACTGATGGAACTGATCAAGATTCGGGCATCGCAGATCAACGGCTGCGCGTATTGCCTGGACATGCATACGAAGGATGCGCGCGCCATCGGTGAAACGGAGCAGCGCATTTATTTGTTGAACGCCTGGCGTGAAGCGCCTTTCTATAGCGACGAAGAACGTGTGGTGTTGGAGTTGACCGAGGCGGTGACGCGGATTGCTTCGAACGGCGTGCCGGACGAACTGTATCAGCGCGTTCGCGAGCACTACAGCGAAAAGCAATATGTGGATCTCGTTATATTAATTAATACCATTAATAGTTGGAATCGTTTATCAATTTCGATGAATAGCGTGCCTGGAAGCTATAAGCCCTCCGTATGAACAGGTCCTTTCTTGAGCGGGATACGCTCCAGGTGGCCGAGCAGTTGATTGGCTGCTATCTGGTCAGGCGAACGGAACAGGGCGTTATCCGCGTGCAGATTACGGAAACGGAAGCCTATATGGGCGATAGGGACCCGGCGAGCCATGCCTATCGCGGCATGACGCCCCGAACGCGAATCATGTTCGGAGACGCGGGCTATCTGTACGTCTATTTCATTTACGGCATGCATTTCTGCATGAACGTGGTCGCGCACGAGCCGGGGACGGTTGGCGCCGTGCTGCTGCGGGGCGCCAGGCCCGTGGAAGGGGCGGATCTGATCCGCGCCAACCGCCCCGGCGTGCCGGACCGCGTGCTCTTGAACGGCCCGGCCAAGCTGACGCGGGGGCTGCAAATCACCAAGTCGTTTTACGGCTATGATTTGATCGACGACCCCGATCATTGCTTGGCGTTGCAGCAAAAAGACCGGATTTTACCGGTCAAGAAAACGCCGCGCATCGGCATTTCCGCTGCCGCCGATTGGCTTTGGCGGTTCGTGGCGGACGACTGAGGGCGCGGCTATTTTTTCGCGGTTTGAAGGTCGGTTGGGCGGTTTCATTGGACTGGGGGGTTTTTGTGGGAACTAAGATTTTCGTGTGGACGGAAATTTCAGTATAAAAAAGAAGTGTAATTAGAAATAGGAATTATTACAAAAATTGAAATTCCCATACGAGCCGAAATACCTGCAATGCTGCATCTTTTGCGTTGATCGGATGAACAGGGGATTGCATTCCCGCAAACATGCATCTATTGCGCTTATTGGATGCCTGGGCGGTTAAATACCTGCAAAAATACATCTATTGCGCTCGTCGGATGCTCAGAAGATCAAATACCTGCAAACATGCAGGTATTTTAAGTTATCATGCCAGATTGAAGCGAAATGCTTTGAAATAACTGCACAAAAGCAGTAATTTCCCCAAAATGGCTGTTGCGGCCTACGAATAGATGCACTTTTGCAGGTATTCGGGAATTCAGTCGAGACTTCCCGTTCCTTCGCCCTTGGGCGGCCCAGCCGGTAGACTTGGCGGTTCGGAAAAAAGGCGGCGCAGGCTCAAAGTGCAATGAAAACAGGCGATTCCGCTCCTGAACCGGGGGGCCCGGCCGCCATTGTCCGCGGTTTTCCCGATTCTGCCGCCTTTTGGACAGGCAGAAATCGGCGGACAACGGTGTAGGGCCCTAGCGCTTCGTCGCGGAACCGCCCGTTTTTTCGCCGGACCTCTAAAGCGGCCGGATGTCCTGCCGGCGCAGGCTGTCCTTGATGTAATCGGCGGTGCGCGCGGCAAGCGCCATCACGGTGTTTGTCGGATTGCCGCCGCCGGAGGTGACGAAGAGGCTGGCGCTGCAAACGAACAGGTTGGGGATATCATGCGTCTGGCCGAAGGCATTCGTTACGGACGTGTCGGGATCGCTGCCCATGCGGCACCCGCCCATCAGATGCGCCGTATCGTCCGTCACAAACTCCGGCGTGCCGCCCGCGGCGCGAATAATGCTTTCCATCTTGGCGACGGCGTGGGCGATGAGCCGTTTGTCGTTGTCGCCGTAGGAAAAAATAACGTTTGGGATCGCCATGCCGTACTCGTCTTTTTCCTCCGAAAGCGTCACCCGGTTTGCCGGGTTCGGCAGCACCTCGCCGACCAGCGTCACTCTGCCGTAGAAATTGTAATCCAGCATCGTCTTGCGCAAGCGCGGCCCCCAAAGCTTGGCCGCTTTGGCGATGCCTTTTGCCATCTCCACCGGCCGCGATCCGTGCGCGTGCAAGGTGTACCCTCGCGCGAACCCCCGGTTTCGGTCGGTTTCGTAAAAGTCCTGCGTCGTGGCCAAAACCGGCGTGCCTTTGTACAGGCGAATTTCCATGGGAAATTTGCCGTATACGTCGTTGCTGCTGTGCGCCATGATCGCTTTGCCGACCCATCCGCTGGAATTGGCCAGCCCGTCGGGGAATCGGGCATTGGCGGAGTGCAGCAGCAATCGCGGTGTTTCGATCACAAAGCTGGCGAGGATGACGACGCGCGCTTGCTGCTCCCAGGTTTGCCCGTCGCGAACGAAGGTGACGCCGGAGACGAGGCCGTCCCGACCGACCCGAATTTGAGTGACCATGCTGTCGGGGAGGACTTCCGCCCCGTATTGAATCGCTTTCGGAATATGGTGAACCAACGTGCTGAATTTGGCGTTCGGCATGCACCCCTGATTGCAAAATCCCCGATTGATGCATGGCGGGCGCCCGTCAAACGGCGCGGAGTTGATCGCCAGCGGCGGCACCGCGGTGCGAATGCCAAGCTTGTCGCAGCCGATGCGAAACACTTCCGCGTTCGCGCTGATGGGCTCGCGTTCCGGGTACGGGTACGGGCCGCGATAAGGCCCCCAGGGAAAAGCTTTCGGCCCGGACACCGCGATGTCTTTCTCGATTTTGTCGTAATACGGTTTGAGATCCCCGTACGCTATCGGCCAATCTTCCCCGACGCCGTCCTCCGTTTTTGTGCGAAAGTCGCTTTCATGGAAGCGTAAAAAAACGCCGGTGAAATGCGTCGTTCCTCCGCCAACCCCGCGGCCCGAATTATTGCGGCCAAGCTGCAGCGGGTCGGCTCCGCCGACGATCCGCGTATCCTGCCAGCCGAGGTGGCTTGTGGACAATTCGTCGCTGGCGAAATCCTTTTGCGGATCCCAGAACGGCCCGGCTTCAATGACCACCACCTTGAGCCCCGCTTTGCTCAATTCGTAAGCGAGAACGCCTCCGGCCGCGCCCGCTCCGACGATGCAAATATCGGCGTCCTTTTCATATTTTCGATTATTCATCATCCTTTTGCGCCTCCCACGGATCGGTCAATCCCAACTCTGTGCGGACATACCCCCGCGGATAAGCCGGGCCGGCATAGCCGATTTCCGACCAGATGGCGGGATGCGAATAATAGGCGGAGACCGCTTCGGTCACAATTTTCTGCACCAAGTCGTTGATGGGAACGGATTCTCCGCCGGACGGCCATGGAAGGCTGCCCTGCATGAATTGTCGGACCGCCTCCTGCCTGTTTTCCTCGTTTAGCTCCTCCAACGCATCCCCATAAAGGCGAACGCAAGCCTGATCCAGCAAAACCAGCCCTTTGCGGATCAAGTCGGATTGCGGGGGCACGCCGATTTTTCGTTGGGATTCCCCGACGCCGGATTTCAAAACCGAATCCAGATGATGAATGACGAAAGCGATCACCGGCTCGCGCCGATCGTCCAGCAAAACCGAGCATAGCTGAAACAGCGCTCTCGCTTCTTGCTTGGAAAAAAACTTCAGCGGATAAAACGAGGAGGTGTTCCGCCGTTGTTCAACGATGCTTCGGGTGTGGGCGTCCCATTTTTTGGCTTCGTCCAACACGTTGAATGCGGGGTAATGAAGCGGATATTCGGGCATGTTATCCCTCCCCGTACAGCGCGATAAGCCCCAATACGCTCAGGGCGGTAATCAGGGCCGGCAAAGTGAGGGGAGGGCCGATCAAAAAATTGCGCAGCTTAAACCCGCCGACGCGTTTCCCCACTCCCCGGATGTGCATATAAGACCCGAACAAGCCGGCGACGGCGCCGATCCAAAGCAATACGGCCGATACGTCGAGCAGCCATGGCACGCGGCAGAAGGCCAATCCGATCAGATCCAGACCGAAAACGGGCGTGGCCAGCACGGGAATCCACATCGACCAATGGCGAAAATTTTGACGATAATGAAACAGCGTGACCTGTACGAAAATGACCAGAAACAACAACCCGATCGCCAAAATCAACATGCGATCCAGGGGCCATCCATTCCAATTCAACCCCATCACCATCCACTTCTTCAAGTAAAGGTATTGTTCCTGAATTTGGACATTTTCATGCAGGCATAAGTAAAATTTGGTTTTGTCATACTAGTACAAGAATTTTCAACAGTGGATATAACAGTGGATATGTTGAAAGGAGTCGAGCGGATGTCCAATCCATTTACGGAAGAAGAGACTGCGGGAGAAAAGACGTCGGTCCCGGATGGCGCGCCGCGACAGCCGGTCGTCCGCCCCGTGGCGGAGGCCGTGCTGGAACAGTTGCGGCTGTGGGGGGTCAAGCGAATTTACGGGGTTGTCGGTGACGCGATTTTCGGGTTGATGGACGCGCTGGGCAAACAGCGGGAAATTCAATTCGTCGCGGTGAAGCACGAATCTGTCGCGGCGTTGATGGCATCGGCCGAAGCGAAGTGCACCGGCGGTCTAGGGGTGTGCGCCGCGCAGATGGGGCCGGGGCTGGCCAACTTGATCAACGGGCTGGGCGACGCCTGCCTGGATCAAGCTCCCGTGTTGGCCATCACCGGCCAAGCGCCGTTAAGCCGGATCGGCACGGCTTACAAGCAGTTGGTGAACCAGCAGGAACTGGTGCAGGCGGTCACGGGGTTCAGCCAACTCGCGGTTCACCCCGACGCGGTCGTGGTTTCGCTCTCCCGGGCGATCCATGCGGCGGTTGCCATGGGAACGGCGGCGCATCTGTCCGTTCCGGCCGATGTTTTTGCGATGCCGACGGCGACGCGGCCTTTTCGTCCGCTTCGCGCGTCGGAGGACGCGCCTCCCGATCCGGCGCCGGTGCCGCGCGCGCTGCCATGGATGCGCCCCGCCAAGCCCCCGATGCTGCGGATCGGCGGCACGGCCCGGGTT
>CAYYCV010000040.1:24529-29679 GCA_964470405.1 uncultured Caryophanales bacterium
TCGCGTAGCCGCCGAGGGCGACGCTGAACTCGCGCTTGGCGCGGCGGCCGAAATTCAAGCGCTGGCGGAGGCGTGGGGCGGCGGGATCGCACACGGTTACGGCGCGCCGGGGGGTGTTCCGGACGCGTTTCCGCTGGAACTGGGAGGTTTGGGGGAAGGCGGCAATCCATTTTTGTCGGATTTGTTCAAGCAAGCGGATGTCGTTGTGGCCGTAGAGACGTCCTGGTGGCCGCAGGGGCACGTTCCGGACCAGGCCGATGTGATTCAGGTGGAGCGTCGATCCATGCGACTGGGGAACGGCATGCCGGTCGGCGAAGGGATCGTCGGGAGCCCGCAAAAGGTGATTTCGTCATGGATCGAAGGCTTAAAAGCTTACGAAATCGATCCGGATTGGGCCCGGCAAATTCAGCAATGCAAGCGGATCTGGACGAGCCGGAACGAAAGCGAAGGGAAGGCCTCGGGTTGGCCGCTGCATCCGTCCCGCGTCGTGAAAGCGATCGAAACGTACGCTTCTCCCGATGCGGTCATCGCTCTGGATGAAGGAGATTCGACCCTTTGGTTCCTGCGGAACTTTCGGGCGCGGCGCCAGCGCATTGTGCTTTCCGACCGCTGGCGCACGATGGGGTTCGGCTTGCCTGCGGCCATGGCCGCCAAATGCTGCATGCCGCACAAACAAGTCATATGCGTAACGGGAGACGGCGGTCTGGCGATGGTGCTGGCCGACCTGCTCACCGCCGCGCGGTACCGATTGGCGGTGGCGGTGATCGTTCTGAACAACGGCGCGCTGCAAATGGAGCGAAATAAAATGGAATCCAAAGGGCTGGCTCCGGAAGGAACGGAGTTGACCAACCCCGATTATGTCAAGCTGGCGGAAGCCTGCGGATGGGAAGCTTGCCGGGTTCAATCGGAACATGAACTGGAACGGGATATGCAGCGCATCATGATGCAAATGAAGCACGGGCCGGTTTTGCTGGATGTGCCGACCGCCCGGATTCGATTTCCCCATTATGCGAATTCTTGAAAAGGAGCGAAAGCCATATGGAAACGCAAACCAAGATGCCGGCCACGCCTTTTCCGCCTCAACATCAAGATCGGCAGCCGGGCATCGAATCGCAAATGAATCCGAGGCCGGCGTTCGATAACCCGAATTATGTCGGCAGCGGCAAATTGAAGGACAAGGTCGCGATCATCACCGGCGGCGACAGCGGGCAAGGCCGGGCGATCGCCGTCGCTTTCGCCAAGGAAGGCGCGGATGTCGCCATCGTTTACCTGAATGAGCACACCGACGCGGAGGAAACGAAGCGGCATGTGGAGCAAAAGGGGCGGCGCTGTGTGGCCATCGCCGGGGATATCGGCCATGAAAGCTTCGGCCGGCAAGCGGTGGAGCAGGTTGTGGGCACATTCGGCAAGTTGGACATTCTCGTTCATAATGCGGCGGAGCAGCATGTGCAAAGCCGCCTGGAGGACATTTCGTCCGAACAGTTGGAAAAGACGTTCCGGACCAATTTTTATTCGATCTTTTACTTGACCAAAGCGGCGTTGCCTCATTTGAAGCCGGGGAGCGCCATTATCAACGCGGCTTCGCTGACCGCCTATGAGGGCAATGAGCAGTTGATCGATTACTCCGCCACGAAGGGCGCGATTGTCGCGTTTACCCGCTCGCTGTCCAAATCGTTGCACAGCCGGGGCATCCGCGTGAACGGTGTATGTCCGGGGAGCGTTTGGACGCCGTTGATCCCGGCTTCATTCCCGGCCGATCAAGTGGCCCGTTGGGGAGCGGACAATCCGATGGGCCGCGCCGGACAGCCGCAGGAAATCGCTCCGGCGTATGTGTTTTTGGCATCGGAGGATTCCTCCTATATGTCCGGGCAATTTCTGCATGTCAACGGCGGGGTCGTTATCAACGGATAAGAAACGGGACGTACATGATCGAAGGGGATGGGAGCGTTGAAAATCGAGCGTGTGGAGCTGTTTCCGTTGTTTTATCCGCTCAGGCAGCCGTATGGCGACGCGAACGGGTATAAGCGCTATCGATCCTGTTTGTTGTTTCGGCTCACCACCCGATCGGGCGTAACGGGCTGGGGGGAATGCGCCGATTGGCTGCCCGCGTTGCAGACGGGATTTGAGCGCAGAATCGTCCCCTTTTTGACAGGAAAATCGGCGCTGGATCGGCTTCCGCTGGTGCATCATATCCAAAAGTGGCATCGGCGGGCCGCGGCCGGGGTGAGCATGGCGCTGACGGAAATCGCGGCGAAGTCCGCCGGGCTTTCGGTATGCGAGCTATGGGGAGGAAGATGGAGAAACGCCGTGCCTGTGTACGCGTCCTTTCAATCCTATACGGATCGGGCCGATTGGGCGCGGCATTCCGCGCGTCTTGTGGAGCAGGCGGCGGAGCGCGGGTTCACCCAGGCCAAAGTCAAAGTTGGGGGCAGGACGCTCAAGGAAGACCAATTGCATATTCGGCGCATTCAAGACGTATGGCAGGGGAAAGGCCAATTGATGCTGGACGCCAATCAAAGCTACGATTTGGCAACCGCCCGGCAGTGGGAGAGGACGTTGTCGGCCTGGGACAATCTGCTGTGGTTTGAGGAGCCTTTGCCCATGGGCCGGGTGTTGGATTACAGCGTGTTGCGGTCGAGCTTTTCCGTTCCGATCGCGGGGGGAGAAAACTTGGAAAGCGCCGCCGAATTTTTGCCCCTGTTGCGCGAAGGGGGCCTCGATATCATCCAGCCGGATGTGGCGCATGAAGACGGAATCGACGGATACCGGCATACGCTGCAGTTGTCCCGCTATTGGGGACTCCGGGCCTCGCCGCACGCGTTCGACGGGGCGTTGACCCGGCTTTACGCGCTGTTTGCCCAAGCGTGCCTGCCGCCCTGGAGCAAGATGGACCGGCAGGACATTGAGCCCGTGGAGTGGGATGCGATGGAAAACCCGTTGACCTCCATCGTGCCGATCGAACCGTCGGGCGGCTGGGTGTCCGTTCCCACGGGCGTGGGCATTGGCGTCGAGCTGGATCGGCACATCATCGGAACATATCGGTGGAACCAGGAGGCGGTCCTCCCGCGTGCGTGAGTGAAACGGAGGCCGACAAGTCGATCTCGTCGGGGGAAGCATCGGCGGCACCTTCGGCATGAATTGAGCGAAACAAACTGGCCGCCGGAGGAAGAAGCGCTTCTTCCCGCGAATGGGAGCGATCCCGCGATTCGCCTTTAGCGCGCTTCAAGCGCTATTGGGGCGGATCGTTTTGTTTTTTTTGCATCCAGCGCGGCGTAAGCTGGTTGTCGAGACCAAATTGATCCAATGCCCGGGATATCGTATGATAAATAATATCGTCAATGGTTTCAGGATGGTTGTAGAAGGCCGGCATCGGCGGCAAAATGGCGACGCCGATTCTCGCCAGCTTGAGCATGTTTTCCAAGTGGATGGCGCTAAGTGGAGTTTCCCGGGGAAGCAGCAGCAATTTTCGCCCTTCCTTAAGCACAACATCGGCGGCCCGCGCCATCAGATTGTCCGCCATTCCGTGGCTGATGGAGGCCAGCGTTTTCATGCTGCATGGAGCGATGATCATGCCGTCCGTGCGAAATGAGCCGCTGGCAATGAGCGCAGCCTGATTGGAGGGAGAATATACTTTGGAAGCCAGCTCTTTTACGGATGAAAGCGAATAGTCGGTTTCCAACGCAATGGTGGTTTCCGCCCATTGGCTGATGATCAAATGGGTTTCCACCCCGGCCGCTTTCAAGGCTTCCAGCATTCGAATACCGTAAATCGCTCCGGTCGAGCCGGATATGCCCACGATGATTTTCACCAAATTCACTCCCGATGGATGATGGATATTGTCGATCGTTGATCGTTGATTGCCGATGTTTGATCGCTAATTGTTGATTATCGATTGTCGATTGTCGATCGTTGATTGTTGATGTTGGTTGCTGTAGATTTGGCCGTTGTTTTTTATTATGCTGTATACAAGTTTGAATTACAATGCCATTGCAAAATACCATACAAAAGAAAATATAAAACAGGAAGGGAGGAAGAAAATGCCCGAAAAAAAAGATCATGTTTTTTTCTTTGAGCAAAAACAAGGGAAGTGGGGGATGGCTTTTTGTGAAAGCGAGGGGTATGATCGAGACCAGGCGCGAAAAGAGGTCGTGTTGATTTTGCATCGCCATCTGAACGCAGCCGCTTTGAAATCGTTGAATTACCTTGGGATGCTCGACTATCGTGAAATGGACCCCGGCATTCAGGAGCAGTTGCACTATTTTATTAAATTCGATCCGGTCTGGGTTTTGCTCAATCGGTAGTCCGGGGCCGGAAAAAGCGGGAGAAAGGAAGAGTGGCCGACATGCTTGCTGCGGAAATTATATCGATCAATACAGGCTTGCCTCAACCCATCAGCTATCTTAAAAAGGAGGTCCCCACCGGAATATTCAAGCGGCCGGTATCGGGCAGAGTGTATTTATCCTCATTGAATTTTGAAGGCGACCGACAAGCGGATCTCGTACATCATGGCGGGGTGGAAAAGGCGGTATGCGTGTACGCTTACGAGCATTATGCCTACTGGGAAAACGAACTGGGTCTCAAACTGGACTTTGCGGCATTCGGTGAAAATTTGACGATTCGGGGCATGACGGAAGACGATGTATGCATCGGCGATACGTTTCAATTGGGCCAAGCGGTCGTGCAGCTCAGCCAGCCCCGGCAGCCGTGCTATAAATTATCCGCCCGGTACGGTCTGCCTCATTTGCTTTCAAAAGTGGAGGAAACGGGGTATACCGGATTTTATTTTCGCGTGCTGAAGGAAGGGGATGTCGCGCGCGAAGACGGACTGGTCCGGATCGAACGCGATCCCCGGGGGATCACCGTTTCTTATGCGAATCGGGTGATGCACCACGATAAATACAATCTGGAAGCCATTCGAAAGGTGCTGGAAGTCGAAACGCTTTCGGTGCATTGGCGCGCCACGCTTTCCAGCCGATTGGCCGGGGAGCGGACGGATACGAAGGAAAGAGTAACCGGCGAGCGTTAAGGATCGGCGGTGAAAGGGCGGCGCGGGGTACGCAGAGATGAACAGAGGTAAATAAAAGAATAAAAGTGAATAAAAGTGGATAAAGGTAAAGAGATAGAAAGAGATAGAAAGAAGAAAATATAGG
>CAYYCV010000041.1:0-9412 GCA_964470405.1 uncultured Caryophanales bacterium
TTATTTAACTTTTGCGACGACGACAAATCGATGATTTACAGAATTCTTGAAGATATCAGTGAGAATACAAAAAAATACTTAAAGATTTCTATCAGCATGGGTGTCGGCAACTTAATTGAAGGTTATTCAAAAATAAAGATATCATACAATGAAGCGGTCAAGGCGTTGGAAATTCGGGAGGTGTTGGATCGACGAGGAATTATTCCAATTGATAGCGTTCAATACAGCGACAACTCGCAATTCAGTACATTTAAAAAAATTGTGGAATATGTGGATGGACATTATGCCACGAACCTTTCATTAAGCGAAATTGCGGAAAGCGTATATGTATCGCAAACCTACATTTGTTTTTTGTTTAGAAAGTACAAAAACTGTACGCTTAGTGAATACTTGATCAACGTCCGGATCGAAAAAGCGAAAGAACTGCTCAAACTTACGGATTTAAAAACGTACGAAATCTCGGAGAAGATCGGTTATTCCAACCCTCAATATTTCAGTATTTTGTTTAAGAGGTGCACGGGGCAGGCGCCGATGGAATTTAAAAAAGCCCATGCCTGACAATCCAAATCGAACAACCCTAACAAACGATATTACCCGGGGTTGTTTTTTTTCACTTCAATAACCGGGAAAATATATAATCTGGCAAACAAAGATACCAAGATGGTCTATTTCATTAGGGTCTGTGTTTAAACATAATGAATATAGGAGTCAAAGAGTCAAATATTAAAAGGAGGAGAAAGTAGATGGAATTAAAAAATTCGATTCACGTAGGTTTTTTGGGAAAATATGCCGACAGGTTTCGCGAATACCATCCACACCGCAGTTTGGAAGAGAGATTGGAGACGGCAAGGAATATTCCCGGAGTCGATGGAATTGAGGTTGTATTTCCACAATTTTTTGCCGACATGGAAGGCACAATTCAACTGATTAAAGATTCAGGACTTCCGGTATCCGCAATAAATTTGAATGTAAAAGGGGAAGCCCTATGGAAAAATGGTTCATTTACAAATCCGGATCCTGAAATTCGCGCTCAAGCCGTGCATAATATGAAGAATGCGATGGATCTTGCCGCTGAGTTGGGTTCCGATAAGGTGCATTGTTGTCCGCTGATTGACGGGCATGATTATAATTTTCAAGTAGACTATCGTAAGCAATGGAAATGGATGGTTGAAGGGATTAAAAAAGCGGCGTCCTATAGAAATGATATTAAAATAAGCTTGGAATATAAACCGAATGAAATCCGCGACCATGTCATATTGGCCGATATGGGGCGTACACTCCACCTTTGCAATATGGTCGGCCTTCCTCACGTTGGGGTAACGATGGATGCAGGTCATGCGCTTGCGGCACAGGAAAATCCAGCCGAGATGGTTTGCTTGGCAGCAGAGGCCAATAGACTCTTCTACGTACATTTTAATGACAATGATCGTGCTTGGGATTGGGATATGCTTCCCGGGTCTGTACATCTGTGGGATTTAATTGAGACATTGTACTATTTAGAACGCCTGAATTGGTCTGGATGGTTATCTTACGACGTATTAAGCCGCCAGGGAGATCCGGTTGAAACGTTCGCAGTCACCATCCGAATTATGGATAGAGCGAAAGAATTCATGTACAAAATGGGCCCGGATCGAATCGAGTCGCTCATTGCCGAGAAAGGAACCTCTCCTGCGAAAGTCATGGATTTTCTGTTTGAACATCTGGGCAAATAAAGTGAATGATCATCGCAACTCAAAAATTAAGGAGACTCTTATACAATGACAAATCAATTTGAACCTGTTTCTCTGTGTGAGGAGAATCCTCATTACGTCATGTTCAGAGGCAAACCAACCATTTTATTTACATCCGGAGAGCATTACTCCGCTGTTCTCAATCTGGCCTTTGACAATGAGAAATACCTTCAAACCCTTAAAAAGTATGGATTTAATCACACCAGACTTTACAGCGGGATCAAGCGCGAGATTCACCATTTCAATCAAATCAGCGGAGACCAGCAGGCGCCTTCCGTGGAAAACTATATTTGCCCCTGGCAACGGTCAGATATTCCCGGAGCGTTGGATGGCGGCAACAAGTTTGATTTGGATAAATGGGACGACAATTACTTCAAACGGCTTAAACGTTTTTTTAAAGCTGCAGGGGAGCACGGCGTTGAAATAGAGTTTACGTTGTTTAGCGCGCATCATATGATTAATACCGGCCCCAGGCTTTGGGAAATCTGCCCAATGAACGGCAACAACAATATTAATCATGTGGGACATATAGAAAATGGATTGGAATTCCATTCCATGAAGCATAAGGATGTCGTCAAATATCAGGATATTATGATTAAGAAGCTGGTCACGGAGTTGAATGAATTTGACAATTTTCATTTTGAAATCTGCAACGAACCTTATAATGATTTCATTTCAGATGAGTGGCAGCAGCATGTCGCCGATGTCATAGTGGAAACTGAAGCATCTCTCAAAAACAAACATTTAATTTCGGTGAATGTCTACAACGGATTCTATCAAATTGATCACCCGCTAAAGCATGTCAGTATTTTTAATTTTCACTACATCAGCGACAGAACCATCGAGCGCAATTACGGACTCAATAAAGTCATCGGCATGAATGAAACCGGTATTCTGGAAAAACATGAACGTTACGATTATCAAGCATGGGAAGTTATTTTCAGCGGCGGCGGGCTCTACAATATGCTCGACTACTCCTTTGCGCCGGGTTACGAGGATGGCACCTTCGAGATTCCCGACACGCAGCCGGGCGGCGGCGATGTGGAATTATGCAAAAAACTTTCCATTCTAAATGATTACATTCAGACTTTTGATTTTGTAAAAATGAGACCTCATAATGAGCTCATCAAAGAAGCAAGCCTTAGAAACGGTAAAGTTTTCCTGCTTGCGGAGGTGGGTAAACAATATGCCGTTTACTTCTACAGCGGACAACATTGTGGAAGAAAAGGACGTGCGAACCTGGGGATTGATATGCCTGAAGGAAATTATGCCGTTGAAGTGATGATTACCGATACGGGAGAGGTGATCTCCTCCTTCACCGAAAACCATAAAGGCGGTATTTTCAGAACGGAACAATTTGTCTCGATCATTTCACCTGTCAATCGTTACTATGCGATCGCCGTCAGCATAAAGAGAATTTGACTATGAAGGAGGGCCTTCATTGCTATTGGGAGCAGGAAGCTTTTTGTTTCGGTATGCGATTGGCAGACAACAATTCAAACCGCCGAAACCATTAAGCGCTGTTGGATTGATAGAAAAAACCGCTGAAATGGGATTTGATCTGGTTCAATTTGCGGATAACCTGCCATTAGATTTACTGAATGATGATGAGTTGGACAAACTTAAAGAAACCGCATTGCATCGAAAAGTTGTACTTGAAATGGGGACTGCGGGGGCAAGGACAGATCGATTGCTGCGTTACTTGGAAATCGCAAAACGATTAGATGCTAAACTTGTCCGCATGACCCCGCACGCAGCGGATACTCACCCCACATATCAAGAGACATTGCACGTATTGAAGGAAGTCCTTCCTGATTATCGTCAAGCCGGCGTTCTCCTTGCTGTGGAAAACCATTTTACAGTGCCATCACCCGATTTGATCTCATTAGTAAGTGAGATAGACGATCCTTATGTAGGTATTTGTTTGGATACTGCAAATTCGATTGTTCAACAGGAATGGCCAATGGAAACTGTGAAATCGTTGGGCAAATATTGCGTATCGCTGCATCTAAAAGATTTCAAAGTGAAAGCGCATCCGGCAGGAATAGGCGTACTCATCGAGGGATCTCCTCTTGGAGAAGGCGACCAGGATATAAAGAAAATATTAGATTATATGAACCATTTGGATAAAAAAGTGAATATTATCCTTGAACAATGGATGCCTCCATTCGATACCATTGAAGATACGTTACGCAATGAAGAGGATTGGATTCGTAGAAGCATTAAGAATATGCGCAAATATATGCCGCAAAAAAAATGATGAGGGGGAAGTAATATGAAATTAAAAAGGTTTCGTTTCATCAGTGTCATGGTCATCATTATTTTAGTTTTGGTAAGCATGATGGGCTGTGCAAAAGAAAGTCCAAATCGTGCAGGTGAAGAGAATGGGACTCCTTCGGAAGCAACCAATTCACAAGAGCAGGTGACGATCCGATTTGGACATATGTTTGGTACAGGAAATAAATCGGAAGCAAAACCAACGCAAGAATTAATTAAGAGGTTCGAGGAAGAAAATCCAAATATTAAAGTCGTTGTAGAGAGTGTGCCTGGGGAAGAATTTAAAACAAAGATTAAAGTCGATCTTGCTTCCAATAATCTTCCGGACATTTTTATATATTGGACCGATTTAGCGACATTAAGACCTCTGGTAGAAGCTGAAGCTGTATTGGATATGTCCCAATATACAGATATCAGCAATGAAATTTCATTAGATCAATGGTCCGGTGATTTGTTCAGCTTGGGAGCAGCTATCAATGATACCATATATCAACTTCCATTGGAAACAGTAAGAGCGGTCACCTTGTACAATAAGGAAATTTTCGAAAAATACAATTTGCAGCCACCTCAGACGTATGAAGAGATGATTGAAGTGGCGGAGGTACTTAAAGAGCAGGGTATTATCCCTCTAGCCATGGGCAGTAAGGGGGCAAACCCGGCGCATCATTTATTCGCCTATATTATGACCCAATTTCAGGGCGGCGGTATGGAAGCGCGGGAACAACTAAGTCAACATTACAACTTTAGCACCGAAGCTGTCATTCAAGCTGCAAAGATTATGGATGATATGAGACAACGCAACTTTTATCCGGCGGATACTGTAACGAATGGCGGTTGGGATAATTACCCTATCACCTACAATCAAGGAAAATCAGCCATGCTCTTTACACTTCCCTGGATGATAGCTAACATTGATCCGGAAGTTGCAGAAATATCCGGAATGATGGATTTCCCCAAAATGCCGAATGCCGTACTTGACCCTAGCGAATACACGATGGGTGGCCTGCAGCGAGGGGTTACCATCAATAAAGAGTCATTTAAAAATGAAAAATTAAGAGAAGCGATCGTGAAATTTGCGGATGCACTTTTATCAGATGAGTTCCAACAACATTTAATTCAAGATGCAACTGTGTTTCCCGCAAAAAGCGATATCGATGTTAGTTCATTGGAAATCGATCCTTTCTTTAAACGCATAGCAGACCATGCCAACAAAAAAGAGAAAATTTTTGAGGACATGAAATCACAAATTCCGACCAGCACCGCCACTGAAGTATTTGTAAGTTCAATCGATGAACTTGCTGCAGGTGTGATTACTCCCGAGGAATTTGTTGCTAAAGTTCAGACGCAATTGGACAAAGATAAGAAATAGATGTTCATGGGGCTGTCACAAAGTATGCCTTAGCTCACTTTGTGACAGCCCGATTTAGAAAAAATCGTGCACAGTTGAAAAATATGACGGTGCTACTTTAAAGTGGCGTGTGGATGCAAGTCCATTTTCATGCCTGGCGATGGCCGACAAGCCATGGGAGATTTGTATGATAAAACACACAAGGAGTCTTGGTTATGACCCGGCTGGAAGTCATATTGTGCGATTTTTCATACACCATGCGGCAGATCGACATCGAAGTCGCAGAGTTTGTATGAAGAATCATACAAACCGGTCCGATGGGACGGGGAATCATTCCGCGTTATACGACATTTCGTACACATCTCTCATAGCCGGGTTCCGGCCACCGCGCAGAACGAAAATTCGGCATACGACCGACCGTATTTTCGTACAAAGCGCCACAAACATTTGCTTCGATTTTGTTTTGCGATTTTAGAGAAGGGGCGCCCTTTCGTCATCCAACGATGACTTTTGGGACAGCCCCAAAAAGACAGCAGGATCGATCAGGAAGGGTGATTGGGTGGTTACAACAAAATCAAGGAAAAATATGTTTATTATTTTATTTTTACTTCCAGCGTTCCTACTGTATACCGTATTTATGATCGTTCCTATTTTTTATTCTTTTTTTCTTAGTCTTTCCGATTGGAATGGTATTGCCAGTCCGAAGTTGATTGGAATAGCAAATTATTTGGAGTTATTCAAGGACAGCAATTTCTGGCTTGTAATAAAAAATACCTTTGTATTACTATTTACCGGACTGTTTATTAAAATTCCATTAGCCTTGGCATTAGCCTACTTGGTAACCAGAGTAAAAAAAGTACAGTTTAAAATATATAGAACTGTATTTTTTTTCCCGATGATTTTTGCGCCGATTGCAATCGGCCTGATGTTTTCCCTCATGTATCATTCTGAAATCGGGCTGCTCAATAAATTTCTGGACATATTTGGTTTATCATTCTTGAAAACGAGCTGGCTTTCAAATCCGGACATTGTGCTGTATTCGGTAACCGTACCCGAGGTTTGGCACACACTGGGCCTTTACTTCATCATTTTGTTGGCCGGTATTTTGGCTATACCCAATGACCTCTTTGAAAGCGCCCAGTTGGATGGCGCCTCACAATTCAGAATTTTTTTCAATATCGTCATTCCCATGGTGTGGAGTATTATTGAAGTCTGTATTGTGCTAAGTGTTACCGGCGCGTTCAAGGCATTTGAAGTGCCGTGGGCCATCACAGAAGGCGGGCCGGGATTTGCTTCTGCGTACAATACAGTATACATGTTTAAAATGTCTTTTGTATCCTACCAGTTTGGTTATGGAAGTGCAATAGCCGTGTCTGTAACCGCATTTGTGATTGTATTAATGGCATTATTCAAGAGATATTCCAATAAATATGGATCATTTTAAAGTGGGGAGGGAGTCCTATTGTTCAAGGAATCGATTTCAGGTGTGGCTAAATATGTATTATTAATATCCTATTTTTTGCTTGCGTTACTCCCTTTTATATGGATTCTGATCAACTCTATAAAAACCAACTCTGAAATCTATCGTAATCCTCTCGGATTGCCGGAGAAATGGATGCTAACCAACTATCAAAATGTGTGGACGAATGCAAACATAGGCACAAATTTCCTGAATAGCGCCATCACATCATTGTCTGCCGTATTTATTTGTTTGTTAATTTGCGCTATGGCATCATACGTGATTGCAAAGGTGTACCCAAGTTTGACATTATACACTTATTTTGCGCTCGGTATTATGATTCCAACTCAAATCATCTTAATTCCCACTTTTAAAATGTTAATGTCTCTGGACTTGCTTAATTCGAGAACGGGATTAATTATTGAGTTTATTGTTGCGTACATTCCGATTACCATGTTTATATTGATTGCTTTTATGAAAAACATTCCAGGGGAATTGGAAGAAGCCGCTTTTATAGACGGTTGTTCTTGGACAAGACGATTTTTTTCCATCATTATTCCGCTTTCCAAACCCGCTTTGTCTACAGCCGGCATATTAGTGTTTTTGTTCACATGGAATGAATATACACTCCCCTATATTTTAATTACAGATCCCGGTTTAAAAACGTTGACGCTAGGGATCTACGGGATGAAAGGGGAATACGCTTCAGATTTTGGAATGATGTCGGCAGGGTTGGCCATTATTATGATACCCGTTATCATTTCTTTTATCCTGTTCCAGGAACAAGTGATTAAGGGAATGGCTGACGGCGCCGTTAAGGGTTGATGACCATCATTTTACACTAAGGTAGTGAAAACATGGATGACCATACATTATTGCAATTTTATAAACAACATCTAACCGATGACCTTCTCCCTTTTTGGGATAAAGCGATGGATCGGCAGTTCGGTGGGGTGTACACTTGTTTTAATAATCACGGAACCAGGCTGATCAGTACCGATAAATATATTTGGTCGCAAGGAAGAATCCTCTGGATATGGTCTAAACTAAGCTCGATGATTAAGCAAAACCTAGTGAAAGGCCACCTCGATATATATCTTAATCAGCTTGAGAAGACAGCTCAATTTCTGGATGAACATGCTTTTCTGGACAATGGCCATTGTGCCTTCTTATTGTCTGAGTCCGGACAGAAAAAGGAATACATCGATGGAAAAGGATATGATACCAACTTTTATTCAGATTGCTTTGTCGCATTGGGGATGGCCAAGTATGCCGTATTAATAAACGATAACAAAAGGCTAGAAAAAGCGGTAAAGATCTATGATGGCATAATGAGCAGATTCAAAAAAGAGATATTGCGAAATGAGCCGTACCCGGATCCTGCCGGGTTTAAATCCCTGACCTTTCCGATGACCATGCTGAATGTATCTCAGGAATTGGCACAGGCTGCCAAAGCAATGAAATCGGATAGATGCAATGACCTTCTGCATGACAGTGTAAATTTTATGACAGATGTAATGGAGCACTTTAAATTGGAAGATGACAGGATGATTGAAATGCTTGTCGAAAAGGAGGCAAATAAAAAAACACTGCTTTACCGACACCGTAATCCGGGACATGCTATGGAATGCATGTGGTTCGTGATGGTGACTGCTGAAAGAACAAATCATCAAAAGTATATTGGCGGAGCGATCGATGTGATGAACAAGGCGCTGGAGGGAGGTTGGGATGATAAGCATGGGGGATTGCTGCGTTTCGTAGACTGCGCCGGCGGAGAACCGAAGGGTAAGAAATTGGGAGAAGCTTTGGAAAAATCCATTTTGGATTCCTGGGATATGAAGTTATGGTGGCCGCATTCCGAATCGCTTTATGCCACGTTATTAGCTTTTCATTTGACAAAAACAGCATTCATGCTCGAATGGTACAATAAGTTTGAATCTTACACTTTCCGTACTTTTCCCAACAGAAATCGAAAAGCAGGAGAATGGATTCAAATTCGCAACCGTCGCGGAGAGCCGATCGATAAAGTTGTGGCATTACCCGTGAAAGATCCGTTTCATATACTCAGAAATATGCTGTTAATTGTCGAATTATTGGAATGCCATACTATGAATGAGGTGTAAGCCCGTGATATTTGGCGGCCTTATTCTACCTATAGGGTCTGAAACTCTCATTGCAAGGGTCCGGCACCGTATAAAATCAAAGACCAGGTGTCAAACCCTTGCGCTTAATCACATACTTCCGTAAGCGGATGAATACCGATTATTCTGGATGAAGCGAATGTAATGATCGCTGTCGAAGCAGCATTGGCGGCTTTCGCATAGTCTGCCGACACCAGGTTGCTCAGCCGGCGTCAAGCTGGCAATGAACAGGCTGGTCGTAAACGTTTGTCCGGAGCGAACCACCCTTTTTGCTGTTCATAGGGGAACCCCTTCCCATCGGTTTCGTCCTACGTTTCCATAGATATTCCGCCATGGCCCCCAACCGGAGTTACAAACGGCGGCTTTCTCCCTCGTCCCGGCGGACGCCTTGCCGCTTTCGGTCTTCCTCCCCTTCGCCGCCGAGCCGTTCATACAGAAAATCAACGATGTGCGCGGC
>CAYYCV010000041.1:9512-29593 GCA_964470405.1 uncultured Caryophanales bacterium
CTTCCTCCCCTTCGCCGCCGAGCCGTTCATACAGAAAATCAACGATGTGCGCGGCTTTCATCCGCTCCGACTGGCCGTGCCGCTCAATCCCCAGCTTCATCTGGAGCAGGCATCCGGGATTCGCGGTGAGCAGCACGTCGGCCGCCGTTTGCTCGACATGGGCCATTTTGTGATCGAGAATCCGATTCGCCATGTCCGGCTGGGTCAAATTATAGATGCCGGCCGAGCCGCAGCAGCGATCGGCTTCCTTCAACTCCACGAACTCCACGCCCGCCGCCTGACGTACCAGAGTGCGGGGAGCGGACGCCGTTTTCATCACATTGCGCAGATGGCAGGAATCCTGGTAGGTCACCCTGATCCCGCTCCCCGCGGCGTCCCGCCGTTCTTCCGATTGACTCGGCTGACGGTTCGGTTGATGGTTCGGTTGGCTGCTCGATTGATCATTCGGCCGGTTGCCCGAAGACTCCCCCAGTTGCCGTTTCGAAACATCCGAAAACTGCGGGATTCGCCCCTTCCTCATAATGATCTCGCTGACATCGAAAACCCTTTCGGCGAACCAGGCGGCTTCTTCCTTCCACTGCGGATCGTCATGCAGCAGATGGTCATACTCGACCAGAAGCGCGCCGCAGCCTCCCGCGTTCGAAACGATGTAATCGACCCCGGCCGCTTTGAACGCCCGAATGTTGCGAATCGCCAGTTGTCTGGCCGTATCCGCTTCGCCGCTGTGGGCGTGCAGCGCGCCGCAGCAGTTTTGCTCCGGGGGAATCACCACGTCGAAACCGGCTTCGGACAACAGTTTCACCGTATGGATGTTGGTCGATGTAAACAAGACATCCATAATGCAGCCGCGGAACATGCCGACCCGGGCAATCGCTTCCCCCTTTGCCGGATAAAAATCGCCCAACTGCTCAACCACCCCCCGGCCCGAAGCATCCGGCAAAATCGATTCCATCTCCCGCATGTGCCCGGGAAACAGCCGCATGATGCCAAGCCCGTGCGCCAAGCGGCGCAAGCCGGATTTCTGATACAGTTGCAAAGCCAGCCCGAGCCGTCTCAACCGGCGCTGATACGGAAAGAGCCGCTTGAACGCCAGGTTGCGCGCGACGCTCACCCACCACCGATGCTGTTTCGTATGATCTTCGACCGCATCGCGGGCCTGCTCGATCAGTTGCCCGTATTTGACGTCGGCCGGACAGGCCGGCTCGCAGGCGCGGCATCCGAGGCAGTGATTCATTTGATCCTCGAACGCAAGGCCCGGCTCCATCAAGCCGTCGACCACGGATTTCATCAGGGCGATCCGGCCGCGGGGCGATTCGGCCTCGACGCCCGTTTCCCTGAACGTCGGACAGGCCGGGAGGCAGAAGCCGCAGCGCATGCAGTTGGTCAATTGATCGTAATCGAGCTTTAGTTTCAACTTCTCGGCCAACGGATTCACCGTCGATTTCGCAGGATTCATCGACGAGTTCACAGGATTCGCCGTCGATCCCGTTGGATTCATCGATAAGCTCGACGGGACTGACGGATTCGTCCGGTCTTTCCGTTTTTCCATGTTGACGCCGGTCTCAGCCACGTTGCAGCACCACCCTTTTTTTCGATGACTTGGCAAACATTTTACCGGGGTTGAGGATGTTCAGCGGATCGAAAGCCTGTTTGATCCCCTTCATGATATCCACGCCGGCCGGCCCGACTTTCCATTCCAGATAAGGGGCTTTGACCAGGCCGACGCCATGCTCGCCCGTAATCGTCCCGCCCAGGCGGATCGCCGCATCGAATATCTCTGCGAAAGCCTGCTCCACTCTGTGAATTTCTTCCGTATCGCGGGCATCCGTAGTGATCGTCGGATGAAGGTTGCCGTCCCCGGCATGGCCGAAGGTGCAAACCTGGACGTTGTACTTTTTGGCAATTTGATTGATCTCCAGCACCATTTCGGCAATTTTCGAACGGGGCACCGTGGCGTCTTCCAAAATCGTGGTCGGGCGAATCCGCGCCAAAGCGGTAAACGCGCTCCTGCGCGCGGTCATCAGCTTATCCCCCTCTTCGCGGCTTGCAGCCACGCTGATCCGATCGGCCTTCTCCTCCTCGCAAATGCGGCGAATCAGCTCGATGTCGCGCGCCACCACCTCAGCGTCGCCATCCTGCTCGATCAGCAGGATCGCTTCCATATTTCGCGGCAGTCCCAGTTTGGCGAAATCGTCGACCACCCGGATCGTCGGATTATCCAGAAACTCCAGAGTTGCCGGAATGATCCGATTTTCGATAATTTTCGAAACGGAGCGGGCCGCACCGTAAATATCCGTAAACATGGCCAGCATCGTTTTCTTGTTCCTCGGCTGGGGAATCAGCTTCAAGGTCGCTTCCGTCACGATCGCCAGCGTGCCTTCGGAACCGACCAGCAGCTTGGTCAAATCGTATCCTGCGACATCCTTCATCAGTTTGCCGCCCGTGCGAATCACTTCCCCGGAAGCGAGAACCGCTTCCAGACCGATCACATAATCCTTCGTCGTCCCGTATTTCAGGCCTCGAAGCCCACCCGAGCATTCGGCGATGTTGCCCCCGATCGTAGATATTCTCATGCTGCCGGGATCGGGCGGGTAGAACAGCCCCAGGCTCTCCACATGGGAAATAAATTCGCCTGTGATCAGCCCCGGCTGAACGGTGGCCGTCAAATTTTCCAGATCGACTTCCAAAATGCGGTTCATCCGATGCATCACCATAACGACCCCGCCTTCCACCGGCACGGTTCCGCCGCTAAGATTGGTTCCGGAGCCTCTGGAAATGATCGGAATGCGCCCGGACGCCAGCAGCTTGACAATCTCAGCCACTTGCTGCGTGTTCTCGGGGTAGATCACCCCGTCGGGCAGCGATTGCAGCATCGGGGTTCCGTCATAGGAATGGGTGACCCTCGCCTCATGGTCATCCCTGAAATACTGTTCGCCCACGATACCGCGCAATTTTTGCCGAATATGCTGATCCATGTCTTATACGGCCTCCTTCAAAGGTTGCGAATAGGCCACCAACGGGCCAAGAAAAGTCACAAACGAATCTCAAACAAGTCTCGGACGTAAACTCAAACGGGCCACAGGCGAGTCACAAACGAGTCACAGACGTACACTCTCAAGCGTCCGCAGGCGTATTTCAAATGGGCCACAAATGAGTCACAAATGGGTCACAGACGTACACTCTCAAGCGTCCCAGGCGTTTCTCAAACGGGCCACAGACGTACAATCTCAAGCGTGCTACAGACGTTTCTCAAACGGGCCATTATGCCTGTATATTTTTTGCGTCAATTGAACAGGTCATCTGATGACTTTTGTTTCATTATATCGTATGATTAAATAAGTGTATAGTGCAAACTGGGGGAACCGCTATGGATTTCAAAAAAATACGGCCGCAAAAAGGCTCGGATATGGTAACTAACCAGATCAGGGAACAGATTGCCGGCGGGCAATTGAAGCCCGGCGATCGGCTGTCCTCCGTTGTCGATTTGGCTGCCGCTTTCGGCGTGGGGCGTTCCACCGTGCGGGAGGCGCTCAGCGCGCTGAAAGCGATGGGATGGCTGGATATCCAGCATGGCGGGGGAACGTACGTCAAGCAAAAGCTTCCCGATCCGGCCGAATCCGGCTTTCACGGTTTATTCCATCAGGCCGAATCACTGAGGGAAATTCTCGATGTGCGCAAAGTGCTGGAGACCGGCTGCGCCTCGTTGGCGGCCATTCATCGCAGCCCGGAAGACCTGCTCCAACTGGCCGGTTTTCTCGATCAGATGGAGCAATTTCTGTCCGACGAAGAGAAGGGCGAGCAAGCGGACGTCCAGTTTCATTTGCAAATCGCCGTAGCGACGCATAATTCCTTGCTTGTGCAGATGATGGAATCCTTATCGCGACGGATTGGGGAAACGATGAAGGATTCGCGCAAGCTATGGTTTTACGGCGAGCAGGCCACCGCCCGACGGCTGCTCCAGGAGCATCGCGGCATCTTTGACGCGATCCAAAAACAGGACGAATCCCTGGCGTCGGCGCGGATGCTCCAACACATTGTCAAAGTGGAGAAGGTCCTCGCGGGGGGCGGGAAACGGCCTGAATGATAACGCCGGTAGCGAGCGACAAACGCTAAAAATGCGGCACAGCCATCGTATAGCTTATCCCCTTCACATTATACCTTGGATCCCCGATCCCTTCTTTGACCCGGTCCGGCATCATCCGATCCTGATGGAAATCGACAGCGACATCCTTCCTTGACCCTTCCTTGACCCTTCCATCACTCTTCCGCCATCCTTCCGTCGCTCTTCCGACATCCTTCCGACATCCTTCCGACATCCTTCCAGCCCAAACCGGTTTTGACCGACCGCACTCCGGGCACTTCGGACAACGCTCCTTCAATGGACGGGACACAGTGGCTGCAAGACATGCCTTCCACGTCGAAAACCAAATGGGCCATCCCGCCTTACCTCCTTCCTGAGCAACCGGTCCTGAGAAACCGATCCTGATCAAATCCCGATCAAATCCTGATCAATCCTGATCAATCGATCCTGATCAATCGGTGATAAACGGAGCTCCCGCGCCCATTTGGTAAAAAACCCGCAATAGTGAATTTTCGCGCGTACATCAGACACCCGGGAGGCCAAATACCTGCAAAAGTGCATCTAATTTTCCCATCAGGTGCCCAGGAAATCAAATACCTGCAAAAATACAGGTATTTTGCGCCCCTACTCCAGAATGAAGCCGAATGCTTTGAAATACCTGCATAAACGCAGTAATTTTTCTAAAATACCCGTTGGAGCCCGCGAATAGATGCACTTTTGCAGGTATTTCGGAATTCCAGCCGCTCCCCGTTCCCCTGCCTGTGGCAGTCCGGCAACAAAACGCCTCGGACTTCAAGTATGGTGAAAAACTGACGGCCCCGCTCCCGGGCATCAGCGAACACGGGTAGGCACGGATAGGCATCGGTGAGCATTAGCGGACAGCGGTGGGTACGAGTAGGCATCAGCGAGCACCAGTGAGCATTAGTGAGCATCAGTGAGCATCAGCGAGCATCAGTGAGTATCAGCGAGCATCGGTGAGCATCGGTGAGCATCGGTGAGCATCGATAAGCCTCGATGGGCACCGGCTTCCAATCACGGCTTTCCGCCGATTTCCCGACCGGGCGGTCCGCCGCTTGGGAAAAACCCTCGAACAAGCACAAAAAACGAGGGCTGAGCATCCAACGCGTATAGGCGCGTCCAAAACAAAAAACGGCATGCGGGTCCGCCCCGCCATACCGTTTTTCCATGGAGCCCGCCGTGCATTTACTTCAAGGATTGCACCCACTCGATAAAGCGGCCCACCGTCTTATCCAAAATCTGCACCGTCGGCTCGTCGATCAGGTTCCCGTCCGCGTCGAATTTCTCCTTCGCCGCGCCGACATACACTTCATTGCCTGGCAGCAAACGCGCGGAAACGCCCGGTGCGAACAAAATGGAGCGCAGATGAACTTGCGCGCGTGCCGTTCCGAGCATGCCGGTAGAGACGCCCATGGTCCAGGTCGGTTTGCCGTTCATCACTTTATCCACCCGGGAAAGCCAGTCGATCGCATTCTTCAGCACGCCGGGAATCGAATGATTGTATTCCGGCGTGAGGAACAGCACGGCATCCGCATCGGCTACCGATTTCTTGAATTGTTTGACCGAAGCCGGAAATTCATGCTCGATGTCCTCGCTAAACATAGGGAGTTCGTCAAGACGCAAAATTTCCATATCGAGACGATCCCGGTATCTTCGCTGCAAATACGCGGCAAGCTTCAAATTATACGATTCTTTGCGAATACTGCCTACAATAGCCGCAACCTTCATAACTTCCTCCATCCCGGTTTAACTTTAAGCTTTCTTGACGCCCTCGATTTCGAGAGAGATGTCCACCTGATCGCCGACCAGAAAACCGCCGGTTTCCAAAGCCGCGTTCCAGACCAGGCCGAAGTCGGTGCGATTCAACTTGCCCGATACGCTGAATCCGGCGCGCTCGCCTCCCCACGGGTCTTTTCCCTGCCCTTCGTAGGTTACCGTGAAGAACTCCAGACGCGTTTTGCCGCGGATCGTCAATTCCCCGCTGACCTTGTACTCCGCCGCGCTTTTCTTCTCAATTTTCAGCGCCTTGAACGTCATTTGCGGAAAATGCTCCGAATCGAAAAAATCGGCGGAGCGCAGATGCTTGTCGCGATCTTCGTTGCGGGTGTTCACACTGGCCGTATCCACCGAAAATTCAATCTCTGCCGTCGTCAAATCCTCCGGATCGGCAACAATCGTCGCTTCAAATTTGTCAAAGGTCCCTTTCACTTTCGCAATGACCATATGTTTGACGGAAAAATCTACACTGCTGTGTGAATGGTCAATCTCCCATTTCGTTTTAGCCATGATCGCGTCCTCCTCATTTTCAAATGCATATACTTACTTTATGTAAGTTACTATATATTAATTATTTATTTATGTCAAGTAATAAACTTATTTATTTGTACTATATTATTTTTTGTCAGTTTGCGCTATAATAATCTTACGAGGTGATCCCAATGAACCAGTCTCCATTATGCCCCAAATTCGAGAAAGGTATGACGATCATCAGCACGCGATGGATCGGGCTGATCGTTCATCAGCTTCTTTCCGGGCCACAGCGATTCTGCAATATCGAATCCGCCATTCCGATCAGCGGCAGGCTGCTGTCCGAACGCCTGAAAGATCTGGAGCATGAAGGCATCGTCAAACGGGAAGTATACCCGGAGACCCCTGTCCGCATCGAATATTCGCTGACCGACAAAGGGCTCGCCCTGGGAAACGTCCTCCGCGGCATCGAGGAATGGGCGCAGGAGTGGATCGAAGTCGAGGTAACAAGCTAAGTCGAGGCAACCAGCCGAAGCATATTCCACGCTCGAAGCGACACACAACGCGCGCCCGATCGAACCGTACCCAATCGAACCAACCGTACCCAACCGAACCAAACCGTACCCGGCTGAACCACGCCCATCCGGACCACGCCCATCCGGACCGCGCCTATTCGAATCGCAACCATCCGGCATGCGGGCATTTTGGCGTTCGAATTTTTGGAAATCAGCATCGAATGAATGTAAAAAATAGACACTTTGAAGTAAGAAAATGACGATTACCTTCCGTTTTGAGAACGATTACAATTAGGTATGCCAACCAACGGACCGCAAAAGCCTGCGCCCGGTTGTAACCACCGCGGCAACGGCTGTCGCAATTTGCTTCAGTTAAACTCTTGCTTGATCAGATCCCGTTTATCGATGGTTCCCTCTTCTCCGTTGTATTTTCCGCCGAGCACCCGCACCCGAATAAAGGGGTCTACCACCGTTTTGGATTCGATCTGCTCCATGCGGGTTCCCCTCGGCAAATACAGGTTTCTCCCCAGGATGGAGCCTTTCCCGCTCATATTCGTTTTGATTAAAAACACATCATCCTTGGCGGTCGTATAATGCGTGGCTTTCGATCGCGGCTGGCTCAAGAAAGGATTGAGGAAACCTTCCTCCATCAACATATTGAAGCCTCCCTCTCCAAAACCCAGTTCCCCCATCAATAACCCGTGATCCTGCACGCCTTTCAGGCGTTCCTTCATTTGTTGCAATTGTTCCTCCAGCGATCGCCTCAATTCCTCCTCGGCACGCAATCGCTTCCTCATCATTTCCGATTCCACTTCATGCTCTTCGAATTGCCCAAGCAGCGCTTCTTTTTCTTTTTCCAAATCCGTGATTCTTTCTTCGAATTCTTTGAGTTTGCCTTTCAAGTCGCCAATTTCTTTGCTTGCATCTTCCCCTTTGACTTTTAGCGCCTGAATCATTTTTACATTTTGGTAGCCAAACTGAACGATGAGGCTTGTATTCGGAGTCAGCGCCAATTCGTCATATCCGAATGGAGTGAAAAAGGGCGTCTTTACGGAAGAGGTCTTCGCAACGACCGCATTGTCCGTTGGCGCCAGCGTGTTTTTCTTGGTGTAATAGGACGGTTTCTGGATGCTGAGGTCCAGCGTAATTTTGGAGCCGCTGGCTTCCTCGTAACGGTAATTGCCGACGGTATCGGGCACTTTCTCGACCGCGTAGGGCACCCATTCCGCATAAAGCCTGTTGGCATACATGAGATTGTTCTTATTGTTGTCCTGGGCATGCGAGATTCTCACCGTATATCTGCCCCAGCCCCCCTGGTTATTGACATAGTCCTTCACAGCTTCTTCGATTTGGCCGCTGTGCGCATGGTTCACCTCATCGGGGATGGCGGCCAAATTCTCCGGCGCATTGCCGGGCCCGCCCAAATTGTGATTCAGCAAATGTCCGGCGATATACTTATGTTGCGAGGCCGCTTTCTGCAGCTTGGTTCTGCGCTTGACCCAGTCCTTTCCGTCGCCGGTGCCGGGCGCGCTTCCCCGCTTATGGTCGGGCCCCAACGGATTAGCCACCATTTCCACTCCATCGAGATCGCCGTTCCCGTCCGCTTTTGCCGCTTGCCATTTGATATTCGTTTTCAATTCCAAATTGACGCCGGATTCAGGCTCGATCGTTTTTCCCGTTCCCGTCGCGCCGGACGTTTGATCCATATTTGGTTCGGGAATGGTGTTGAATTTACGGTTATCCACAATCGGATGAGAGCCGTTATCCGCATCGTGAATTTCGTCAAATTTGACGAAATTTCCTTGAATGACGCCCTCCCGATGCGCGGGATGCGCGGCCGCCGCTCGATGCCGCACCATATTCGACAGCATGGAAGCCATCGTTTTGTTTCCCAGCGCCTTCTGAAGCTGCATGACGTCGGCTAAAGAAGAGCGGCCGGAATCTCCCGCATCCTTTCCGCTTGAACGCTCACTCACAGAAGGCCCCGACGATTCCGGCTTCCCCTTGCTTGAGCGCGTATCCTTTTGCCTGGGCTCGAACATCATTTCCCCCCTTTTCCGCGGACAAAGGCGCCCCCTGCCGTTTCTTCAACCGATGTACAATCCCCGCGCCGCTTTGTTCACCGCACTTTTTTACACATCGTAAGCTTTCATGGCTTTACGCAGCTCTTTGAGCGACGGCCGCTTGCCGTACAGCAGCACGCCGGTGCGGTAAATCTTGGCGGCGATCCAGGCCAGCACCAAAATCGAGCCGATCAGAATCGCGATGGACAGCCACACCTCCCAAACCGCCGGATCGCTGAGGCCGAGCCGCAAAAACATGATCAGCGGCGTGAAAAATGGAATAAACGACATGACCACGACAAACGGCGCATTCGGATTTTGCAGCCCGAACATCGCCGTCATAAATCCGACGACGATCAGCAAGGTCACCGGCATGATCGCCTGCCCCACATCTTCGGTGCGGCTCACCAGGGAACCGACCGCGGCGAACAAGGTGGCGTAGATGAGATAGCCGAAAATATAAAAAATCGCAAAATAGAGCAGCAGCGAATAATCCAGATCGCTCAGGTTCAGGTTCAGCTCCTTCAGCATATGCTGGTTGCTCTTCAGCGACAAATTGACCGCTCCAACCGCCACAAATATCAAAATTTGCAACAGGCCGAGCAGACAAATGCCGATGATTTTTCCGAACATTTGCTTCAGTGGCGAAACGCTGGAGATGAGCAGCTCCATAACCCGTGAGCTCTTCTCCGAAGTAATCTCCACGGCCACCACGTTGCCGTAGCCGATGACGCCCATGTACAGCAAAAACAACAGGGCGTACACCAGAATAAAAGCGAGCTGCATTTGCGATTGGCTTTTGCCGGCAGTCCCCGCATCGCCCGTCAGGGAGATTTGCACGGCGTCCAAAGACACGGGCGAGAACAGTTTATTCAACTGCTCGTCGGTCAAGCCCGCATCCTCCACCGCCAGCTCCTGCTTCACCTTTTGCAGCCCTTCCTGCAGCCGCGAATTGGTTTGGTAATCCAGCGAATGCTGAGACTTGTAGACCGCCTTGGGAAAGCTTCCGTCCGCAGCGGGAACCAGTTGCACATAGCCCTTGATCTCCCCCGCCTGGATTTGGGCCTTGCCCGCTTTTTCCGCTTCGTCCCCGCTGCCGCTGAGCGGCACGATCACGATGTCGGGGTTTTCTTTGCTCGAAAACACCTTGGCCAACCTTCCCGGAATTTCCGAACTGTCCTGGACCATGCCGATGCGGTCGGGCTGATCGGAGGAGAATCGGTCGATTATATTCGGCAGGTTGACCAGTACGGACAGGATCACGGCGAACAACAGCGTCGTGACAATAAAAGATTTCGAACGAAACCGGTTCATAAAAGTAAAGCGGATTACCGTAAATATGCTATTCATACCCGTTCACCCACCAATTTGATAAAGATTTCATTCAATGTCGGCTCCATGATCTGAAAGCGATTCACGGTCGTCTGCCGCATGGCTTCCTGCAATATTTCACGCGCGGTATCCGCGCCGTTGACCATGATTTCATAGCCGGATTCGTGGGAGATGACCGAGCGCACGCCGGGAATCGCCTCGATCCGTTCGAGCGGCGTCTCCGTTTCAAGGCGGACTTTCTCCCTCGGATAAGAGCGCTTGATTTCCTTCAAGCTCCCCTTGATCACCGTATTGGATCGATGGAGGATGCAGATGTTCTGGCACAATTCCTCAACATGGTCCATGCGGTGGCTGGAGAACAAGATGGTCGTGCCGTTTCGGCTCAATTCCCGGACCGTGTCCTTCAAAAGCTCGACATTGACCGGATCAAGGCCGCTGAACGCTTCGTCCAAAATCAAAATTCGCGGTTGATGGATGACCGCCGCGATAAATTGAATTTTTTGCTGGTTCCCCTTGGATAGCTCCTCCACTTTTTTATTGTAATATTGCGGGATTTCAAATCGTTCCAGCCAGAGCTTCAACTGCCGGTCGGCCTCTCTTCTCGCGCAGCCCCTCAATTCGGCCAGGTAGATGATCTGATCGCTGACCTTTACTTTCGGATACAGACCCCTTTCCTCCGGCAAATAGCCCATCGAACGTTTCGCCTTAAGGGAATAGCCCGCATTGTCCCATAAAATGCGGCCGTCGTCCGGATAGATCAATCCGAGCACCATGCGCATGGTCGTTGTTTTGCCCGCGCCATTGGCGCCCAGCAAACCGAAAATTCCCCCTTCCTTCACTTCGAAGCCGATTCGGTTGACGGCGGTTTTATCGCCGAAATGTTTGCTCACATCGTCCAACTTTAATGGAACCATACCCGCTCTCCCCTCGATTCACATCTCTACTACTGAAAGATACCACATATATTTCCATAAATCCACCGTAGCAAGCGAAAAGCCCGCCGGAATTTCTCCGTGCGGGCCGTTTACCCATTTCAGATCAATTTTGTGGAAAAAAGACGTAAAGCAACAAGTATACCGTCACGCCCGTAGTCGCGCTCAGGAACCAGATGGTGGCCGTAACGCGGCCGAGCCGACGGTGCTTCTCGAATTTTTTGCTTAAACCAAGGTAGATCGTCGTCAGGCCGAATACGGCAGCCACCGTAGCCAGCACAATGTGAAACAGCAAAAAAGCGAGATAGTACGGTTTTATCGATTCGGGCCCGGCAAAATGGGTATCTCCGAAAAACACCATTTTGGACACATAGATCAGGAAAAAAATCAGCGCGAACGCCGCCCCCGTCAACATCAGTTTCTTATGCGTGTCCTTTCGTCCGCGAAGGATGTGAGCCCATCCGAAGGCGACCAATATTGCGCTGATCACAATGCAGATCGTGCTTGCCAAAGGCAATACCGTTGCCATCGAGGCTACCACCACATCCATTCAATCGCCGTATATGCCGCCGCGAAAGCGACCGCCGCTCCGCACGCGATAAACAGCCGTTGCTGGAAATGACCCCTGTCTTTCAAATGCATCCAGAAAAGCGCTTGGACCAAAGCCTGAATGAGCGCCAACGCCACAATGAACATCGGGACGAAATTCGAATCCAGCACGTCCCTGTAGGCAACCGCAATAAAGGCCAGGATCGTCAGGAAGATGGACATCAAGAACGCCAGCAGATGCTTCCGCGGCCCCTCCTGCTGATGCTTTGTTTTCGCAACGTCATGAGATGGAGAATGATTGGCTTCCATTCGTCTAACCTACCTTTCCCATGAGATAAACGACGGTGAAAATAAATACCCACACCAGATCGACAAAGTGCCAATACAAGGCGGCTACGTAAATCTTCGGAGCGGTCACCACCGTCAAGCTCTTGACGCGGAGTTGAACAATCAGCATCGAAATCCATATGATTCCGAACAACACGTGCGCTCCGTGGAATCCAACCAGCGTGTAGAACGCCGAACTGAATGCGCTGGTGGTCATGCCAAAGTTTTCGTTAAAAACATATTCCCGGAATTCGTAAATTTCCAATCCGAGGAAAGCCAGACCCAACAACACCGTGATCAGCAGCCAAAGCTGTATGCCTTTCGAATCATGTCGATGCATGGCCTGAATCGCCATGACGCTGGTCATGCTGCTGGTCAACAGGATGAACGTGGAGAGGGCCACCACGGCCAGGTTAAACAGTTCGTGGCCGGAAGGGCCTTCCACCACCTGGTTCCGCAACGTCAGGAACGTGGCGAACAAGCATCCGAACAGCACGGATTCCCCGCCGAGAAACAGCCAAAAGCCGAGAACCTTATTTCTTCCTTCCAGAGTCGCTTTTTCGGGTTCGTCAGGCAACCGGGCTTCGCTTGCATGTGCGTTTTGACTCATGCCTCCACCCCCTTCCCCTGAATATGCTCCGGCTCGATATGATATCCGTGATCGTCATGGATGGAGCGCAGGAACATGCAGACAAAGTTGATGAGCAAGCCGATCGCGGCGATAATGTATTTGCCGAACAGGAACGTCATGAAGCTGCTGCTAAAATCGTAATGGGCGTAAATAAAGCCCAGGCCGGCGATGAACAATCCGAACGACATCACGATGGGCAGGATCGTCGGAGAAGGCATATGAATCGAACCCAACGGTTCGGACGGCGTCATGCTCTTGTTCCCCGCCATCTTTTCCACCCACAGCGCGTCCAAACCGCGAATGAGCGGAATTTGGGCAAAGTTGTATTCCGGCGCGGGCGAAGGGATCGACCACTCCAGCGTACGACCGTCCCAGGGGTCGGCCGAAGCGCTCTTCGGCTTTCTCCAGGTGATGCCGATATTGATCAGGAAAATAATCGTTGCCAGGCCCATCATAAAGGCGCCTATGGTGCTGATCAGGTTTTCCGTATCCCAACCCTGGCCCGCCAAGTAGGTGTATACCCGTCTCGGCATGCCCTCCAGTCCAAGGAAATGCTGAACGAAGAAGGTCAAATGGAAACCGATAAAGAACAACCAGAATGTAGCTTGCCCCAACCGCTCGCTAAGCATCCGCCCGAACATTTTCGGCCACCAGTAGAACATCGCGGCGAACAAGCCGAAAATCAAGCCGCCGACAATAACGTAGTGGAAGTGGGCGACGACAAAGTAAGTGTCGTGGAACTGATAGTCCGCCGGAGGAGAAGCGACCATGACCCCGGTGACACCGCCCATGACAAACGTCGGTATAAACCCGATGGCGAACAAGCTGGCCGTATTGAACCGAATCTGACCGCCCCACATGGTGAACAGCCAGTTGAATATCTTGATCCCCGTCGGAATCGCGATCAGCATGGTGGCCACGGCGAACAGGGAGTTGGCGACCGGGCCCAGGCCGGTGGTAAACATATGGTGAACCCAAACCATGAAAGACAGGAAGCCGATCAGGATGGTGGCAAACACCATCGACGTATATCCGAAAAGACGCTTTTTGGAAAACGTGCTGATGACCTCCGAAATGATACCGAACGCGGGCATGATCAGAATATACACTTCCGGGTGCCCGAAGATCCAAAATAGATGCTGCCAGAGAATCGAGCTTCCGCCGGCCTGCATTTCAAAGAAATTCGCTTGAAACACCCGGTCGAACATCAGCAGCACCAGCCCGACCGTAATGGCCGGAAAAGCAAACAAAATCAATGCGGAAAGAATGAAAGCCGTCCAGGCGAACAGCGGCATCCGCATGAAGCTCATGCCCGGAGCGCGCATGTTGATGATCGTTGCCAGGAAGTTGATGCCCCCGATCAATGTTCCCAACCCGGAGATCTGCAAGCCGAGCACGTAGAAGTTGACCCCGTTTCCGGTAAACTCGGAATTGGCCAGCGGCGTATAGGCCGTCCACCCGGCGTCGGGAACGCCGTTGCCCAAAACCCAACTCAAATTCACCAGCACGCCGCCGAAGAAGAAGAGCCAGAATCCAAGCGAATTGACAAACGGGAAGGCGACATCCCGCGCGCCGATCTGCAAAGGAACCAGCGCGTTGACCACACCCAATATCATCGGCATGGCGGCGAAGAAAATCATCGTTGTGCCATGCATCGTCAACACTTCATTGTACGTTTGCGCATCCAAAAAGGTACTTTCAGGTACAGCCAATTGAATCCGAATCAGGATCGCTTCGATGCCGCCGACCAGAAAGAAGAAGCCGCCGGCCAACAAATAAAGAATTCCGATTTTCTTGTGATCCACGGTCGTCAACCAATCCATTAAACCGCGGTATTGTTTCGTTGAATGAGACAAAGCCTTCACCTCCTATTCCATCGTCCTTGTTATTTTAAGCTTTGCAGGTACTTCGTCAACGCGTCGAGTTCAGGCTCGCTCAACCCGAGAGCCGGCATCTTCGCCCCCGGCTTAACCGCTTCGGGGTTGTTCAGCCATTGCTTGATCCATTCCTCGGTGTTCGGTCTGAACCCGGCCACCTTCTCGCGGTTGGCAAAGTTGTTCAGGTTCGGCCCGAGCCCTCTTTTATCGCTGTCGACCGCGTGGCACGCGATACACTGCGCTTTGAATATCGCTTCGCCGTCCTTGGCGTCGTCCGGAATTACCGCGGGTTCCTTCATATCCTGAACCCATTGATCGAATTTATCCGGGCTCAAGGAAATCACCTTGAAATCCATCAGCGCATGGGAGGTGCCGCAAAGCTCGGCGCATTTCCCCAAGTACACCCCATCCTCATCGGAGGAAAAGGAAAACTTGTTCGTCGCGGAATTTCCCGGCTGAACTTCCAAGCCTTCCGGCACCGGGTTCACATCCAGTTTACCGGACAATTGCGGAATCCAGAAGGAGTGCTGTACGTCCGAAGATTGGAGCGTCACGAAAACCCTTTTTCCGGTCGGAATCACCAGATCGTTGGCCGTCACGATTTTCTGATCGGGATATTCGAATTCCCACCAGTATTGGTGGCCGGTGACCTTGACCTGCAACGCGTTTTTGTCGTTGGAATAATCCTCCGCAAAAACGAACGTATAGTAGATGGAAGGCACAGCCAAAATCAATATCAAAAGGATGGGGATAACGGTCCACAGCGTTTCCAGCTTGTGGTTTCCTTCCACCTGCACCGGGATGCTGTCGTCCCCTTTGCGTTTGCGATAGCGGATCAACACGTAAATTAATATGGCGAAAACCACAGCCATGACAAAAACCATAAAATAAAAGGACAATCCAATTAACCATAACTGATCCCTTGCGTTGGGACCCTTCGGATCTAACGCCCCGTCACAGCCAGACAATATCAGCGTAAAAAGCGCCAAAAGAGGAACCATACGCCAACCGATTTTCCAGAGACCCATCATTCATCAACCCCATTGTTATTTTCGCGGATCAAAAGCTGAACAGCTTATATTCCCTAACGTGTTGCTGCTTCATTAACTATAAAATTGATAAACTTTTTTGTCAATCTTCCTGCGAGAGGGTTCACAAATTGTCCTTATTCCAAATGAAAGCGATTCCCGTGCGTCGGCCAACCCGCAGGTCAACCCTCCCCTCCAGTTAGGTTATTGCCATTAACCCGCCGAATTATTCGTTGGGGACTCATGCGCTCTTGCAAAAAGGAGACTCATGCAAAAAAGCCGCGAGGCGGATCGCCCCTGCGGCCGTTCAAGGCTTGGCGGCTCACTTCATTGCAGAAAGCCAGTCGACGAGGGCGTTGATCTTGTCATCCCCCAAACGTTTAAAGCCTGGCATGCCGCCGCCGCCGTTTTCAATTTGTTCTCTGATTTCTTCACTCGTCCATTGCGTGCCTGCATGCTCCAATGCCGGGCCAGTTTTCCCTTTCATGTCCGCACCATGGCAAGCGAGGCAATTGGCCTTGTAAACCGCTTGCGCGTCAACCGCCGCGGCTCCGCCTGTTTGCGGTTCGGAAGCGTCATTACCGCTGTTCCCCCCGCCGCATGCGGTGAGAGCAAGAAGCAGCAAAAGGGAGCCCATTCCATATAGCCATTTCTTCTTCAACAGTGTCAACCTCCGTCTGTAGTTATTTACTTCCTTATTTATACCGCAATCCGTTGGGCAAAGCAACTCGAATCAGACGAAAGAGCCGGGGTTTAGGCCCCAACTCTTTCAACCGTAACATTAATTTCACAAATCCGCTTCGATTAGTTCGATGCGAGGAACGCATCCAGTTGTTTTTGCTTTTCTGCAATGATATCTTTCGCGCCGGTTTTTTCCATCTGGGAGATGTATTCCGGCAATACTTTTTGCGGATCGACAGCACCGGTTTCAAGCGCGGTCCTGTATTGGTCGATAGCGGTTTTTACAGCGGCCATTTGATTTTTGACCGGCGTGGCGTCAAACGTAAATCCAAGCGCGGGGGACGATTTGACGTTCGTGTTGAACTCCTTGAATTGTTCCCATTTGTCCGGAGCTTCCGTATCCCACACATAGTTCAGGAACTGGTTCCCCAATTGCCATGCGGCGCCGGGGTTGTAGTCCGCCTGGTTGGCCGCGGCCTTGATGATGTTGTCGGACACCTTCGTGTACTGGGCATTCTCGATACCGAAGTTGATCAAGTTGTTCAAATATTTGTCCGTATGCAGCAAGTTGATGAACATCATAGCGCGGGCCGGATCCTTCGAGGATTGGGAGATGGCCAGCATCGCGCCGGTTGTTTCGCCGGTGGATACGGTTTTGTCCGTAAACGTGATCTGTTTGATTTTTCCTTGCATGCCGATCTGGTTGGCGATTTCCGCATCCTTACCGGGCTTCAGCGAAGCGGGCGTCATGAAATATTTGCCCGATTTGAGCGCGTCGGCATTGGATACTTGCGTTGTGGACGCATCCTGGTTAACCAGGCCCTTCACGTAAAACTCGCGGGCAAAGTTGAGGTATTCTTTGTAGCGATCCAGTTCATAGGTCGGCACGATGGTCGTGCTGTCCTGATCTTTCAGCACCACGCCGGGCGCGTTGGCATCGCCCATGTAATCCAGTTGAGCCATGTAGTGAGCCGCCAGGTTTTCACCTTGACGAACGTACAGCGGGGTCATCTCCGGCTTGGCTGCCTTGACTTGCTCCAACACTTTCTCCAGGTCCGCATAGGTTTTAATGTTGCTCAGATCCAATTTCAGCTCGTCGGCGATATCGGAGCGATAAAGGAATCCACCTTGCGCGGCCAATTCTTTATTGGTCGGAACGCCGTAGTTTTTGCCGCCGATTTTCGAGCCGGCGAGGAAGGCGGGATCCAGCGAATCCGTAATGCCTTTTCCGTACTCTTTCAGCAGGTCTTCCAAGGGCAGGTAGGCTTTCTTCGCCACGTTCTGCGCGTAGCCGTTCCACGAAGCCGTGAAGTAGATGTCGGTCGGGTCGTTGGAGCCGAGCATCAGATTGATTTTTTGCTCCCACGGGCCGTAATCGATCATTTGGATGTCAACGGTCGCATTGATTTTGTCTTTCAGGTACGCGTTGATCGCTTCCTCCACTTTCTTTTCATCCTTTTGCGTCGTTCCGGCGAATACGATCTTCAGATCGTACGGCGCCAGATCGCTCGCCTGCTTGCCGCCATTGTCCTCGGCATTCGCATTGCCGCCGTTGTCCGTCGCTTCCGTCGTGGCCGGGGCGCTCGTATCCCCGTTATTATTTCCGCCATTGTTGCTGGAACACCCGACCAAAACCAGTGACAGGGTCAACACCGCGACCAGCAAAGCAGTTAAACTTCTTCTGACTTTTACCATGTGTAATGAATACCTCCCTTTAAAATGATAAAAATGTATGCTTAACCGGAATACCGGATAAAGCCTCTTTCCGGGAACGACGCCGGACGCCGCGCGTTTAACCTTTCACCGCACCGACCGTCAAGCCTTGCACAAAGTACTTTTGGAAAAACGGATAAGCGAAGATGATGGGGCCAATCCCGATCACGGCCATCGCCATCCTGACCGTTTCCTGCGGAATCTGAATGCCGCCCTGCAGCGAAATCGCCTGCGCCGCCTGCGAGTTGTTGGCCAAATACTGGATGTTCAGCATCGTCTCCAGCATGAGATACTGCAGGCTGACGTTGTGCGCGTTCGTGATGTACAGCAAGCTTTGAAACCAGTCGTTCCAATACGTCAGCGTCTGGAACAGCGCGACCGTCGCTATAACCGGCAGGGAAAGCGGCAGGATGATTTTCCAGAAAATCCGGAATTCGCTCGCGCCGTCGATCTTGGCCGATTCGATCAACGCCATCGGAATCGTATTGGCGAAAAAGGTGCGCAGGATCAAAACGAAGAAGGCCAGCACGATGTAAGGCAAAATCAGGGCAAACAGGTTGTCTTTCAAATGAAGAACTTGCGTAAACACAAGGTATGTCGGAACCAGACCGCCGTTGAACAGCATCGTGAAAAACATGAAGAACGAGAAGAAGCTTTTATGCGGAAAGTCGTTTCTTGAAATCGGATAGGCATACAGCGCCATAATCGTCACGCTGAGCAGCGTCCCCACGACGGTTACGAATATCGACACGCCGTACGATCTGACAATCTGCACCCAATCCTTGAACAGAAATTCATACGCGTAAGCGCTGAACTGCCTCGGAATGAAATCGTATCCGTGCACCAGAATCTCTTTCTCGTCCGAAAAGGAAACAGAGATGACCAGAATCAAAGGAATGATGCACGCAATCGTATATAGAATGAAGAACAGGTTGATGGCAAAATTGGCTTTGGCCGAAACGGCGTTGACGGCTAGTTTGTTGTTGCTGCGCGGACCGGAAGCCGCGTTGGGATTAAGCTGAACGGATCCCTGCATCGGATGACTCTCTCCTCTCTATCTGTTAGAATAGCGCGTTTTCCTTGCTTACTCTGCGAATGACCAGATTGGCAACCAGCACGAGGATGAATCCGACAATCGCTTGGTACATGCCGGCCGCAGCCGCCATTCCGATATTCCCGTTCGCTCTGAACGTGGTGTACACATACGTGTCGATGACCTGCGTGGTCGGATACAAAATACCGGAATTCAACGTCACTTGATAGAACAACCCGAAGTCCGCATAGAAGATTCGGCCGATTTGCAGCAGCGTCATTACAATGATGATCGGCGCCAACTGCGGAATGGTAATGCTTCGGACCTGCTGCCACTTCGACGCCCCATCGATAACCGCCGCTTCGTAGTACTCCTTGTCGATCCCGATAATCGCGGCAAGATAGATGACGGTAAAGTAACCCATGCCCTTCCACAGATTGACCAGCGGCAAAATATACGGCCAATACTCCGGCGAAGTGTACCACTCAATCGGATCCAGCCCGAGGAGCGGCAAAATCACGTGATTGAGGTATCCGTGCTCGTTGCTGAGAAAAGCGAATCCCAGGTAGCTGACGACAACGAAGGAAAGGAAGAAAGGAAGAAACATCGCGCTCTGATAAAATTTCGCCAGGTATTTGTTGCGCAATTCGTTAAACAGGATGGCAAACCCGACGGGGAAGATCAAATTCAAAAAAATGAACAAGGAATTGTAGAGCAGCGTGTTTCTTGTCATCGTCCAGGCGACGTTGGTCTGGAACAGAAAAACGAAATTCTTCATCCCGTACCAGGGGCTGTGAATCAATCCGTCCACATAGTTGATATCTTTAAAAGCGACCAGGATTCCGACCATCGGAGCATAGTTGTTTGCGATCAGGATGATGATGCCGGGCAGCATCATCACGTAGAAAACCCAGTACTTGCGAAGAATTCTGGACAAAGGAATTTTATGTTTCTCCTTTGCCGCCGATCGAATGGGGGGATTGGATATGGTAGTTAATTCAGCCATTTTCAAGTTCTCCCTCTCTCTATCTGGTCTGTTGATATTATTATATCG